>JBAXNA010000016.1:0-11760 GCA_037133995.1 Candidatus Saccharimonadota bacterium
TCTCTTGTGATGTTTTCGGCCACAATAATAGGCAAACTGTATCTTAAGCCCTTGGCCTCAACGGCCGACTTGATTTCTTCACTAGATTTACCGCTTAGCTGAGCCACTGATTCATAGCCCGCAGTTCGCTGTTCTGGCTTTACAGGCAGCTGAGCTGGAATAACAACAACATCAAAGCGAGCATTGTTTCTGGCTAAAACAATACCATTTCTATCATATATAGCACCCCTTGGAGCAGCAATTGGGTTGACTCTTATTCTGTTGCCACTGGCTAGTAGGCTGTTGCGTTGGCCGGTTATTATTTGCAAGTAAGCCAGCCTACTCAGTAGTACTAGGGCAAGAAAAACCAGACCAGCTGTGAAAATTATATAAACTGGCGTCTTGACGGGGTCTTCTAACTGGATTTTTTCAGAGCTACCAGAGAGAATAGCCGCCGACCAGTCTTCGCTGTGGCGCATGCGACGCTCTTTCTTAGAAGACTTAAATCCGTAGGCTTTGTCATAAAAATTACCAAAGATATTCATTGTTACTGCCTCGAAACCCAAGATCGGGTGTTTTTAAAACTAAATTTTGATGTCGAAATAGCTCGGGCAATTGCATAAGCCAGCACAGCCCAGACAATAGAGTAAACTATCTGCAGGCCGAGTTGTGACCCAAAACTTACCAGGACTTGAATATGCTCAATATTTAGTACCCCAGCAAACTGTAAAAAGTTATAAAGCACAACAAAAAGTACTGTAGTAGCAATAACAACCAAAAGAGTCTGAGACCGCTCACCAAGCTTTAAGCCAAACCTACAAAACACCACTACAGAAAGTAAGAAAAACATATTCAGCCCAAAATATCGACCACTAGCGATGTCGAGCACTAGACCAGTCACTAGAGCCATATACAATAGCTGCTCATTATTTACAAAAACAGAATAGGCAATTAAGGTGATAAGACAAAGTGGAATAGCCACCCTAAAGGGTCCAAAATTTGAGCCAAGGCTAATTTGCAAAACTACACAAAACAATATAAAAATCCAGAAAAGAAAATTTTTCATTGTTTCAAGCCAGTCACTATAAATACCAATTCTAGGTTATTAAGGTCTATTAGGGGTTTGACATTAGCTGATTGGAATATTGAGTTATCAGATCTGTTCACGGTTTCAACTGTGCCGAGTAAAATACCTTGAGGTACCTGGCCAGTGCCTGCCGTCACTACTTGCTCGGCCTGGCTAATTGTTTCACCTTGGGCAATTTTTTCAAAAATATAGCCTTGGCCAATCTGGCCGCGTATTATCCCCTGAGCTCTACCGTCTTGACCAACAGCTCTGATTCTAAACTCTGGGTCGCTAACCAAAAAAATCTTAGAACTATAATCATTTATTTCGTCTACCGTACCTATAAGCACCCCACTGCTTACTACAGCTTGGCCAGTTTTTATGCCACTCGAGCTGCCCCTATCTATGGTGATAAATCTACGGGAATTGTCTGGGTCTAAGCTGACTACTCTAGCTGGCACCAGAGAAAAGTTAAGCCGACTATTAAAATTTAGCTGAGAACGCAATATCTCATTTTCACGAGACACTTCTTTTAGAGAGCTTAGCTGTTGCCTAAGCTCAAGCTCCTGCACTCTGAGTTGCTTGTTTTCGGTATTTAGCGAGGTAATAGAGCTAAAAAATTTATATTTATCGGCTAAGTTGTTGCGAAGGCCATTTATAGCTACGCCAGCAGGGTTGCTTACTTGATCAGAAATTATTCTAAATGGCCAGATTGCACCTGCCGCCCTGATGGCAACTATCGCTAGGGCTATAAAGCCAATAATGACAATAGGAATCAATTGTTGTTTTCGCATTAGTTATATTAACCCCTTCGTGAAATTAGTAAGGCACTTTTTCGTACTGAGTAGTGACCAAAACGTCTTTTAGACTGTCTAAGTCCTCTAGCACTTTGCCGGTACCGCGCACCACAGCTGTGAGTGGATCTTGAGAGATATGAACTGGCATTTTGGTTTGAGAGGCCAACAAGACGTCTAGGCCCCTAAGCAAAGCACCACCACCTGCTAGATAGACGCCCTTGTCCATAATATCTGCAAGTAGCTCTGGCGGAGTTTCTTCGATAGTTCTTTTTACGGCATCTACAATAGCTCTAACACTTCTGGCTAGGGCCTTTCTAGCTTGATCTGAATTGATTATCATCTCTTTTGGTAGGCCTGTTATCATGTCTCTACCTCTTATTGGCGCCTCTAATATTTTGTCTAGCTTAGCAGCTGAGCCAATGTTGATTTTGATAGTTTCGGCTGTTCTCTCACCAATTTGTAGGCTAAATTCTTCTTTAGCGTAGGCAATAATGTCGTCTGTCAGCTCATCTCCAGCAATTCTAATTGACCGAGAAGAGACTATTCCGCCAAGACTAATAACTGCAACTTCTGATGTACCACCTCCAATATCTACAATCATTGAGCCAGCTGCGTCATGTACTGGCATATCGCTACCAAGAGCAGCAGCCATAGGCTCTTCAATAAGAAAGGCCTGTCTTGCACCAGCATTTGTGGCGGCGTCTTCTACGGCTCTTTTTTCAACTTCTGTGACTCCTGAAGGAATACCAATTACAACTCTTGGTCTTGGAAAAAGTACAAATGACTCTTTATGAACTTTCTCAATAAAGTACTTGAGCATTTGTTCGGTTATCTCAAAATCACTGACAACTCCATCTACTAGAGGCCTAGTGGCGACTATGTTGGCCGGAGTCTTACCGACCATTCGCTTGGCCTCGTCGCCAATAGCGAGTATTTGGTTGTTCTTAGTATTTATTGCAACAACAGACGGCTCATTTATCATGATGCCTTTTCCGCGAACATAGACAAGTGTATTGGCAGTACCAAGGTCAATACCAATATCGTGACTAAAATTGCCTAAAATTGAATTTATCATTACTTCTAGTGTACCAACTGAAGTGGCCTGGTGCTAGGGGTTTTTTGCTAGTACTAGTTCGAGCGTTATATATTTTAGCTAAACTACTATTTTATAAGCCCGGCGAGAACAGAAAAAGCGACAAAATTATTGATCATATGAAAAATAATTCCGGGAATAATGCTTTTTAAGCGTATGTAGAAAAAAGATAAAACTAGCCCTAAAACAAAGGTGTAAATAATAACGTTGGGCTGCAAGTGTAGTATTGCAAAGGCCCCACTTGAGATTAGTACGCCGGCTATCCAGCCGTATTTCTTGGTGAAAGCTGGCAGCACTAAACCCCTAAAATACAGCTCCTCAACAATTGGTGCAATAACAACTGTCAGTATAAAACCAAGCGCTAAGCCCGGGCCCTTCTTGCCAAAAATTAGAGCCGAATCTTGGCTCTGAGTGGTATTTATAAAAGGCAGTAGAAATGCAACTATAGTGAGTACAACGGCCATTAGGGCTGCAAACGAAAATATTCCAATTACTACGTACAGCGTAGATCTAAAAATAGGAAACTTTCGAAAGCCAAGATCTCCTACATTTAGTTTGTATTTACGCATAAGCCGAGCCAGCATAATAACCTCAACTGCTAGAAGAACTATCTCAAAACCCAAATAAACCACTAGGTCATTTGTGCGAATAATATTGCGAATACCCTGGGGTAGTATGCCCACCCTACTAAGCAGTACGAGGCCTGAAAAAATTGCCAGCGGTATAACTGTTGTAGCAATAATTATTTCAACAACATCGCGAACTCCCCAGCGAACTTTTGCGATTGTAATATCTTTGCGCACTACAATACTTGCCTATCTCATCCGGGCGATATCACTAATACTAATAATTATCATAAGTGATATTAGAGCAACAAAGCCCACCAAGTGGTATAGGTTCTCACGTTCTGGCGTAACTTTTAAGCCTAGTTTTTGCAAGATAAGAACAAACTGGCGGCCGCCGTCTAGGGCTGGCAGAGGCAGTGCATTTATTACTGCTAGACTTAGCGAGATAGAAGCTACAAAAAGTAGTACAAAGCGAGGCCCAAAATTTACAATCTGTGAGAAGACTGAGACTATACCGATAGGTCCAGATACTTGCTGGCTAACTTCTCGGCGGGCAAAAAGACCAATTATTAGATTGCCAAAAGCCGCAAGTGTGGCGAGTACAAATTGGACCATTAAGACCAAGGCCGCAAAAGGCGCTGCCCACCAGGCGTAGCTGGTGAGTTGTATTTTTTCGGCACTTACGCCAAGTACGCCAGTCTTCTCGTCACTACCCAGCATTACTGTCTTGCTAGATTCTTGGCCATTTCTAGATATTACAATGATCACTTCTTTGCCTTTGTTTTCAATAGTGTAGGCTCTTAGCTGGGCATTATCTTCTAGTGGCTTGTTGTCTATAGATACAATGTTGTCACCTTGAGCAATACCACCCTTGCTAGCTGAGCCGTCTTTTGTGACCCCAAAAACCGTTAGGCTAGACTCGCCAGACTGACTGGGCTTAACGGGCCCAAAGCTAGGTAGATCTTGACCAAGAGGTGGAATGCCAATAATTAGCAAGAAAGTGAAAATTAAGTATGCAATAAGCAGATTTACAACTACGCCGGCCATTATTATTCTTGTTTTGGGCCAAAAAGTAAGACTAGCAAAGCTACCCTTGCCTTTTTCACTGCCGTCTTCACCTTTGAGGCGTACAAAGCCGCCAATTGGGAAAAGATTGATACTATACAGGGTCTTGCCTCTGCGCCTACTAAAAACACGAGGTGGAAAACCAACCCCAAACTCTTCTACGGTAACGCCTTCGCGCCGGGCGGCAGTAAAGTGACCAAATTCGTGAGCCACTACAAGAATTGTAAATATTATAAGTACGCCGATTATGACTAGTACTATCACTAGCTACCAAACCTTCGCACGCGAGTATAGTAGTCTTTTAGCACTACATCTAAATCAGCGGGGCTAAACTCTGGCCAGTATTTTTTTACGAAAAATAGCTCTGCATAGGCACTGTCCCAGAGTAAAAAATTGCTAAGGCGCTGTTCGCCGCTGGTTCTAATAATTAGATCTGGGGCCGGAATATCTTTGCTGTATAGATGACTCTTAATAGTTTCTTCGGTAATTTCTTCTGCTGGCAGGCCGCTAGAGACTATGCTTTTGGTGGCTTCAACTATCTCTTGTTGACCGCCATAGTTAAAGCACGCTACTAGTGTACCGGCTGTGTTGCTTGCAGTAAGTTCTTCGGCTTTTTCTATAGCTAGGAGTAGCTTTTTGTCGAGACCTAGTCTTGAGCCAATAATTTTTAGTCTTACATTTTTAGAATTAAGCTCTTTGGCGTCTTTTAATACAACCCTGAGGGCAAGATTCATAAGATAGCCAACTTCTTCTTGGCTTCTCTGCCAGTTTTCGTTTGAGAACAAGTAGCAACTAAAGTATTTTATACCTTTGTCAAAACACGCCTGAGCGATCACTTTTAGATTTTTGTAGCCGGCCTTGTGACCTTCTAGTGAGCTCAAGCCTTCTCTGGCAGCCCAGCGGCGGTTGCCGTCGAGAATAAAAGCAATATGTTGAAGTGGTGGTTTTTCAGGCATAAGAGAATAAAGATAGATTATTAGGTCTGCATTAGTTCGGTTTCTTTTTGTGAAACCATTTCATGCACTTGTTTTTGGTAGCTGTCTATTAGGCTGGAAGCTGATTTTTCTAGCGCACTTAGCTGATCTTGCGAGATAGACTTATCTTTTTCTAGAGCCTTAGCATCATTTATGGCTTCATGACGAGCGTTTCTAAGAGAAATAGTAGCGTCTTCGGCTTTTTGGCGACACAGTTTTGTCATTTGAGTACGAGTCTCTTCGCTCATTGGTGGAACATTAATACGAATAACTCGGCCATCGCTACTTGGGTTTAGCCCGAGGTGCTCTTGGCTTGAAATGGCCTTTTCTATAGAGGCTAGGTTGCCGGCGTCCCAGGGCTGTATTTGAATAGTCTTGGCGTCTGGGGTTGAGATAGTTGCAATTGCCTTAAGAGGGCTGTCTTGGCCATAAACGTTGACTTTGATTGAGTCAACAAGACCGCCGTTAGCTCTACCAGAACGAACACCAGTTAGCTCACTAGCCAAATGCTCTAGAGCTGATTTCATTTTGCTTTCGCAGGTTTTTAGAAGCTGTGATTCCATAAATATTTATTATTATACCCCATCTAGCTCACTTGGCGCTAGCTATATTTAATAACCAAAATAAATTACTTTAGGCTAGGCGCCTAGTTCGAGTCGAGAAAAGCGGGCAATTACAATGTTTTCACCTAGCTTACCAATAAGCTCTTTGGTGAGCTGATCTATAGTCTTGCTGTCATCTTTGATGAAAGGCTGGTTTAGCAAGCAGACTTGTTCGTACCATTTGGCCATTTTACCTTCAACCATCTTGGTTGCAAATTCTGCAGGCTTACCGCTGGCAGCAACTTCTTTTTCTACGGTAGATTTTTCTTTCTTTAGCTCGGCCGGGTCAATTCTATCTACACTTACGTAGCTAGGGTTTGCAGCAGCAATATGCATTGCTACGTCGCGAGCAAAAGTTTTGAATTCATCTGTACGAGCTACAAAGTCAGTTTCGCAGTTAATTTCAACTAAAACACCAATTTTTTCACTATGAACATAGCTTTGAATCACTCCATTACTAGCTGCTCTATCTGATTTCTTACCAGCTTTAGCAATGCCTTTTAGGCGCATAATCTCAACAGCCTTGTCGATGTCGCCGTTAGCTTCTTCTAGGGCCTTCTTGGCGTCCATCATTCCGGCACCAGTCATATCACGCAGTTTTTTGATATCTTCAATACTAACAGACACTATACCACCTCTTCTTCTGCTGGGCTTTCAGACTCAGCTTTAGCTTTATACTCGCTACTGCCTTTTTGAACGGCTGCAGCAATAACACCTGTAATTAGGTCAATTGTCTTAATAGAATCGTCGTTGGCTACGATCATGTAGTCTGCCTGATCTGGGTTAGCGTTAGTATCTGTAATTGCAATAACAGGAATGTTAAGCTTGCGAGCTTCAAGAATGGCGATGTCTTCTTTTGGCATATCTACTACAAAAATTGCTGATGGAACGCCGTGCATATCACGAATGCCACCAAATACTTTGGTAAGTTTAATCATTTGCTTTTCTAAGAGCATCTTTTCTTTTTTGATTATGCCGGCAAAGTCATTTTCTTCTTTTTGAGCTTCTAGCTTCTTGAGTCTTTGTATGCGGGTTTTGATGGTATCTAGATTGGTTATCATTCCACCTAGCCAGCGATGAGTCACGTAAGGCATGCCTGTTTCGTGAGCATATTTTTCAATAATAGGCTTGGCTTGGCGCTTAGTACCTACAAACAAAAGCTGACCGCCTAGTTTGGTAGCTTCATAGGCGAATTTTTCAGCAGCCGCTAGCTGTGGAGCTGTCTGCGTAAGGTCAATAATATGAACTCCACCTCGTACGCCAAAAATATATGGCTTCATCTTAGGGTTCCAGCGAGCAGTACGATGACCAAAATGAGCACCTGCTTCAAGTAGCTGCTTTAGTCTGGGGTCTATTGTTTGGGGGCTTTTCTTTACAGCTGTTTTGGGCGCAGCTTCAACCTTTGGGCTTTTTTCTTCTTTCACTATTGTCTCCTTTTTTCGTAGTAGCAGTTTCCCAAGTGGGAGGAGTGATGTTTCCGCTACAGAATCGTTAAAAATTGTTTACCTCAAGATAATAACAAATTATGCCTCTTTAGTCAATAAAAAACCTCGGCCAAATGGCCGAGGAATGTTCGAGAAGCTGTATAAGCTATGCTCGACGCAACGAAAGGTCTGCTACGCTTTGCACATACAATGTAAGCTGTCTCTGTATAAGACGGCAGACATTTTTCAGACTCTTGTACTGATAGGGGCTGTAAATTACCTTAAATATTCTTGCTTGATTTAAGAGGTAATAATTTGTTTCGTCTAAAACAATAATTATCTCTGCTAAATCAAGCTCAATCAGCAACCCAAAGCCATCATCGACTACCTGGGCCGAAACATTGATCACATAATCAGAGTCTTCTTGCATAGGCATAGCCAGACATACCGTGTCACCCTGTAGAAACAGATGGTGATCTGGTAGATTGTCATTGCCTGACAGCTTCTTGTCTAATCGGTTAATGAATTTCATGGGAGTTACCCAGTCTAGGTACCACACGTTTCCTCCAAAATAGATCTCGTGTTTGCAGCTACTAAAAGCATAACAGTGATGGGTAATGCTGTCTAGCAATTGAGCTGGCAAAGTGCTATCTTAGTGCTGTAGTATATCCAAATCATCTAGCAGATGGGTATCAAATGAACCTTCCAAAAGCCAACCAAGCATACGCACCAGAGTGGGCTCCTAGCTGGATTCACAGCTACATACTAAGCCTAGGTAAATTTCAGTCTAGGCAGGCACATTTGCATGACGTTAAGCCAAGCAATGCTTTTGACATAGTGCTGTTGTCTGCAAATCTAAACCCGCTTGTTGAAAACTTCGCAGGCTTGTTTGAAAGAAGTGATTCCATACAAGGCAACTTTATGTATATCTCAGAGTCAGTGCCATCATATTTACAAAGGGCATGGCTTGAGCACGAGCTATATTGCCAAGACATCAATCACCGCATGAGTGATCATGGCTGCGCCCAAGCCCTAATTAACGAAATGACCTACGTCTCCACCAAGCATCTACCAGAGTACCGTGAGTTGCGACTCAAATACTTTTCAGAATACTTGAGCTACCTTGAGCTTACCAATGAGCCCAAAGATAAAATATTTAGAGCCAGTCTTTCTCTAAAATTACTTAAATCTTTGGCCGAACAATAAACTAAGACCCATTTTTTATAAACCAGTATTTGGCTAATAAAAATGGGTCTTTTTATATAAAGATTAAATAATCTCTAGCTAAGTTATATCGTATTTCTTTAGTTTGGCTTGGCCTCCCTTAGTTTGGCCGAGAGTCTGTAGCTGTAGTAGCTCGGCATAGATACCATTACCATCTTTGAGCTCAGCTGGTGAGCCTTGTTCTACCACTCGGCCCTTGCGAAGCCCAACAATAGTATCAACATTAGCTATCGTACTCAGACGGTGAGCAATAATAAGCGTGGTGCGATGCTCCATTAGCCGCTCAAGTGCTTGCTGTACTTCGTGCTCGGCTTTACTATCAAGGCTACTAGTGGCCTCATCGAGAATTAATATCGCTGGATCCTTAACAATTGCCCGAGCTATGGCGATGCGTTGCTTTTGACCACCGCTTAGCTTTACGCCTCGTTCGCCAATCTCAGTATCAAGGCCCTTGGGTAATTTACTGATAAAACCATAGGCGTTGGCGGCTTTTGCAGCGGCGGTAACTTCCGATAATTTAGCCTTTGGTTTGGAGTAGGCGATGTTTTCTCGAACAGTTCCAGAAAACAGCAATGGCTCCTGGAATACCACCCCAACACTGGCCCTGAGGCTTTTTTGCGACACATCCCTGACATCTTGACCGTCGATAAATATTGAGCCACCATTTACTTCATAAAAGCGCAAAAGTAAGTTCGCGATGGTGCTTTTGCCCTCGCCCGATTCCCCCACCAAGGCTAGCTTACTGCCTGGCTCTAGTGTAAAGCTGACATCCTTTAGTACACTAGCGCCGCCTTCATAACCAAAATCAACTTTTCGATATTCCACTTTGCCTTGTTTGATTTTAAATGTTTTAAAGTCAGGCTTGTCGATAATGTTGGGCTCCGTATCCATGACTTCAAAGTAATCTTTGCTACCTGCTGTGGCCCGTTGCAGGGCATCTATAATAAAGCTACTAGCAAATAACGGGAACTCGGCCTGAATTACAAGGGTAATTAAAAGCACCACCGTACCTAAGCCATAAGCGCCTTGGTAGCCCTGCCAAATGATGACTACATAAATGGCGAAAAATACTATATTTAGAATAATCCTGCGCATAACATCATATTTGTGCCAGTGTGCAGACTGCAGTTTTGTTTGGCCTTCGATAGATTTTCGCTTGAAACCAAAAAATCCTACTTCGCGGTCTTCGCTAACGAAAGATTTTACCACTCGAACCTGTGCGATACTTTCCACAAAGCGGCCGTTGGCACTATCTAAGTCCTTATTGATTCCTTCTTGTGTTTTTTGCCATGCCTTACTTGAAAGATGGGTAATCCAAATATATGTAGGAAATATTATTACGAGTAGCACGGCCACCTGCCAAGAGTAGAATGCAATCACAACAAGAGTTATAGCAGTAGTCAAAAAGAACTGCACGAAATTGTTGCCAAGTGTTTGCATCAGAATACTAATTGTAGAAATTGAGCGATCTAGTCGAGCTGTTATTTTACCGGTCAATTCATTATCAAAATAGCTCAAGGGCAGCTTCATGAGGTGCTCAAAATACCTGCGCGATAATAAGGTATTTAGCTTTACGGCCATGTTATCACCTATAAAGCCATTTATATTTGAGAGGAGTGTGATAGTGATATTAGCTAGTAGCATTAGCCCAAGCAATACCATAAAATACCCAAAGCTCACGTCGCCACCAGAAGACTTTGTTGTTAGGCCATCGATTAAGCCTTTGGTTAAAAATGGAGTCGCCAGGCTCAAAAGCGATAAAATTATAACAAAAAATGAAATACTCAGATAGTAAGGCCAGAGTTGCATAGAGTATTTAATTATTTTCCAGATAGCTTTGATGACTTCTCCTTATTTGTATATATTACATTGTGCTGCAATTCTATGACTTCCACAAGAGCTTCATCGCTTACATTTTCAAAAAACTTATCTAGTCTCGAGACGAGAGCTTCTTGGCAACTCATAGCTTCTCTCACCCCGTCGCCTGTCAAGCCAATATCCACTCTTCTACGGTCTTGCTCACCGGTAGTTCTAAGAGCTAGACCAGATTGTTCAAGGCTATCTACTAGCTGAGTTACCGCGCTACTTGTTGTATTTAGCTGGCTAGCTATTTCTTGGGTACTCATAGCGCTGCTGCCTAGCAACAGATACATTAGGGCCAGCTGACTGCTGGGTACAGACTTTTGTTTTTTAGGGTACAGTACATTACCTTCAATGAGCCTAGAATAGGCATAAAAGCTGTTGGCGTACTCTTTAAGTAGTATTTTGCGGTCTTCTGTCATAGCTAGATATAGTTTAGATACTTATTATATTAGTAGCTTATGCTTTTATGGTCAATAAGAAATCACAAATAATAATGCCTCCCCACCTAAGTGAAGAGGCATATTTAGTAATTACTAGCCCTAAAGGCTGCTTATTACTAAGCTCACTACCACAAACTCAACTGCCAAACAGCCTATACCTATTAGGCTATAGCTATTTTCGCTGGGTTTGGTTTTCTTGAAGCTGGCATAGGCCAAAAAAGCTATTTGCCAGCTTAGAAAGTACGTAATTACGAATGCTAAGGCAACTAAAAAGTACATCTGCTTCCCCCATATCTGGTCTGCACACTACTATAGTAGGCTTTTGGGGCAATGTCAAAAGCCTAGCACTGCACTCTATCTGAAAATACTACTCTAGAAAGAGCTATCTGTGGGCTCTGCGCCTTCTTGGCCGTCTTGAATATCTGTCGGAACTGGCAAGGCTTGCTGAGTAGTTCCCTCATCGCTTGCTGTGTCTATATCTAAGAGCTCTTCTTGGTTAGACTCTTGGTTTTTTGCTGTTTCTTGCTGAATTTGGCCATAAAAAAACCACATTAGACCTATTAGTACTATTGCAACGCCTACTAAGCCCCAAATAAGGCCTTTTTGATCTAGCGCTGTCCTAGGCGGGTTTTGAGACAAAAGCTCGCTAGCCTGCTCAGCTTCTTCT
>JBAXNA010000017.1:0-11058 GCA_037133995.1 Candidatus Saccharimonadota bacterium
ACCGGCGATCTCCTCCGTGACAGGGAGGCGTGATAACCACTTCACTACGAGCCCATAAAGTGAGTATTTAGATGTATAACCAGATAATATTAGCAAGATTTGGCTGTTTTTTCAAGTGCTACCCAGCACCTACCAGCTTGATTTGCGGTTTGTGTCAGCTAAATAGCCCTAATATGGTCATTATTGAGCTAAGAAAGCACAAGAATAATGTTGACATATTGACTTTATTTTGCTAATATTATGATGTCTTGTTTGTGAGATAAAAAAAGTTATCTAGAGAGATATAAACACTTTTGGTGTTTTTACCAATCTACTAGAGCTTGGAGGGTGTTTATATTTTTTTATTGCACTTACAAATAGACAATACAAAAAATAAAAATCAAATAAAAACAAAAAGGAAAATTAAATGTCTACAACTATGCTTACTTATTATCAAGTCACCAGACCGCGCAAGGTTAAGGTGAGGGTGGTCAAGGCACATTCACAAGTGCCTTTTTTGGGTAGCGAAAATGTTATTGATACCCGCCCACTAGCAACAAAAGAAAAAGGTCGCTTTGGTAGCTCTTTTTTCTTGAGCCCTAACGAAAAGCAGATTACAGAGTATGAGGCTTGGCAAAAGCTCTCAAAAAGACTCAAAAAACGAATTATTTAAAAAAGTACATTACTACTGTAGTGTGATAAAATATGAGCTAACTTTTAGAGGTATTAGTGGCTCATTTTTATGTTTATTGCGAGTGTGGTTCAATGGCAGAATGCGAGCTTGTATAAGCTTGAGATATGGGCTTGATTCCCATCACTCACTCCATTGCAGATGCCACACAACAGCGAGCTATAATATATGATAGAAATCAAATTAAGCGTATAATAGAACAATACAATGAACTCAATTAAAAAAATTCAAAAAGAGATAAAAGAACAGAACTTCTTTCGAGACGGCTGGCTATTGAGTCTAGTATCTCTTAGCTTACTGGGTGACGCATTTATTATTTTTTGGTCTGTTACCCACATTCAAAGAGCCTCAATTGAGCTACCGGTAAGATTTACTTCTATTTCAAACTTTGACCAGCTAGGTTCTTGGTTTAGACTGTACGAAATAGCTGGTATCGCCCTAGTAGTGACCGCAATCAATATATTTTTGGCTGCTTTACTATATAGAAAGAATAAAATTCTGAGTATTTTTTTGAGCATAGCAACCCTAATGGTAGTAATCTTGGCAATAGCGATTCTACTAGGCTTCACGGCAATAAAATATGGCACAAACTAAAACACCCACCAGCACTAAGCCAGTAAGGTTTGCCCAGACGCGAACTTTTTATCGAATATTTGAAATTATACCTGGCCTTACAACCTGGTGCATACTGCTTGGCCCAATTATTTTAAGCTTTTTTGTACCTATTGGCGTAGCTTATTTTATAATCGCCTTTGATTTGTATTGGCTACTAAAATCTATAAGAATGAGCTACTCACTACTGGTTGGCTATCGCAGAACCAGAGAAACCGAACGAATAGACTGGAACTCAAGACTTATAGAGCTAAAATCTCTAAGCACATCACTATCTAGTGCCCGCCACCAGCTAGATCTGGCCAGGCAAAGACAGGCCAGCAGATCTTATATCAAAAGCCTCACTAAAGAGGTAGAAAGACTCTCTCTACTCAACAAGCACAAATCAGTAATAGTAGACCCAGATAGTGTTTGGCAGTGCATGATAATGCCAGTCTATAATGAGTCTATAGATATCGTTAGGCCGTCTCTTGAGGCTATTTTGGCCTCAGAGTATGATACTAAAAAAATAATCATGGTTCTTACCTATGAAGAGCGGGGCGGCAAAGAAACTGCAGAAACCGCCCGCCTACTAGAGAACGAGTTTGGAAGTAAGTTTGGTTACTACAAGACTTACTGTCACCCAGATGGAATAGCTGGTGAAATCAAGGGCAAAGGGCCTAACATTAGCTATGCCGGTCGTAAGATTTTGAAATTTATTGAACAAAAAAATATTCCTATCAAAGACGTGATAGTCACAACCCTAGACTGCGACAATAGAGTGCACCACCAGTACCTTAGTCGCTTGACTCACGCCTTTTGTATAAGCCCAAACAGAATGCACACTTCTTTTCAGCCGCTAACTCTGTTTTTTAATAATCTCTGGGATGTTCCGGCGCCTATGCGGGTTATCGCTACCGGCAACTCTTTTTGGGTAATGGTTGAGAGCGTAAGGCAAGGTAGACTTCGTAATTTTGCCTCACATGCCCAGCCTCTGCAGGCCCTGGTGGAGACTGATTTTTGGTCGCTAACTAGCCCGGTAGAAGACGGCCATCAGTTTTATAGAAGCTACTTTACATTTAACGGCGACTACCAGGTTGAGCCGCTTTTTCTGCCTATATACCAAGACGCTGTACTGGCTAGCAAGTATCACCGTACTTTTATCGCTCAGTTCAAGCAGCTTCAGCGCTGGGCATATGGGGTAAGTGACTTTCCTTATGTAGTCAAGAACTCTTTTGAAAATAGTAGTATTCCCTGGAGCAATAAGCTCTTACAAATAGGTAGGCTTTTCGAGGGCCATCTTAGCTGGGCCACAGCACCGCTGATATTGACCTTTGCGGCTTGGGCACCACTATACCTAAACACTTCTTTTAGTAAGCAGTCGCTGGCTCACCAGCTGCCAATTGTAGCCTCAAACATACTCACGCTAGCCACAATAGGTCTTTTCACTACCATCTGGATTAGTTTTATAATGATGCCAAAGAGGCCGGCACATCACAAGTGGTACAAGGTGATATTTATGCTGGCTCAGTGGGTGCTGGTGCCATTTACAGCAATTATTTTTGGGGCCTTTGCCGCAATCAGCGCTCAGACTAGACTAATGTTTGGTCGCTACCTGGGCTTCTACGTGACCGAAAAGGCCGTCAAGAAATGATCTACTTAGTAGCTCTACTTGCCACTTTTGGGCTAACAGTGCTACTTGTGCCGTGGATAAAAAAGCTAGCTTTTAAGGTGGGAGCAGTAGATAAACCACAAGAGAATAGCCGCAAAATTCACAAAAAAGTCATGGCTAGAGGCGGCGGCATTGCTATTTATTTAGCCTTCTTACTTACAACGCTGGTTTTGGTACCTAGCCATAATCTACAGTATTGGGGCCTGATAGTAGCGGCAACAATAGTGCTTTTAGTGGGCTTTGCAGATGATATTTACAATCTGAACCCTTGGGCCAAACTATCAGCTCAAATACTCGCCGCAGTTGTGGCTTTTAGCTTTTTTGGTATTAAAATAGAAGTACTTAGTAACCCGGCAGGCCAGAGCCTTGTCTTCACAGACCCAAATCTCAGCCTCGTGCTAAATGGCTACTCGGTGAGTATTAATTTTATTGCCCTTCTGGTGACAACTATTTGGCTGGTGGGTATGACAAATACTATGAACTTTGTAGACGGTATAGACGGCCTTTCTGGTGGTATAGCTGCTATTGCAGCTATGGTAATGTTTTTCTTGGCTATTAGCCCAACTATAAACCAGCCTCAGACTGCCATAATCTCTATTTCGCTAGTAGGCGGCTGCCTTGGCTACTTGATATACAATTTTCACCCTGCCAAGATTTTTAACGGTGATTCTGGGGCTTATTTCTTGGGTATGACACTGGGCATAATAGCTATTTTTTCTGGCGCCAAGCTGGCAACTGCAGCCCTAGTGCTAGGAGTGCCAATAGTAGATGCAGTATGGTCTGCCGTGAGAAGAGTTATATCTGGGCGCTCACCCTTTTCGGCCGACAGAGGACATTTGCACTTTCTCTTGCTTGACGTTGGCTTCACTCAGCGCCAAACAGCTTTGCTAATCTATGCTCTGTGCATTATTTTTGGCTTTATCGCCCTAGTAGCCTCACCAGAACAGAAAATAGTCGCTATTTTTGCTTTAATAATTGTAATTATGCTACTACTGTCCGTCTTAACACTGCTCATTAGAAGAAAGTCCCAAATCTCTTGATTGACAGCGCTACCGATTCTATGATAAGATATGGCTTAAGAGGGTAAAAAAAGTGAATGGTAAGAACTTACAAGAACTAATTAAAAATCTTCAGGTTTTTTACAAGTGTCCCTCATGTGGGTCGCACTATCTGCATGAAGATATTACGTTCTTAGGTAGAGTAGATGAGCATTGTTTTATGCAGCTAACCTGCACAGAGTGCTCACTACCAATACTAGCTACAGTCTTGCTCAGCAGTCAGCTAGAAGGTGACAAGGCGTCAAGAAAAAAATCTACTCCTAATTTTGTAGAGTCAGATCTAGCCAAGGGTGAGGTAATAAAATTCCACACCTACGAGCCTATTTCTTCTGACGAGATTGTAGACCTTCATGTCTTCTTGGCAAACAAATCAAACGAATTAACCCCTTTATTTTAAAAAAACTATGGAAAAAACAACTCTCAGCGCTACGGCTCGCGATATATTCGGTAAGAAACTTAATGCTTCCAGAGCAGAAGGTCATCTTCCAGCAATCGTTTACGGCCAAGACAAAGCCAATGAACCAGTATTTTTGAATATGCACGAGTTTACTCGTACTTATGCAAAAGCTGGACACAACACTATTATTGATCTTAAGATTGGCCAAGATGCCTCTTCTAATATTCTTATTCAAGATGTAAGTATAGACGCACTAACAGGCGATCTAACTCATGCTGATCTTTATAGGGTCAATATGAATCAAGCCATTCGCACTACTGTGCCACTACACTTCACAGGTAACGCAGCAGCTGTATATCAGCAAGAAGGTACATTGCTTACCAACATTGAAGAAGTTGAAGTAGAAACCTTGCCAGGCAAGCTACCTGCCAACATTGAAGTAGATATTAGTGTTCTAGATGATTTTGAAAAATCTATACACGTTCGTGATCTAGTTGTTCCAGAAGGAGTAGAAGTGCTTATAGACGGCGAAGAGCTAGTCTGTAAGGTAGACCCACCTCGATCAGAGGCCGAAATGGAAGCTCTAAATGAAGACATTGTAGAAGAAATTCCTGCAGAAGAAGGTGAAGAGGGAGCTGAAGGTGAAGAAAAGCCAGCAGAAGGCTCAGAAGCCAAAGATGACAAGGCAGAAGACTCAGCCAAGAAATAGCCCAGACCCAGTATTATAAAAAAGCCCCAAAGCGTACCAGCATACCAGTACACCGCGGGGCTTTTTTGATGCCTGCTTTTAGAGTCAATTCTATTCGGTTTTTGTTTGTATTTTATGATTTGTTTTGCTAGTATTGATACAATGAGCCCAGAAAGACTGCTAAAGCAAAAAGTGCTAGAGTATTCCACAATCTATCTAGATATGGACTCTTTTTTTGCATCTGTAGAACAGTACTATCAGCCTAGCCTTAGAGGCAAGCCGGTAGGCGTGGCGACTGGCCCAGGTATGGGCGCTAGCTTGGTGGCTGCCAGCTATGATGCCAAGGCTCGGGGCATTAAGACTGGCACAAAGGTAGCTAGGGCACTAGAGCTCTGCCCAGGCTTACGGGTAGTACAAGACAAACCAGAGCTGTATCATAAGGTACACCGTGAATTTATGGCTATTTTACACGACACAATTTGCCAAGTACAGCCCAAGGGAATAGACGAAGCCTACCTAAAAGTTCCTTCATATGCACAAAACAAAGAAGACGTTTTTGCTTTAGTAAAGGTAATAAAAGCTAGTATTTATAAAATATATAACGAACATATATGTTGTTCTATTGGTGTAGCAAGTAACGTTTGGTTGGCCAAGCAGGCCGCTAGTAGCAACAAGCCTCGTGGCTTTGTTTGTATTGAGGCCAAAGATCTTCCTGCATTTTATGCCGGCAAAAAATTAACAAGCCTAACAGGCGTGGGCGACAGAATGGCCAAGCAGTTTGCAGGGCAACAGATATATACCCCAGCCAATCTGTACGCTGCTTCGTGGCCGCTAATGTCGAGGTGTTTTGGTGTAAATGGTCAGAAATGGTACCTAAGAATGCGTGGTTATGAGGTAGATTTGGTGCAAACTGCAGACCAAAAATCACTCGGACACCAGGTTACGATGGCCCAATATAAGCCATCTAGTCTAGTAGAAATAACAACGTTTATATTAAAAATATGTAATACCTTAGCTGGTAGGCTGAGAAATAAGAAACTAAAAGCCCAGTCAGTCTCAGTATCGCTAGTTTTTGTAGACCATACTTATTGGCACAATAAGATTGAGAAGCTAAAAGCTTTTGATTCTGACCAAGCTATTAAGGCTCACTGCTTGATGTTGTTAAAAAAACTTGATTTTAATAAGCAAGTCTTAAGAATATCTATTACTCTGTATCAACTCACCGGCTCTAGTCAGCTGGAGCTTTCCGAACCTGTTGGCGAGCCAGCAGTTTTTAGCTTAGATCAATCTGTAGATGCTCTTCATTCGCGTTTTAGCAAACGGTCTGTTCTTATTGCCAGTACTTTTTATGAGCGCTCTATAAGCTTAGATAGGGTTGGGTTTGCTGGCGATTTGCTACTAGAAACAGCTAAGCCAACAGATGTAAGTAGCTGAAATGAGATATCTTGTCTGAAAAATTGTTGAGTGAGATCTTCAGATAGTTTATTTCTATAAATAAGGTATAATAATAGCTACGGGTCCTTAGCTCAGTTGGCTAGAGCGCTTCCTTGACGTGGAAGAGGTCAGAGGTTCGAGTCCCCTAGGACCCACCAATCAAAATACTATGAAAAAAATTACCAAAGCAATCATACCGGCAGCTGGTTTTGGCACTCGTTTTCTGCCACAGACCAAGGCTATGCCCAAAGAAATGCTGCCAATAATAGACAAGCCAATTATCCAGTACGTAGTAGAAGAGGCGGTCTCGGCAGGTATTACTGATATTATTATCGTGACTGGTATTCACAAACGATCAATAGAAGACCATTTTGACCACAATCAAGAGCTAGAATCTAGACTAATTCAATCTGGTAAAAATGAAATAGCCGAACAGCTTGGCAAGATAGCAGAAATGGCAAACTTTATCTATGTGCGTCAAAAAGGTAGCTATGGTAATGCCACACCAATTATAAATGCCTCTCACTTGGTTGCTGATGAGGCATTTTTGGTACTTTGGGCTGATGATTTTTTTGTCTCTAAAGTGCCCAGGTCGGTTCAGCTAATGCAGGAGTATGAAAAATACGGTAGACCTGTTATATCGCTAGTCGAGACCAGCAAGAAAGACATTGGCAAGTATGGCTCGGTCAAAATTAAAAAACAGCTGTCAGACGACCTTTATGAGATAGACGGCTTGGTTGAAAAACCCAAGCCTGGCCAAGAGCCATCGCTGCTGGCTAGTGTTGGTGGCTATATATTGACTCCAGAAATACTACCACTACTCGCAAATCAAACCCCAGATCACACTGGAGAGGTGAGCTTGGCTCAGGCTCTAAATGCAATGGCCAAAAAAGACCATATACTTGGAAAGGTAATAGAAGGTAGCTGGCACGATACTGGCAACAAAGAGAAGTATTTAGAGGCAATTGTAGATGTTGCCCTAGAAGACCCCGAGCTATCTAAGGGCTTTCGGGAGTATTTAAAAAACAAGCTATAGCGATTTTGCCAAAAAACATTTTTTGTAGTAGTATAGGGGCTAGTTAAATAGGGCGTTGTATCAAGAGTTTACCAGCTCATGAAGCCCCGCAAGTATGACCGGCGTACGGCCTACACAAGAGAGATCCACCACGGATAAGCCCGGTGGAACCTCCCAAGCAATTGGGACCGGGCATCTAAGCGGTGGTTTTATTATATAAAAAAGGAAAATATCTATGAAAGATGACAATCTGCACAAAATTCGCCATAGCCTAGCCCACATAATGGCCGCTGTGATACATAAGCGCTACCCAGAAGCCAAGTTTGGGGTGGGACCGGTAGTTGAGAACGGGTTTTACTACGATGTCAGCTTAGATGAGCCGATAGAGCTTAACGTATTGCCAAAAATACGTAAAGAAATGCAAAAAATGATAAGTCAAAAGATTGAGTTTAGCAAAGAAGACTGGCCAATAGATAAGGCTATAGAATATTTTACAGCTCAAAAACAAGACTTTAAGGTAGAGCTACTAAAAGACTTGAGAGATAAGGGTACTACAGCTGTTGCAGACAGCGGAGATAGTGACCTAGTAGAGCCTGGCTCAGCAGTTTCAGAAGTAACAATCTATAGAACTGGTGATTTTGTAGATCTGTGCCGTGGACCACACGTAGAAAACACTTCAGAAATAGATTCTAAGGCGTTTGATTTACTAAAAGTTTCAGGAGCTTACTGGAGAGGAAGTGAAGAAAACCCCCAAATGCAAAGAATATATGGTGTAGCTTTTACAACAGAAGATGAATTAGTCAAATATAAAGAAATGCTGATAGAAGCTGAGAAGCGAGATCATCGAAAACTAGGTCAGGAACTTGATTTGTTTGTGTTCTCAGATATGGTTGGTCCTGGACTACCAATGTACACACCTCGTGGCACAGAAATAATGAATCAGCTCAAAGAAGCCTTGAATGAAATTGGCAGAAACAACGATATGCATTCTGTTAGCGTACCTCATTTGGCAAAACTCGATCTCTACAAAACCTCTGGCCATGCAGACAAATTTGAAGATGAATTATTTAGGGTTCAAAGTCACTACAAGCAAGAATTTATACTAAAACCCGTAAACTGCCCTCATCACACTCAAATATATTCTTCTAGGCCTAGGAGTTATAAGGATTTGCCAATTCGTTATATAGAGCAGACCATGCAATATCGCGATGAGAAGCCCGGGCAAATAGGGGGCTTGCAAAGAACCAGAGGCTTTACAGTAGACGATGGCCACACTTTCTGTACTGTAGATCAAATTCAAAAAGAAGCAGACTTGATTGCAGAGGTTATCGAGAAGTTTTATCAAAATCTCGGCTTGTGGGGGGATCACTGGGTATCGCTCTCAGTAAGAGACCCTAAAACACCAGAAGCTTATATAGGCGACCCAGATGATTGGCAACTGGCCGAGGAAATGCTGCAAAAGGTTTCTGATGATAGAGGCCTTGGGGCCAAGCGAATGGAAGGCGAGGCGGCGCTTTATGGTCCAAAGCTAGATTTTATGTTCAAAGACGCCTTAGGTAGAGAAACGCAGCTGGCTACCATACAGCTAGATTTTGCCATGCCCAAGAGATTTGAGCTGAGCTATACAGATAAGGATGGCTCAGATAAAAGTCCTGTTATGATACACCGAGCGATACTTGGTTCATTTGAGAGATTTATGATGATATTAATCGAGCATTTTGCAGGAGCTTTTCCTCTGTGGCTAGCACCAGAACAGGTAAGAGTACTGCCAATATCTGAGAAATTTGCTGATTATGCTGGCCAAATTAAAGACCAACTCAGGCAGGCTGGTATAAGAGTGACGCTAGATGATAGCAATGAGTCATTAGGTAAGAGGATTCGCAACTCAGAGCTCTACAAAATACCATACACTGTAATAGTGGGCGAAAAAGAACAAGAATCAGGCACTCTTGCCGTTAGAAAATACAGCCAGGGTGACCTTGGCAGTAGCAATGTTGAAGAGTTTATTACAACACTAGTTGAAAATATCAAAAACAAAAGTCTGTAATGACAAATATTGCTAAACTAGTAGTTATTCTGGGTCCTACGGCATCTGGAAAATCGGCTATGGCACTGGAGCTAGCCCAAAAGTTCAACGGCGAGATCGTCTGTGCAGACTCCCGTACCATATACAAAGGCATGGACATAGGTACGGCTAAGCCAAGTATTCAAGAGCAGCAACTAGTAAGGCACCATCTCATAGACATAGTCGAGCCAGATAGGCCTTTTAGTGCAGCTCAGTTTAAGCAGGCTGCCCAAGATGTAATAGCTGAGATTCAATCAAGAGGTAAGCTACCTTTCTTGGTTGGAGGTAGTGGTATGTATATTGATTCAGTAATTTATGACTATGGTTTTCGTGATGAAGTTTCTGACGAAGAAAAAACACTGATTGAGAATATGTCGCTACAGCAACTACAAAAGCTAGCCCAACAAAAATTTCCGGCAGAATTTTTGAAAATAGACACTAAAAATAGACGTAGAGTGGAGCAGTTAATTTGCAAAGGTCCCACGAAAGACAACGATAGAATGAGCAGTATCGTAGACTCGCTGGTGCTTGGCCTAGACATAGAAAAGCCTTTGTTAAGGCAAAATATAGAGCAAAGAACAGAATCTATGTTGAGCAATAGTTTTATACAAGAGGTAGAGGGCCTACGTAAAAAATATGGGGATAGCGATGCGCTAGTTCGAACCACAGGCTACGCTCAAGTAATAGAATATCTCGACGGCTATATAGAAAAATCTGAGCTTAGTGACGACATCGTCACTGCTACCTGGCAGTTGTCTCGCAAGCAAATGACTTGGTTTAGAAGAAACAAGTCTATCGAGTGGATAAGCTCAATAGTCCAAGCTAGAGAGATGATTGGTGACTACTTAGAAGACTTAAGGCCCCCAGCTCTGATACAATAGTGGCATGCGCAAATCTATTGCAATCAATTCGGCAAAACTAGCACGACTAGCAGTTAGTGCTGTTGGCCATGAAGGCACATCTCTACCAGGTTTAGTAGCTGAAAAAATTGACCCCGGCTTACTTGCTAAGCTAGCAAAGAATAACTTTTCTAAGGGTGTAATTGTCGTTACAGGTACAAATGGCAAGACAACTGCCTCAAAGATGATTGCAGATGTTATGCAGTCACAAGGTATAAGCTTTATACGCAACCAGGCTGGCTCTAATATGCCTCGGGGAATAATCTCTACTATATTGCAAAATAGTGACTCCAAGGGTCGCTGCGAGGCTGATATGGCCCTATTTGAGGTAGACGAAGCCTATGTTCCTGCTATTTGCCTGCAGCTAAAACCAAAAATAGTCACCGTAACAAATCTTTTTAGAGATCAGCTGGACAGATACGGCGAGCTTGATTCTATAGCCACCAGCTTCAAGAAAGCCTTTAGTTCTCTAGACACTACGCTTATATTGAATTCAGACGACCCGCTTGTAGCTAGTCTAGGTAGCGGGCTTTCAAAAAAACCGGTGTTTTTTGGGGTCTCAGACTATA
>JBAXNA010000018.1:0-9375 GCA_037133995.1 Candidatus Saccharimonadota bacterium
GTGCAGCGTATTCCATCTACAGAAAGTGCCGGGCGTATTCATACCAGTACTACTACGGTTGCTGTATTGCCAGAAGCTCAAGAGCAAGACATAGAGATCAACCCAAATGATCTGAGAATTGATGTATTTAGAAGTGGTGGTAACGGTGGGCAAAGCGTAAACACCACAGATAGTGCTGTTCGAATAACTCACATACCTAGCGGTGTTGTTGCTACCTGCCAAGATGAAAAGTCACAGCTCAAAAATAAGCTCAAAGCCATGGGCGTGCTGCGCTCTCGCCTACTTGATATTCGTGAGCAAGCCGAAGCCAAAAAGCTTGGTGACGCTAGACGATCTCAAATAGGTACTGGTGATAGAAGTGAGAAAATTAGAACTTATAATTACCCCCAAGACCGCATAACAGATCACCGCATAGGCTACACAACTCACAATATGGCCAAAATAATGGACGGCGATCTCGATGGAATATTTGAAGCCTTGCGAGACGCGGCTGTACAAAATGCTCTAGAAAATCAATCATAAATATTGCAAATAACTCATGACAATCAAAACTGCCCTTATAAAATCTACAGAAAAGTTCATAAATGCTAAAATACCTTCCGCTCGCCTAGACAGTGAGCTTTTGCTTGCCCATGTTCTATCTGAGTCAAGAGAATATTTGATTGCTCACGACGATAAAGCACTAAGCTCAAAACAAATCAAAACATTTGAAGACTGCATGGCTCGCAGACTAGATCGTGAGCCAGTTTGCTATATCACCAATAAGCTAGAGTTTTACGGCCTAGACTTTTTTGTTGATAACAGAGTCTTGAGCCCAAGAGTTGAGACCGAGCTTATCGCCGAACAGGCCATAGCTAATGCTGCTCAATACTCAAGACTTATCGATATTGGCACCGGTAGTGGTGCGCTGGCTATAGCTATTGCTAAGCACCGCCCAGATCTCACCATTACCGCTACAGAAGTTTCTCCCCTAGCTATGCAGGTGGCCAAACTTAACGCCAAAAACCTACTGGGTAAAGCTAATAAAATAAACTTCGTGGAGGCTGACGTCTGGAAAGGAGTTGAGGGAAAATTTGAAACAATTGTCACCAATCTTCCTTATGTCTCAGAAGACTACAAGCCAAATATGAAGCCTGAGGTTCAAAAAGAGCCATCTATTGCACTTTTTGGCGGCAGTGGTGACGGACTAGATTTGTACCGTAAATTTTACAGTGACATTTCAGAGCATTTGGTACCAGGAAGTATTGTCTACCACGAGTCAGACCCCTGGCAGCACCAAGGCCTAAAAGAGCTGGCTGCACAAGCCGGCTTGAAGCCGATTTTAGAAAAATACTTGATCTTGGGATTTACAAAAAAATAACTGCTCACTAGACTAGACGGCTACTGCCCATTTACTTAGTAGCATTAGAGCTATAAAAACTGCCGTTGTCACACCAATGTACTCAAATAAAAGGCTACGTTTCAAGGTCTTGTTTTTGAAATGATAGTATAGACCCCCAAAGCCGTAGGCTAAGGCTGAGAGTATTAGGGCGGACTGGCTGAGCAGAAGTGAGGTTTGAGGAATATGGTAGAGATTGATCCATCTACTACATATCCAGAAAATTTCTACGGCAATTAGGCTCCAAACGCTAGAAATAAGATAAGGTCTGTCAGTAAAGTCTAGAAGCCAGCTCAAGGCTGTAAAAAACATTACCAGCCAAACTAGCACCATCACAAGAGCGGTGGGCCACTGCCAAAAAGCTAACAACAGGCTGGCAAGGCTAATTCCAAATATTATTATTAAAACGCTCAAGACGTTATCCACGTTTACTCTAGGTTCTACTCTAATGTCCTGATAAAGCATTGCGCCGTAGCCTATAGTTATTAGAATGTTTATCAGCACAAACCAAGTAATCGCTAAAGGAAAAAGTGAAAGAATGGTATAAATGTAGGCATACATTATAATTAGCCACAGACTGGGCCTAATCATTTTGGCTAAAATCTGAGTAAGGCTTCTACTAACTAGCAGTTTACTTAAGAGAAAATAGTTTAGCACCAGTACTATTGGCAGTAAAATAATTTGCATACTTGAATAATAGATAACAGCTATCGAGCTGATGGTAATAATAAAACAAGCAGACAAAATATAGCGCTGATCGCGTGATAAAAAATCTATTCTTTTGATTTGATCAGAAAGTTTTATAGTCTGTCCCCACAATTATTCTTACATCTGCCACTGCAGACTTTTGCTCAGCTGAGTCTTGAGCTGCTGGTGTCGCCTTAACGCCAAACCTTTTTTCTAGATATTGAATAGTATATGGCTTGCTGCCTTTACTCGAGTCAATAATCTGAGTTTTTTTATAGGTAGTAGCGTCTGCTGGTACTGCTGATATAACATTGTAATTATAGCTTTTTAAGAGCTCACTTACCAGCTGGGCCTTATTTATTTGTGCGGTACCGTTCTCAACCTGAATAGTGGCGGCTTCTTGCTTGATATAGCCGTCTACAAAAATCGATCTAACAAAAGCCTGAATTGCACTATAATTGCCAATACCGGCCACTGGCACAACAACGCTTGCAGCTCCAATTTGGCTATTTTTGACCAGCCCTGTGGTGTCAATATCTAGCACTTTGCTGGTGATCTTTGAAGGGTCGGTCTCTCTGGCTACCTGGGTAAGTCGCTCAATCTCCCAAACCTGCAGATCAGTACGAACGTTTTTACCAACAATATCTAGAATTTCTACAACTTTTGCGGGGTTGGCTAAAATATTTAGTTTAGTTGCTTTTTGTCTAAGCGCAACCAACACATCTTGTTGGCGCTTGGCCCTACCGTAGTCGTCACCACAGTTGCCTTTTCTACAACGGGCATACTTAAGGGCTGAGCTGCCGTTGAAATGCTGTGGGCCAGCCAAAATACTAAAGCCACAAACTTTGCCTTCATTTTTTTCACAAGGGTAATCAGGGTCAATTAGGGTGCTTAAGACATCAATATCTACGCCGCCAACTGTATCTACAGCTTGCTTAAGGGCAGTAAAGTCGGTGCGAATGTAGTAGTGAATTGGAATACCCAAAACCTCCGAAACGGTTTTTTTAGCCAAATCGGGGCCTGACCCTTCTTTGTATTGCTCGCCAAAAGCGTGGGCAGAGTTGATTTTGTTATAGCCATTATTAGGAATTTTTACATACAAATCTCTAGGAATAGAAAGCATTGCCACGTCTTTTGTCTTAGGGTCGTAGCTGGCTACAATCATGGTGTCGCTTAGTTCTTCGCCAGCATGGCCAGGGTCACCCACTCCTAGCAACAAAATATTCACTCGGCCGTCACCCTCACCTTTTAGTTTTTCTACGGCAACGTTTTCGGTCTTGAGACCCTCTGCTGTAGGGCCACTGTTTTTGACAATGACTTTGTTGAGAGTTTTGTAGGTGCGGTAGCCAAAAAAACCAGCTACAACAATTAAAACAATAAAAAATGCAGCTAGAGATTTTATAATAATATGACGATTTTTTGATTTATCTTTTTTCATATTCGAGCTAGTTTCGGGCGTTAAAGAACCTGAGCTATTCTTGCTCACGGTGCCCAGCTTAGCGCTGCTTGGCTCGTTACTAGAAAGTGTTTTTTTCATAAGCTCTTATTATAACCCAGAATTAGATTTGTTTATTAAATAAGCTTAAAAATGTTATTACGCTTGTGATAACCCATCATACCTGCGTATAATACATAGTAATGGACCCTCAAAACAAAGAACAAGAAGAACTAGAAGAAATTCTATTGCCAGAAGAAAGCCTCTTAAAGCCAGGCACAGATCTTAAGCCTATGTCGGCTCAAGAAGCTCAAGCTGAAGCAGAAAAAGCCAAGCTAGCCGCCTCAGACCATATCCAATACAACAAAGATATTGATAGCCTCAGCAGACAAGACACACCCGCAGAAGATACTCAGCCAGAGCCTAAGAAAAAGCGTCTTATTGTTGAGCTACTTGTTTGGGCTGGTATAACCATCACGATAGTTTTGATTATTCAAAACTTTATATTTCAAGCTTTTTATGTTTCTGGTAGTAGCATGGAGCCAGATTTTCACAATAATGATTACTTGATAATTTCAAAGATTCCTCTCACTCAGTACGATATAGGTAAATTTTTCGGACAAAAAAACGTCTCTGTAAACAGAGGTGATGTCGTGGTTTTTAGATATCCAAATGCTCCAGAAACATTTTTTATTAAACGCGTTATTGGCCTGCCTGGAGACAGAGTCGTCTTAAAAGATGGTGTTTATACTATCTATAATACTGAGCACCCAGACGGCCTGGCTTTAAGCGAAGACTACGTTGACCCTCAGTACGTCACCCAGGGAAATATTGATGAAGTAGTCGAACAAGGTAAGCTTTTTGTAAGTGGTGACAATCGTAGCCCGGGTGGTAGCTTTGATAGCCGAGAGTGGGGCCAGCTTCCCCAAGAAAACTTGACTGGCTTTGCAGTTTTGAGACTTCTGCCAATCAATACTCTAAAATTCATTACAGGTCATTCATACCCCAACGAATAAGTATTTTTAATGTTATTATTTTTTCTCTAGCAGAGACTAGCCGCTATACAGTTGGTTCTTGACCAAGTATTTGTGAATAGATGCGGGCAAGCTCTTCGTCTGAATAGTATTCAATCTGCAACTTACCGCCCTTAGCAGTCTTATGTAAACTGACCTTAGTACCAAGATATTTTCCGAGGTCTGTGGTTAGTTTGAGCTGCGGGGCTTCGGCCTCTTCAACCTTTTCATGCTTGATCTCAACTCCACCTTTAAATTCTCGAACTAAAGTCTCGGCGTTTCTTACAGTAAGGCTGTGCTTGATAATATATGCCAAAAACAAGTCTTGCTGAACTGGGTCTATAAGCGAGAGTAGTGTGCGAGCGTGACCCTCAGTAATAACCCCTTCATTTAAGGCTACTTTACCTTTGTGAGTAAGCTTTAGTAGTCTAATTATGTTGGTGATTGTAGAAGTAGCCTTGCCCACAGATTTGCCAATACCAGTGTGGTTCATATTAAACTGGTCTACTAGTTTTTCATACGCCACAGCCTGCTCTAGAGGCCTCAGTTCTTCACGCTGCACGTTTTCAATAATTGCTATTTCGAGCTGTTGTTGTTGGCTTAGGGTACGAGAAATAGCCGGCACAGTCTTGAGCCCGGCTAGTTTGGCTGCCCTAAGACGTCTTTCACCAGCTATTAGCTGGTACTGCTGGCCGCCATCACTTACCACTACAAGCGGCTGTATAATACCATGGCTGAGTATACTCTCAGACAGCTCTTGGATTGAGGTTTGTTCGAATTCAGTTCTGGGCTGGTAGGGGTTAGTCTCAATGTTTTCAATTGGTATTTCTATAATAGACTTGGCATCAACCCTAGCCTCTTTGGGCATGGTATCTGAGGCAAATTCATCTATATCTTCAAGACTTGTGGGCAAAAGACCGTCTAAGCCGCTGCCAAGGCGACTTTTTGAGGCATTATTTTGGCTGTTCGACACGACGCACTACCTCCTTTGTGAGTTTTTTATAGGCAAACGCTCCGCGGCAAAACCTATCATAGTCATGAATAGGCTTACCGTGCGAAGGTGCTTCAGCTAATCTTATATTGCGAGGTATAGTGGTGTCAAACACAAGCTCACCAAAGTGTTTGTTGAGCTCGCCAATAACTGCGGTAGAAAGGCTGGTGCGACCATCAAACATAGTCACGAGTACTCCAAGCAATTTGAGCCTAGGGTTTAGTGCAGCCCTAACACGCTTGACGGTGTTAAGTAGCTGGCTGAGGCCCTCTAGGGCGTAAAACTCAGCCTGAGCAGGTATTAGTAGCATATTGGCAGCCACTAGACCATTGATAGTCAAAAGCCCAAGTGACGGCGGGCAGTCTATAAAAATATAGTCATATTCTAAGCCCTCTAGAGCAGATCTCAAGATAAACTCTCGCTTTGAGCGGTGAGCCAGCTCAACTTCTGCAGCAGCTAGTACTGGGCCAGTTGGCAATATATCTAGATTTTCATAGGCGGTTTTCATGGTTGTATCAACGGCTTTAGCGCTCCCCTGCAATACATCATAAAGGCTAGTGACTAGCTTATTTTTTTGTATACCCAGCCCGCTACTGGTATTACCCTGAGGGTCGAGATCTACCAATAATACTTTTCTGCCCATTTTGGCTAAATAAGCAGAAATATTTATAGCGCTCGTAGTCTTGCCTACTCCGCCTTTTTGATTTGCAATAGCAATAATATGCGCCACTTAGTTTTCACCCTTCACTTATGTTGTTATATTATCTTACCATAAGAGCTAGTCTTATTACAAAAATAGCGAACAGCAGACAAACAGCAATGGCAAATCAATAAAAAACTTTACATTATAGCCAAATCTTGCTACAATACTTTATTGAAACTCTCAAAAAAAGTAATAAGGAATAATACAAGAAAATGTTAGCAGTAATCGAAACCGGCGGCAAACAATACATAGTAGAAAAAGGCCAGACTCTAGAAGTCGAACTTTTGCATAACGAAAAGCCAGCTATTGAGTTTAAGCCCCTAATGATCATTGATGGTGAAAACATCAAGGTTGGTAAGCCAATCGTTGATGGTGCTGTTGTAAAAGCCGAAATCGCCCCAGAAATAGTGAAGGGCAAGAAGCAAGTTATCTTGCACTATAAAGCCAAAAAGCGTGTTTCAGTCAAAACTGGCCACCGCCAAAAATATAGTGCCATTACCGTCACCGACATCAAAGCCTAATACTCATTAAGATTAAAAACCACTCCCAGCCATCGATAAACAAGGAGTGGTTTTTTGATAAGAAATATTTACGGGCTAAATCGGCTTGCAGCTATTCACTAGGGCGCTGCCAGCTATTCTAGCGTTAGCCCAGGCTATGGTGTCATTAAAACTAGCATTCATTGTCTGGTAGTGGTCTACTTTGCCAGTTGGGTTATAGCCCTGCACGCCATATTTACTAGTGGTGTACTCTACCAAATTTACGCTATTGCCACTGGCGCATAGCCGTTGGTAGCCAGCTCTGCTCTGTTTGGGCAATACCACATTGTCACTCAAGCCTTGGTTTATGAGCTTGGGTGTGGTGGTCTTGATGGGCCCAACGATGTTTGCTTTCATATCTGAATCAAACTGCGCGTAGAGCTTATTACTAGATAAATTACCAGTCTTGGCAGCCGCAATAAATTCTGGAGTATAGACCGAAGCCGATTTATTTGTGCCGAGGTTGTTTGGCCAATACTTGTTTACAGTGTCAATGCACTCTCGTTGAGCGTCTACAGATAAATTTTTTGCAAACTGAGGCTGCAATATTTTGTCTACTGGGTAGCTTCTTTTGTACCAGTCTTGGTAGCTAGTGAGTACATATGGCCCAAACCAATTGATATTAGCGTTAGCTGTGATTGCGTCTGTTAGGGTTTCATTGACACTGGTAACAGGACCAAAACCGATGGCGCCTTTTAGTTTAATGTCTGGCGCATACTTTTGGTTTATTGCATCTGCCCAAAAGGCCGCGTGCCCACCCTGACTATAGCCAGCAGTAAAAATTGCTTCTTTGTTCACTCTGGCCTTAGTAGTATCTAGATTTTCTAAGGCTCTAATACTATCAAGCATAGTTCTGCCCTCAATATTTCCAACCATATAGTGATGCATTCGCGCGGCATCACGCATGCCCTCATAGTCAGCGAGAACCACAATATAACCCTGGCTAGCATAGGCCATCATCAAACTGTCATAGTTGGCCCAATCACGTTTTGCCGGGTTTTCTAGGCTGGCTGCGCAAGCGTCCCCTATTCCTGTAGTACCTGTAGCAAAAGCAATTACCGGCAGATTCTTTGCGCCAGCAGGTGCATACACACGGGCGTATACTCCAATGTCGGCTACATTGTCGTCTGAGCTAGTAAATTTAATTAGCTGCTTAGTAGTGGCTGTATTTACGGCCAGATCAAATGCCTTGTTAGTTTGCTTGATAATGGCCAGGGCTTGAGCAGGATTAAAATTCTCTACGGCTTGGGCTTCTATGATTTTGCCAGTAGCAATCTCTGCTGGTTTGGTGTTCTCAACTTGAGTAGAGGCGGTTATTATAACCGGGGCTTTGTCCGCCAAATACTGACGCCAGCGAAACCAGCCAGCCACAGCCAGAACTACCAAGATTGCAAAAGCCATTAAAGCTATGATCTTAAATTTGTTATGTTTATCAGTTTTTTCCATATCACTATTACCAATTATAACATTCTGGTCTTCTGGCTTCGAAACTATTTTATTATCATCGTCCTCTTTTACACTAGTCTTTTTACTAGACTTGGACAGAGGCTTTTTCATGCTATACTTTTGCTCATTACGTACATATCAACGCCAGCCGCTATCTCGCGCATAATCTTACTCATTTCATAGCCATGCCTCTCATAGAAACCGCGCTGGTTGTGAGTAATGAGCTCAATAGTATCAACATTGCGGGTTTTGAGTCGAGACTCGGTTTCATCTAGCAAATAGATACCGTTTTTTTGACCGCGATGCTTGGGAGAAACATACAGCCAGAATAAAAAGGCTGTATTGTTTGAGCTAAGTGCAGAAATACTGTAGCCCACTAGCTCTGCGTCGTCATACATGCCCAGTAGCTGCCTGCGAGGGTTAAGACTAGCCATAGTCAGCTTTCTTTTAGAATTAGCATTGTGAATTGATTTACGGTATTCAGGCTCAAAATAAGCAAAGTCAGACTCTAAGGCTTGACCAAAAATTATATCAAGTCGACCACAGTGGCTGATAGGAATTGTTTTAACTGCTAGTCTACTCATATCCAAAATTTTCAAGTATTTTCTATGTAGTGTTCGGCTTCTAGGGCAGATTTACAGCCCTCGCCAGCTGCTGTTATGGCTTGCCTGTAGCGACTGTCAGTCACATCACCAGTAGCAAAAACACCTTTTATCTTCGTGCTGGTGTCGTGAGAGGATTTCAAATAGCCGTTGCTTTCAATTTCAAGGATGCCATCAAAAAGCTTAGTGGCAGGAGTATGCCCAATGGCCACAAAAAAGCCTTGGCATGAAATCTCACTTTGCTTGTCGGTAAGAGTATCTTGAATAACAACGCCTTCAACCATGTCTTTGCCAAGCACATCTACTACCTGGGTATTGAGTAAGATATCTATTTTTGGGTGTTTTTTTACTCTATCAAGCATTATTTTGCTGGCCCTAAATTCGTCTCGGCGATGCACCAAAGTCACCTTGCTGGCAAATTTGGCTAAAGTAAGTGATTCTTCCATGGCGCTGTCACCACCGCCCACAACAACCACGTGCTTGCCAGTAAAAAAGAAGCCGTCACAGGTGGCACAAGACGAAACGCCCTTACCCATTAGGCGCTGCTCATTTTCTAAGTTTAGCCAGTTAGCACTTGCGCC
>JBAXNA010000019.1:0-8948 GCA_037133995.1 Candidatus Saccharimonadota bacterium
TTATTTTTATAGCTACTATTGGTATTGGCTATGGGATATTTTATTTTTTAAATTTTAGAATCGTAGAAACATCTCCAAATGTAGATAGTTTTCCTGACTCTTTGGGTGTTTTAAATATAAAATATAATCGCGAACTAGATAAGAAATATATAGAAGATAGTTTTAATAAAAACCCTCAAGATGTAGCTATGTTTAGTTTTGAAAGCATCAATACAATAGAAGTAAACGGCGATACTTTAAAAATTACTATCGGAACAACACCTTTGCCGGGTAAGTATGCTTTGATTTTAAATAACATTAAGTCAAAAGACGGTTCACTACTAAACTCAAACATAGTGATGACTGTTAAAAAAATAAAATACAGCCAGCTCTCAGAGGCAGAGAAAAAAATGTATAACGAACAGGCTTCATCTGGAGAAACTTTTCCAGACGACCCCATAGTAGATGTATTACCTCACGAAACCGACAAGTACAAGATTAGTTATGCTTTTCCGGCAGAAGGAATTCAGCAGCCTGCTACAATAAATATAACAATGAAGTTTTTTGAACCAGGTGACATTGCACTACCTGCAACACCTCAAGAAAGGCAAAAATACCTTAACGACCTCAGGACATACACCAATCAAGCTCTTGACTACCTGCGCTCAAAAAATATAAATTTAAATAACTACATTCTCGACTACACTGCCATAGACTTGCGTAGTGAATTTCCTGCTGGCTACAGACCTAGCTAGACAGTCTTGATAATAATACTTTCAATACCATAATCTTCTAGGCTTTTTAATACCATGTTTTTTTGTAGGTTTAGCTCACTGGCAGCAGGGGAATTATCTACAACTATAACAATCTTGGGTGGATCTAGTTTTTTTATTTGAACCTCAATACCAGTTATTTCAAATATTATTTTTTTTATTTCACTAATAGTACCAAGCTTGCTGGTAACATCTTTTTTATTAAAACTAATTGGCTCTAGACTCATAGTGGTAGTGTTATGTGTTGAAAATTTTTGATCATTTTTTCAGGTAAATGAGTGGTGGTGATAAAAGTTTGCTGACGGCCAAGCTGAGACAGTAAAAATTCTTGGCGAGTAGGGTCTAGCTCACTCAATACATCGTCTAAGAGCAAGGTAGGGCGCACTGAGAGGCATTTTTCTATATAGTCTAGCTCGGCAAGCTTGAGTGCCAAAACTAAGCTCCTAAGCTCACCACGTGAAGCCGTGTCAGCCAGCACTTCTCCGCCAAGCAGAGTTGTAAAGTCTTCTCTATGTGGCCCAACATTACTACGAGCACTGGCGATATCTAGGTCTTGGCTCTTTTCGAGTTTTCTTATAAAATCATCTTTGTTTTCAGAAGACCCTTGGTAGTCAATTGTAATTTTTTGTTTCTGGCCGCTAATACTTAAGTAATACTTAGAAACAATACTACTAATAGAGCTAGTAAAGTCGCGTCTACTACTAGTGATATATTCGCTAGGCTCAGAAAGCTGTATGTTGTACACAAAAAGCTGTTGTTTGAGATTTTTATTGTACGACTTCTTAGAACTTCTAAGCAAACTATTGCGCTGTGCCAGTATGCGCTTATAGTCTCTTAAGTTTTGAAGATAGACAGGGTCTGTTTGAGAAATAATTTTATCTATAAACCTACGTCTATCAGCTGGCCCGCTAGTAAAAAGACCAAGGTCGTTTGGCTCAAACAAAGTAACAGGAAATTTACCAATAAAGCTTAGCTGGGTAATGTTTGATTTATTGAGTCTTATTTGTTTATTTTTTGAGCTACCGCTCAGCGTGAGTCTAACGTGGATGTTTTGATCGTCTTGAACCCTGTCTATGGTAAAAAAATCTTTACCTCTAGACACTAGCTTATAATCACTAACCCTAAATGACTTAGTTAGCGAGCTCACATATATAGCTTCTAGTATATTGGTCTTTCCTATGGCGTTTTGACCAGTAATAACAACAAGCAGGTCATGAAAATCTAGCTCTAGATTATTATGATTGCGAAACTGTCTTAGTTTTAGGCTAGTAATCATTCTAAAACCTAGCTGCGGAGTGGCATGATTATATGAAAGTTATCTTTTGAGTTTTTTTGAGCCGATACAACACAAGGGTCTAGCTTGTCTTGCATGGTAATAACAACGGTTTTTTCAACAATACTAGACATGGTATCTATTAGGTAGCGGGCATTTAGACTTATTTCTTGAGCTTCACCAGTATTTTTTACTGGGATACTAGAAATATTTTTACCAATCTGAGCACCTTCTGAGGTAATAGACAGCTTGTCTTTTGTTACGCTTAGCTGGATAGTGTGGGCGTTTTCTCTAGAGAATAAGCTAGCTATCTTAAGACCACTAACCAAATCATCTTTACTTATCTCAATCTTAACTGGGCTAGATTTGGGAATTATTTTTGTGTAGTCTGGGTACGAACCGTCGATAAGCTGTGAAGTAAGAGTAATGCTGTCTGTGTAAAAAACTATCTCTGTGTCAGTGATGCCAATTGTTATCTCAGAAATATCTTCTGTTTTTACTATTCTTATAAGCTCTTGAATAGTTCGGTGGGGGATAATTATTTCCATATCCTCAAGACCACTAGCTTTTATAGTGTACTGACTTAAGCGGTAGCTATCTGTGGCAGCAAAAACCAAAACGTTATTTTCTACCTTGCAATAGACCCCTGCTAAAACTGGTCTCGATTCATCTAAGCTTACAGAGGTGAGTACATATTCTAAGCCAGTTATGAAGTCTTTGGTTGATACTTTGAACTTCTTCTTGGTTTCTACGTCTGGTATATGTGGGAAATCACTAGCACTAATACCGTTTAGGGTAGAGTTGAGCTGATTGGTGTGGATTTCTAAATTATCTTTTAGGGCTACTAGCTGAATCTTATCATTTGGAGTTGAGTGTATGAGATCAGAAAAAAGCTTGGCCGGAACACTTAGGCTACCTGGTTTTTCTATCTTTGCACCTATTTTGTATGATATTGCTAGTTCTAGATTGGTTGATTGTAGCTCTAATCTACCATCTGTTGTTTTTATTAAAATATTTGCAAGTACTGGTAGTGAGTTATTGCTTTGTACTAGTCTTGAGACTGTTGTTAGAGCTTTATCTAAGTTTTCTTGTAAGACAGAGAGTTTCATTTATGTAGTTCCTTTTCTTAAATAGTATATATTCTTTAAGTTGTAATAGTAATAGGCTATGTGGAAAGTGTGTATAAATACTTTTTTAGCCTTAGAATCAGTATTTATTGGTGTTTTTAGTATGTGCATGAGCTTGTGGGCGGTGGTGGTATAAGATAGGGATAAGCCCGGTATATACACAAGTACTAATACTTCACTAGGTACCATCTGTGCATATATTGTGTATATATTTACATCTATTCACAGACAATACACAACTTATACACATACTTATCCACATATACACCTAGGCATTTATAAACTCCCTAAGCTGCCCTAGCTCTGCAGCAAAATCACTATCTGTCTTGTACATTTTCTCAATCTTCTTGGCTCCATGCATAATTGTGGTGTGATCTTTGCCGCCTAGATTTATAGCGATTTTAGGATAGCTAAGGTGCAAATCTTCGCGCATTATATACATTGCTATTTGGCGCGGCAAAACTATATCTTTACCTCTTTTGACACCCAAAATATCAGCCAGGCTTATTTCGTAGTATTGAGCTGTTTTTTCTAAAACACTCTTAACACTGAGCTGGGGTTTTTTAGGTAAAATATTGCCAAGCACTAGCTGCACCAGCTCTAGGCTAATGGGTTGGTCTAGGGCTCTACTGTGGCCAATAACTTTTGTGAGAGCACCTTCTAGCTCGCGAATATTATTTTCTACAGTGTTGGCGATATATTCGGCCGTATCTTGATCTAGCGGTATATTTTGTGAAGCCGCTTTGTTTAAAAGTATCGCAATGCGAGTTTCTAGATCTGGTGGGGCAATGTCTGCCACCATACCCCACTCAAAACGCGACCTCAAACGTTCTTCTAGAGTTGGTATTTCTTTTGGTGGTCTGTCTGAGCACAAGACTATTTGCTTGGCGTTTTGGTGTAGGGCATTGAAGGTATGGAAAAATTCTTCTTGGGTTTTTTCTTTGCCAGCCATAAACTGCATATCATCTACAAACAAAACATCGGCCTGGCGATACTTATTGGTGAAATTATTACCTTTACGAATAGCATTTACATATTCGTTTATAAACTCTTCACTAGTGATATATAGTGAGGTGGAATTGGGCTGGGTTTTGGCTATTTCATTTCTAATAGCCCACATGAGGTGGGTTTTACCAACACCAGCCGGGCCGTATAAGAAGAGGGGGTTGTAGGCTGTACCGGGCTTTTCTACCACCAGCTGAGCGGCTGAAAAAGCCAAGCGGTTGCTAGAGCCAACTATGAAAGTATCAAAAGTATAGCTAGCCTGTAGGCTTGTTTGGGTAGTGGCTTGGCTTGGCCCAGAAGAAGGCTTTTGGACTATCTCTCTAGGGGTAGGTTTTTTACCAGGCCCAGACTGAGCATTGGGTTTTTTACCAAAAACATCTTCTAAGGCCCGGTCTTTTTTAGCGGTTTTTTTGACTTCATAGGTAACGCTAGTAATACTAGGGTTTATTTTATTTATAGCTTCATATATTGCCGGCCCAAACTTCTTTTCTACGTAGTTTTTAGACATGAAGTTGGGTGTGTATATAGTAGCCGTGTCGGTGACATCTTCTGATAAAGACAGGGTTTTTATCCAGGTATTAAAATTAGCAGCCGAAACACTCAGCTCTAGTTGGCCTAAAACAGCCTGCCACAAATCTGCAGTTGAACCACTCAAAATCTCACCACCCCTCTTAAATTTAACTTTAATACCATACTACCGCCAAAAAAAGTTTTCCACAACCGAACATAAAACAAAAACGCTGTTAACCTAGTGTGGATGTGGATAAATACGGTGGATAACTTGACTTTAGATTAATTCTATCTTAAAATACACTAACTAAATAAAAAAAGAAGCATTTAAAATCCTATGAGTAAAAAAACATTTCAACCCAAAAAACGTAAGCGCATGAGAGTTCATGGCTTTATTAAGCGTATGTCTACTAAGTCTGGCCGAAACATCCTAAAGCGCCGAGCACTTAAAGGGCGCACTAAGCTATCAGCCTAAGATGATAGCCCGGTCTTTTAGATTAAGTAAGGCCACTGACTTCGCAAAAACCTACAAGTTTGGTAAAAGCTTCAATAGCCCAGAGCTATACATTAAAGCTCTTAGCTCACACGTTGTGACCACTCGAGTGGCAGTAGTTGTTCCTAAGAAAGTATCTAAGCGTGCTGTTGACCGCAACAGAGATAGAAGGCGAGTTTATGAAATATGTCGCACCAATTGGTCTAGTATGGAGCCAGGATATACTATAATTATTACAGGTAAGAAATCATTAGAAAGCCTAAATGACACCCAGCTCACCAGCTTGGTTACAAACGGCCTTAAGAATCTAAAAGTAATGAAGTAGAGGTTTTTATGAAAAATATCTTAGTCAGCAGTATTACTATCTACCAAAAAACCTTGTCGCCAGATCATGGCCCGCTAAAACAGCGCTATCCACATGGCTACTGTAGGTTTTACCCAAGCTGTAGTGAGTATACCAAGCTAGCCATTATTCATAATGGCAGCCTAAAAGGCAGTTTGCTAGCTGTCAAAAGAATTGCCAAATGCAATCCTTGGGTGGAACCAAGAGTCGATCTAAGCTACAATAGTAAACTTAAAGAGGTAAAAACATAATGCAACATCTTCTAACCACAATTTTTGTACAACCACTGCTCAATATCTTATTTTTCATATACGGTGTTATACCAGGCCACGACTTTGGTGTAGCAGTAATAATTCTTACCGCAATAATTAGATTTGCTTTGTGGCCACTCACCGCAAAACAGCTGCACGGCCAAAAGAAAATGACTGCTCTAGCACCAGACATAGCCAGAGTCAAAAAAGAAGCCAAGGGCGACAAGACCAAAGAGTCTCAGATGCTTATGGAGCTCTACAAAGAAAAAGAAATAAGCCCTTTTTCTGCTTGCCTGCCAGCTTTGCTTCAATTTCCTTTTTTAATTGCTCTATACTTTGTTTTTAAACTAGCCACCCAAAACATAGATACTATAGCTAACCTACTCTATTTACCTGTTAAAAATCTTCCATACATTCAGTCGCTAATTCAAAACCCAAGTAGCTTTAGCCCTACCTTGTTTGGTTTAGTAAACATGGCCGCTCCAAGTATCCCACTAGCTATAATAGCCGGTATTACCCAGTACATTCAGGTAAAAATGCTTGCTCCTAAAAAAGTACCAGGCGCCAAAGATGCCCAAGCTCAAGCCACACAGACCATGAACTACTTGTTTCCTGTATTCACTGTTTTTATTGCCTGGAAACTTCCTGCCGCCTTGCCACTTTACTGGACAGTTACAAACGTCATATCTATTGCTCAGCAACACATAATAATGCGTGAAGAAGTAGAAGAAATGGAAGAAGTCCAGATAGTAAGTAAAAAAATATCAGCTCCAAAAAAGAAAATAGCCAAAAGCTCTAAATCTAAAGCCAAGAATAACAAAAAGGGGAAGTAATGAGTAGCTACGCAAACTGCCAAGAGTTACTAGAAGACTTGCTTTCAAAACTCGGTTGTACAGCTAGCGTTTCACTTGATGAAGAAAGTAATCTTCTAGAAATAGAGACCCAAGACCACGCAATTCTTATTGGTAAGCACGGTGAAAACTTGAGAGCCCTGCAATATATTTTCAATCTAATTCGCCGTCGTGAGTTTGAAGGTAGCGATTTTGTAGCAATAGACGTTGCCGGCTACAAGCTTGAGCGAATAGAGAAGGTCCAAAAAATAACTCAAGAAGCTATTGATGCTATTATGTCTACCGGTAAGCCTGTGACCTTGCCACCAATGAATTCTTTTGAAAGACGCCAGGCTCATATGGTGGTAGCAGACAACCCAAATCTCATAACAGAAAGTATTGGCGAAGACCCTCATCGCGCCATTGTTATTAAAAACCGCGACTAAAACTATCATGAAAAAAAATAGCTCAACAATTGTAGCCCAGGCTACTGCACCAGGGGCATCGGCTATAAGTATTATTCGTATTTCTGGCCCTCAAGCTTTTGTGATATCTAAAAAGATCTGGCAGCCACTTAGTAAAAAAAGTATTAAGCCTAGAGAGCTGAGCCTAGGCTGGATAGTAGAAGGTAGTACCAAGCTAGACCAAGCAATGTGCGTACATATGCCAGCGCCACATTCTTATACCGCAGAAGACGTAGTGGAGATTCATAGCCACGGTGCGCCCGTTATAACCCAAAAAATTATTTCTCTTGCTCTAGAAAATGGTGCGAGTATTGCTCAGCCAGGGGAGTTTACTCGCCGAGCCTACCTCAACGGCAAGCTAGACTTGACTCAAGCAGAGGCCGTAGGCGAGCTAATAGCTAGCAACAATGCCACAATGCTGCGACTTGCCAGCAAGCAGCTAGCAGGTGGTCTCTCTACCCAAATAAAGAGCATCAAAAGCTCACTTCTAGATCTTGCCGCCCACGAATCAGCCTCACTAGATTTTTCAGAAGAAGACATTGTCGACACTAGCACCCTGGCCCAACAAACAGTTTTAAAAAAACTAGCTTTACAAACCAGCGACTTGCTTGACAGTAGTGACAGCCTAGCGGTAGTAAAAAATGGCTACTCAATTGCTCTAGTGGGTCTACCAAATGCCGGCAAGAGCACACTACTAAACTCACTACTAGGCTTTGACAGAGCAATAGTAACCACTCAGGCAGGTACCACTCGCGACACCATTACTGAGAGCATAGTGCTGGGCGGCGTGACTATCAACATTACAGATACAGCCGGCCTTAGAGACTCCAGTGATAAGGTTGAGAAAATTGGCATAACCAGAAGTATTGAGGAGCTAAAAAATAGCGATACCATAGTGGTTTTGATTGAGCCAGGTCAGTCTAAGGCAACAGCCAGCTATCTTAAGAAAAACAACATACTTAGATTTATAGATAAAAAATCTAGCCTAGTGGTTAATACTAAATCTGATAGCAAAAATAAAAAAGACTCTAGTCTAGAGCTTGATGACATTACCTCAATAGATTTGTCGGCCAAGACAAATACCGGGCTAAGTAATTTAAAAAACCATTTGCAAGCACTCGCCACCAAGAACCAGTCTAGTGAAAATCTCAGCCTACTTAGCACAAGACAGCTAGAACTAATCAAAAAACTCAACACTCAAATACTGGTTTGTATAGATCTCATTAAGGCCAAGACCCCACCAGATATAGTGCTGGTTGAGTATCAAAAAGCAATTAGTATTTGCAACAGCCTGACCGGCGAGTCTGTAACTCAAGAAGTGATAGACAAAGTTTTTTCAGACTTTTGTATCGGCAAGTAGTCAATAAGCTAAGAAGCTAAGAAAACAATAAAACAAGAAACCAAGAAACCAGCAAAACTAGTTTGCGGTAATAGGAAAATCAAGCGATGACTTATAGTAGGTATTTACTGTATCGGTTTTGGTAACAGCACCATTTAGGTCAAGCACGTCTCTATAAAAAACCGTTTGTGAGGGCTTGGTGGCATCACTACTGCCAGTCACAAAAAATGGCCCGCGAATAACACCAGATTTTGTTTTGGTACCGTAGAAGTAAAAATGCAATGTAGTGCCTACCATTTTGGTCTGGATAAGTATGTGGTGCCCAGTATCATTTACAAAGCTCATGTCTGGCTTAGGTAGATATATAGTAGCATCTACGCCAGGCACGCCATATGGGGCAGTATAGTAGTCGACTGCAAAAGAGTGATTGGCACGAGAGGTAATGGGTAGGCCAGCCAGCAGAGCAGCTCTATAGGCCGTGCTAGATACTTGGCAAAGACCACCGCCATATTGTTTTTCTTCATGGTCATTAAGAATTACCAACCCTTCAGCATAGCCTTG
>JBAXNA010000020.1:0-8628 GCA_037133995.1 Candidatus Saccharimonadota bacterium
ACACCGCCACGATTGTGAGATGTAAACTGAGCAGTCTTGGTTATCTTGCCATAGCCATTTTCCATTACAACCAGCAGTAGTCCTTCTTCTTTACCAATAACATCCATACCTACCACTGTATCTCCTGTACGCAAGCGAATACCCCTTACTCCACGTGTAGCACGGCCCATTGGGCGAGCATCGCTTTCTTTGAATCTAATAGCTTGGGCTTTGGCGGTAGAAATAATTACGTTATCACCGTCAGCAGTTTTCTTAACCCAATTAAGCTGATCTCCTGAATCTAGCTTGATGCAGATTATTCCACTAGTACGAATGTTCGCAAAATCTTCAATCTTTGTTTTCTTGATTACTCCGTTTTTTGTGGTCATGAACAAGTACTGAGTAGGCTCGTCTTTAAGAAGACTGAGCATAGAGGTAACTCTTTCGTCTGGGCCCAAGTTTACTACATTTACAATAGACTGGCCTTTGGCGGTTCGTGAAGCTTGTGGCAAATCATAGACTTTGAGCTTAAATACCCTGCCAAGGCTCGTAAAGAATAGTACTGTATCGTGAGTGCGACACTGCAAAACATGCTCAACAATATCTTCTTCTTTGGTGGCCATACCTATCTTGCCTTTGCCGCCCCTGCCCTGGCTTGCATAAGTATTGCTAGCTATTCTTTTTATATAGTTACCCTTAGTGAGAGTAACTACAACTTCTTCATCTGGAATCAAGTCTTCTTCACTAAAATTACCAACAGCTTTTTTGATAATCTGGGTTTTACGCTTATCTCCGTAGGTTTCTTTTATGTGCTCAAGCTCTTCTCTTATGACCTTCAAGATATTGGCATCGCTACTGAGAATTTCTTTGAGCTCTTTTATAAGTATTTGTAATTCATTATATTCATCTTCAATTCTTTTGCGCTCTAGGCCTGCCAAAACTCTCAGCTGCATAGCAAGAATCGCATTTGCCTGAATTTCATCTAGCTTAAACTGGGTAATCAAATTAGCTCTAGCTTCATCTTGATTTGCGCTAGCCCTAATTGTACTTATTACCTTGTCTATTTCGTCTAGAGCGATTTTTAGGCCCTCTAGTATATGGGCTCTGTCTTCGGCCTTGCGTAATTCAAACTGAGTTCTTCTGCGAACAACAGTCTGGCGGTGTTCTAAATAATATCTTAAAACCATTTCTAAATTTAAAACTCGCGGCTGAATGCCCTCTACTAGAGCTAGCATATTTACATGAAAAGCCGACTGCATAGGGGTCATCTTATATAGCTGGTTTAGTATCTTGCCAGAATAAGCATCTTTCTTGAGCTCAATAACAACCCTAACTCCTTCTTTACCTGATTCGTCACGCAGGTCTGAGATACCAACAATTTTTTTGTCGTGAACAAGATCGGCTATTTTTTCAACTAACGTAGCCTTATTAGTCTGGTAAGGCACTTCTGTGATAATAATGCGTTCTTTGCCTTTTTTGTCTTCAGTGATTTCTGCAACTGCTCGCATGACAATAGAGCCGCGACCGGTGCCATAGGCGTGGGCGATAGAGCCATCATCAAAAATAACGCCACCAGTAGGAAAATCTGGTCCTTTAATAATCTTTATTAGATCTGCAACGCCAGCTTCTGGGTTATCTATTAAATACAGCACACCATCCACTACCTCAGTGAGATTGTGGGTGGGAATATTAGTAGCCATACCAACCGCAATTCCTTGCACGCCATTAAGAAGTAGATTTGGCACCTTGGCTGGTAATACTTTTGGCTCAAATTGTGAGCCATCATAGTTGGGCATAAAATCGACTGTGTCTTTTTCGATGTCTAGTAGCATTTCTTCGGCATACTTAGTCATTCGGGCTTCAGTGTACCTGTGGGCCGCCGCGCCGTCACCGTCCATACTACCAAAGTTACCCTGCCCGTCAACCATTCTATAGCGCATCACCCAGTCTTGGGCCATTCTTACCATAGATTCATAAACCGCAACATCGCCGTGAGGGTGGTATTTACCTAAAACTTCACCAACAATAGTAGCAGACTTACGAAACTTCACGTTATGCCTGAGGCCCAAATTATTCATAGCAAAAAGTATCCGTCTATGAACAGGCTTCAGCCCGTCTCTGACGTCTGGTAGTGCCCTAGAAACAATTACGCTCATTGCGTAGTCTAAATAGCTTTTTTCCATCTCGCCTTCGATAGTCTGTGGAGCTATCAGGCCAAATTCTGTTTTCTGAGCTTGACCCTTGCCATTCTCATCTTGAGCTGGTGTAGAGTTAAGCTGAGCTTCCTTTGCTTTTTCGCTATCGATATTTTCAATTTCTTCTGGTTTTGGTATCGCTTTGTCAGCCATTATTTAGATTCCTTAGTTTTCAAAAGTTTTTCTATTACTTGCAAGCTTTGGCATACTGTAGTCAATTTTGTCATCACTATATATCCAGATTCTCTACACTACTAGCGTGAGTTTGAATAAAGTTTTTGCGTAAAGCAACCTCTTCACCCATCAGCTTGTTAAAAATTGCGTCGGCTTTTTCGGCATCTGCCACAGTAACCTGCAATAAAACTCGGTTGGCTGGGTCCATAGTTGTTTCCCATAGCTGATCTGGATTCATTTCACCAAGACCTTTATAGCGCTGGATGTTGATACCTACTATTTTTTGATTGTCGCCACCGCCAGTAGTTGCCTCGGGCTCAACAGACTCACCGGCCAGCTCGGCAAGATCTTTGGCTGTTTGGATATCTGCCAATACTTTGTCTTCGGCTGTTTTTTGATCAGCTGTTTTAGATTTTTTAGCTTCGGCTTTTTTGGCCTGAATCTCAGCGATAATTTTGTCACGCTGGGCATCTGAATAAGCGTACTCTTTGGTTTTTCCCGCACTAATCTTATAAAGAGGTGGCTGAGCAATATATATTTTTCCAGCTGTAACTAGCTCTGTGAAGTGTCGGTAGAAAAAAGTCAGTAGCAGCGTGCGAATGTGAGCACCATCTACGTCAGCATCAGTCATAATAATTATTCGATGGTAGCGAAGTCTAGAGATATCAAAAGTCTCACCTATGCCTGTACCCATAGCAATTATTAGATTCTTGACTTCATTGTTGGCTAGCATCTTGTCGAGTCTTGCACGCTCAACATTGAGTATCTTTCCTCGAAGAGGCAAGATCGCCTGAAACTCTCTGTCGCGACCTTGCTTTGCAGAGCCACCGGCAGAATCTCCCTCTACCAAGTAAACTTCACTTTTTTCAGCGTCTTTACTACTGCAGTCAGCAAGCTTACCAGGAAGTGTCATGCCTTCTAGGGCACCTTTTCTAATGACGCTATCTCGGGCTGCACGAGCCGCAAGCCGCGCACGAGCTGATAGCAAGCCCTTACCAATTATCTTCTTGGCTTCAATTGGATTTTCTTCTAGATAATAACTAAAGTACTCATTAAGCACTTTTTCTACTACTGTACGTATTTCTGGGTTACCGAGCTTACCTTTTGTCTGGCCTTCAAACTGAGGGTCTGGTAGCTTTACTGAAATAACTGCAGTCAAACCTTCGCGCACATCATCTCCAGTGAGATTTTCTTCTTTTTCTTTAACTAGACCGTTTTTGCGAGCATATTCGTTGATTACCCTAGTAAGCGCCGATCTAAAGCCAACTACATGAGTGCCTCCGTCGGCATTTGAGATGTTGTTGGCAAATGCCTTAAGCTGTTCATTGAAGCTATCACAATACTGAATAGCTAGCTCTACGTTAACTTCGCCAACAGTCTTGTCGACGTAAAATGTGGGCTGATTTAGAGCTTCTTTGCCTTTATTTAAATGCTCTACATAGCTATTGATTCCACCTTCAAAATAAAAGCCATAGCTCTTGTTCTTGGCTTCATCCACCAAAGAAATGCGAACTCCTTTGGTCAAATAAGCTTGGTGCCGAAGGTAGTCTAGAATAGTTTTGTAACTAAACTCGATTGTTTCAAAAATGCCAGCATCTGCCAAAAAGCTAATAGTCGTGCCGTGCCTAGAAGTCTTGCCTATTTTTTTGATGTCACTTACAGGTACGCCACTTTTATACTCTTGAACGTATTCGTTGCCGTCTTTATAGACAGTTGCAATAAGGTCTGTTGATAGAGCATTTACTACACTCACGCCTACACCGTGTAGACCACCCGAAACCTTGTATCCGCCGCCACCAAATTTACCACCGGCGTGCAAAACGGTAAGCACTGTTTCGAGAGCAGACTTACCGGTGGTCTTGTGTTTATCTACAGGAATACCGCGACCATCGTCTGTCACTCGCACCCAGCCGTCTGCCTGCATCACAACTTCTACAGTTGTTGCTTCGCCGGCTATAGCCTCATCTATAGAGTTATTTACAAGCTCCCACACAAGGTGGTGAAGGCCTTCAATTCCGGTACCACCAATGTACATACCAGGGCGTTTACGAACTGGCTCTAGCCCTTCAAGAACTTGAATTTGCTCAGCAGAATATGCAGATTTTGGTTTTATATCAGCCATGTTTAGTGTTCTCTTTAACCCCTTAAATACTGTAGTTGTTTATACGAAATAAAAAGCTTTGATTAAGCCTGTATCTACACTCTATTATAGGTGAGTATAAGGTGTAGTGCAAGTGCATTAAGTGCTAAAACAAGCTATTTTTGTTTTAATAAACTCGCATAACATAAACTACTTAATAACCACTAATGCTTATGCTTGCCACTGGTTAAAAGCTTGGTAAAAGCTTCCAGCATCAAGCCCAAAAGTGCACCAGCAATCAGTAGAGCGACCAAGATCCAGTTTGGCATAATGTAGCCATAATACTGGGCGGCTACATATATAGCAATTCCAAATATCAAGCCTACCAAAGACCCTCCGATAAGCGCCGATGGTCGAAATATAGTTACTGCTGTAACATCGCTCACTTTTTCAATCACAGGGTTATGAACAATTTTTGAAAAGACTCTTGAGCCTCTAGGCAAATGACTTTGAACGCTTTTAATTTCTTTCTTATACACAGCTTTTTTTTGTGAGGGCGTGTAGCTTGAAGGGTTTTTCTTCTCGGCAGCAGGGTGAGTTTTTTCTAAATCTTTTTTTGAAACAGGCTGATGTTTTTCCTTTTGCTCTTTTTGCTTTTGGTGCTCAATTGTTTTTTTAGCTTTTTCTAGTTTCTCGGCTTTTTCTGCATGAGCCCTGGCCTTGCTTTCTGGAGTATGAGTAGCCTCAGTATTGTGAGATTTTTTTACACTCAAATCTACTTTGTTGGCATCTTCTGAGCCTGGTTGGCTGTTGTTTTCAATTCTTTGACTCATAATTTTATTGCTCCATCATTTAAGGTCTCTATTAGCTCAATTTCTCGCTTCAAAAGTCTATTTCTAAAGAAAAGGTATAAGGAGCAAGCTGCAAAAAAGCTAATTAAGAATATTGGCAATCCAGCGCCTGTTTCTGGCAGTACTCTTACAGCACACTCAGCTCTTTTCGATGGCGGAACACCAATTGGTGTAGTTACGATTTTTCCATGAAATTCATCAGTGATCTGACAATTGTAAGCATCTAGGTCACTTGACTGTACGGGGTCAACAGGAATCGGGCTTTTTACCTTTACGGTAAAGCTTCGCACGGCGCCAGAAAAGCTAGAGGCGATGATATTGCCACTGCTGTCGGTGCAGGCCGTATTGCCTCTAAGTGGGGCAATGTCTGTGGCCGGCCAGACTAGCTTCGTCTGGCCATTCTGAACTACTTTGGTTGAGCCACCTAAATCGCTGACATCAGTATAATAAAGTAAATTGGTGATATCATCATCAAAAATAAAGTTCTTATAGACAGAGCTAGAGGCGTTGCAGACTGCTATTTGGTATTGAAGCGTGTCACCAGCTCTTGCAACTTGATTATTTGCATCTGTTGGCTTGCCATCTGGTGTTAGCAAAGTAAGATTGGCTACAGTCTTGGCGTACTGAATATCTGTAGGTGTTATGACCACCTTGCAGGCGTCTATTAAAGGTGACTTACCCTTGTTTGTGACAACGGTAATACTGGCCGTATACTTGCCTGGTGCCTTATAGGTGTGTTTGGCGACCGAATCAAGTGAGGTAGTGGCAATAGTTTGCTTAGGAGATTCATCACCAAAATCATATTCAAAAGACTCAATATCTGCACCTGCAACAGTTGCGCTACCAGATAGGGTAACAGAGAGAGGTATGGGCCCAGTAACAGGTGTAGATGTAAGGCTCTTACAGGCAATAACTGGCGATATAGCCTTAATACTTGCTTGGCAGTCAGCAGGGTTAGTGGTGCCCTTGCTCGTCTTTATTGCGACAGTTGCAATATAATTACCTCCTGTCTGATAAGTGTGCTTGGCGGTACTTGCCGTGAGAGCAGAAGTAGCGACAGTCTGCTTTGCCCCATCTCCAAAATCAAACTCGTAAGAAACGACCGTAGAGTTCTCAACTCCAGCATCGGCAGACAAAACCACTCCCTCTAGAGGGGCGTAGCCAGAATCTGGTTGAGCTTTGAGTATTTTACAAACAAAACTAGAAGGCACGGGTGTGATAGCTAGGTTGCGCGCACATTCTCCCTGGGCACTACCCTGGGCTATAGCATCTTGACCAGAATTATTATAGTGGACAATAAGCTTCATACTAAAACTGCCAACATTTGAAAAGGTAAAAACTTTTTGACCTGGATCTTGGTAGAGTCCATTGGTTTGTTTAATGCCAGAGGTTGTTTGGCTAGAGATAACTTTGCCGCTTGAGTCCACTAGCTGATATTCCATATTAACTAGAGCATCTGGGTTAAGTTTGAAGCCGTCGTTTCTTGTAGAAGCAAAGCCCTTAAAGCCGATTGTACCGCCAACCACGGCAGTATTTGAGCTTGGGTCTAAGTGCTCGCATATATAAGATGCTGGTGGTACCACTGGAGGAGAAGTAGGTAAAAAAACCAGGTTAGAGCAAGATTTTAGCAAGCCAACTTCATACCACTGTGCGCCAAAGCCAATATCTGCAAAGACTTTTCTGCCGATCTTAATGCCATCAATATTATTCTGGGCCCATCGAGCCTTACAGTCTCCCACGGTTGTGCCATTTACAGATGGGGTTCCTTTACCGCCATTACCCATAGACAACAGTCCGCCGGTACATGTCCAGGTATTGGCGGTAGCAGATTCTATGTCTTGTCTGTTGACCCCTACAGAGTCGAGTATCTCATGAATACGGCCAGTATTTTGATCATACTGCGAAAGCAACTGGGTTGTACTTTTGAAGCCACCGGGTACTAGATCTGAGCCAGAGGCACTGCTACTCTGGGGTGGAGCAAGAAATGTAAAAAACTGAAATACCAAAAGCCCCACCATTAGTATAGAAGCCAGGCGACGTGTAGCATTTTCTTTTGAAAGCCTATGCAAGTAGAAGGCTACTTTATTTTTAGATATTACCCCTGTGGCAAAATCTATTACTATTTCGCGAAAATTATTCATAATGATCTATAGACAAGTATCAGACTGTTTTTTAATAATGCTACTCTTATGCTTAATTGTATAACACCCCTTGCAAGCTCGCAAGCAAGCTAGTCTATCTAGAACTAGCTAGGAGGTGGGGGAGCACTGGTTGGCCCTGAAGCTGCATCACTTGGCTGGGTTGCTCCGCCATGCTGAGGCAGCTCAGCAGCGCTGCCGGCTGGTACTGGCTCTGGCCCAGGTGCTGGCATTTGAGCCAGCTGACCATCTACTGGTGGGGTTGGTACAGCTGGCACCTCAGCACCTGTGGGCCCTTCTTGTACAGGTGCCGGCTGAGAAGCTATGGGCTGGTCTTCGTTTGGTAATTCAACACCAGATTTGTCATTTTCTTCTGTACCTTCACTAGCAGAACTTAAGCTCTGCATTATTTCAGCACTAACCTCAGCTTTTGGACGTCCATACTTACTGCGAGACAGCTCGCGCATTGCAGACTGAAGTTCTTTATTTATATTTCCTCCGTCGATAGGCGGATCGCCTTTCATAGTAAAAGGAGTTATTGGCTTGCCGTTAGCAATTATTTTTGCAGCTGAATAATGATTCGGTATATTAGATATATCACTAGCGCTAAACTGCGGCGCAAAGACTTTGGTGATGTACTCTGCATCTTCATTGCCAACACGATATACGACCATTGAGCCTACATTGCCAAACACTGCATTTCTAATCTGTTCATCAATCTGCTCAATGTATTGGTTGGCAACAATAAGATTGAAGTGATACTTACGGGCTTCTGATAAAATAGTAGCGAAGCTGTCTGTGGCAATATTTTGGAACTCATCTACATACAGGGCAAAGTCGACGCGCTCATCTTCTGGTGTGTCGGCTCTACTCATAGCAGCCATCTGCAGTTTAATAACAAAGATCATTCCTAACAGCTTAGCATTTACTTCACCCATCATTCCCTTACTCAAGTTCACAATCAATATCTTGTTGTTGTCCATCACCTCTCTAAAGTTAAGTGATGACTTTTTTTGACCCATTATATTGCGAAGCATTTCATTTTGAGCAACAGCTCCAAATTTTGAAGCAAAATAGCCAAGCATTTCAGACTTGCTGTGGGCGTTGGTCTGGCCCATTTCACCAATCCAAAAGTCTTGGACAGTCGGGTCGGTTACATGCTTAAATTTCTTTTTCAAAAATTCATCATCGGTAAATACTTTTGGTATTTC
>JBAXNA010000021.1:0-8591 GCA_037133995.1 Candidatus Saccharimonadota bacterium
ATGGAACTGTCAGAATATAGTTTTTCTCTATGATCTGATATTTGTTTCGTTATGGCCTTAATTTGATTCTGCAAAATATCAATTTTTTTGTTATGCACCAGTATATCTTTAGAAATTTCAGCTGATTCTTTATTGGGCTTACCTAAATCTTGCGACTCTATTTCATCAAGCTGTTTTTGGTGACTAGCAATATCTAGCTCTATAGAGCGCAGGCCAATAACTTCTTGGGTTTGCACATCAACTATATCTTCTCTAGAGCCCATATATTTACTAATTTGATTTTGAACTTTCACTATATCTACAGCTAGCTCTGCCGCATTATCTTGCAGAGCCATCTCGAGCATTTGCGAAAGCTTTTGCATACTTGAGTCAATTTCTTTTCTGGTATTTGTCTGCCTTAGCTGGGTTCTGACGAGCTGGACAAGGCCCAGCGCGTGGTTTACAAATTCTTTCTTTTGACTCTTATGAAGCTGGGCTCTCATGCCTTCTAGCTGAGTTGTTAATATACCTAGCTGGCTATTAAGAGCAGCAATCTCTATCTCTATTTGACTTGTTTTGACGCTGTGAGACTGGTGCTTATTATTAAGTTGCTTGATTTGAGCTATCAGCATAGATTTTTTAGATGATTGCTCTGCAAGCTCAGTTTTGCTTGGCATAAAACTCTGGAGTTTAGCCTCAAGAACACCCAATTCGCTCTGAAGCAGCAGCTGTTTTTGGGCCAGAATATCACGTTCTAGCTCTAGGCTTTTAAGTTTTTCTGCCTGGGCCGGCTGGGCGCTTTGTTCTTTTATTAAGCTATTACTACTGGTGTGTAGTTTCTTAAGATCTAGCTGCACTTGAGAAAGTTTTTCTTGGTATTTAGTTATCTCTAGACTGCTAGTGCTAATAGCATCGGCAACTAGATACAGCTCTTTGGCCAAATATTCTTTTCTATAAGTATCTAGCTTAGCTTTTAGGGGGTCTAGTGTGGCGATGCTGGCAGTTTGCGAGGCTAGTGCCTCTGAAGCAGGCTCTAGCTCCTTTAGAATATCTACTACCCTATCTAGATTGGCGCTAGATGCTTTTAGGTTACGGCGGGCTTCATTTCGTCTTATGTCGAATTGTCTAATTCCGCTTGCTTCATCAAAAAGCATTTTACGCTGTGAGCCAGTAGCAGTAAGTAGCTGGTCAATTGTACCTTGTCCCACAACTGTGTAGCTCTCTACCCCAAAGCCGGTTCTTGCAAGTAACTCCTCTATTTGAGATAGCTTAGCACGGCGGCCGTTTAGACGATATTGGCTCTCGCCAGATCTGAGCAGCTGTCTTGATATTTGTATTTCACTTACCTCAAGAGGAAACTTACCTAGAGTATTATCAAAAACCACACTAACTTCGGCCATACTAGCCTGGGGTTTTTTTTCAGTGCCGTGAAAAACTACGTCTTCAGACTTACCAACTCTTAAGCGCTTAGACTTTTGCTCGCCCAAAACCCACCTAATTGCATCTGCAACATTACTTTTGCCAGATCCATTGGGCCCAACAATAGCCGTAATACCAGGCTTAAAATCAAAAGCCTTACGGCCACCAAAAGATTTGAAGCCAGCTATCTCTAGTCTGGTTATTTGCACAAGGCTATCTCATTCATTACTCTAATTGTAGCCCAATACCAGTAGCTTAAGCAATGTCTATTACTACTCTTGGCTAATCAAGACTTTTACGCTACAAATAAAATCCCAAGACCAGCGTCTTTGCTAGTCTTGGGAATTAAATTTTGCCTTATACGCACTGATGATGCCACTGATATGTTCTAGCACCACCTTGTCGCTAACAATTGAAATATGCCCCACTCTTGAATTAATATGCTTTATCTCATTAGGCAAGATTGTCTTGAGACTTCTAAAGTCACGAGTGTCAGTTGCGAGATAGCTTGTAACCATTTTACCCAGAGGGCTAGCTGAGCGACGAGGAAATACAAGCATGTCAGACGAGCCAATTATTGCATGAGTTTCATGGCCAGATTCTTGAGAGCCTAAGTAGCTGAGTATCATCTCGCTCACCTCGCTGTGAGCTCTTAGGTCTGAGACTATAGGCACAACTGGCACTACAAGGTGTAGTAAGGCTGGCTTTAGTTTTAGCATGCCTAGTGTGGCTCTAGACACTAGCTCAACAAAAACTCGCACTGGCATATTTAGTGGGTCTGTCCAGGTTGTGCCCGCAAAAGGCCCGGCCAGTGAAATTACCGCAAGCACGCTATCTGGATATTCCATAGCAATTAGTGTCGCTAAAATTGCCCCCTGCGAATGACCAATCAATACGAATTTATCGTCTGGATTACCAAAATATTTATTGCCAATTATGCTGGCAGAGCTTTTCATGCTTCCAAAACCGAGCATAAAAATAGCTTCAAAATCGACAGATTCAGAGTGCTGCTTAGCTACATCAAGTAGTGGCTGATAGTAAAACTGGCTCCTCTTTGGAGCACCAGTTCCTCCAATCAAAAGAATTCGAAGAGACATATCTGCTCCTTTTTGAAAAATTGTAAGGTGCGCAGCTATCTACTGCTTATCTATAAGCTTACTATTATTTACTTGATGTATGCAACAAGAGGTTATTCAGTTTTTTTTGGTTTTTCTTGTTTTATGACTTTTTCTAGTTTTTCTAAGCCTGTAAGTGCGGCTGCTTGCTGGGCTGACTGTTTGCTGCTGCCTTGTCCTTCGCCAAACTTTTTAGTTCCAAGATATACACCCATCAAAAATATCTTATCGTGGTCTGGGCCAGTCTCACTTAAGACCTTGTAGTTCGGGGTGGTTCCGTGGGTTTCTTGGGCTAACTCTTGAAAATGACTTTTGGCATCTATATAGGCTCCTGTCTCAATAATTTCTTCTAAATTAGAAACTAGTTTGGTTTCGATAAATTCTTTGGCTAAATCATAGCCCTTGTCTAGATATATTGCCCCAATAGTAGATTCTAGTAGATTTGCGAGTAGGGCTTGTCGGCTGCGACCACCAGTCTTAGCTTCGCCTCTACTCATTAGCAAGAACTGTCCTAGCTCTAGCTTTTCGGCTAGCTCAGCGAGACTTTCGGTCTTTACGAGAGCAGATCTCCAGGCGGTCAAATCACCTTCTGGATTTGGATAGTTGCGATAAAGATAGTCTGTAACAACCAGCTCTAATACGGCATCACCTAAGAACTCCATTCTCTCATTATGCTCAAGCTTGGCACGTCGATGCTCATTAAGATAGCTTCTGTGAGTAAATGCTGTTTGTAAAATACTGGCATCATCAAAGCTAACGCCGATTATCTCTTCAATTTTATTTTGATCAAATACCATTATAAGTTGTAAAGTTTTTTAATTCTTCCTATTGCTTCGCGTAGAATTACTTTGGTTGCCTTATACTCTAGAATATCATAGGCTTGCTCGGCTTTAAACCATTTAACGTCAGTAATCCACGGTGCATCTTCTTCGGTTTTTAAAACATCGTTTGGATTTGTTGATTCTATCAGATAAACAAAATTCATCATAAAGATCAATTTGCCTTCCATTCTGTAAAAAAAGTGTATCTTGTCGAGCTTAGAAATTACCTTTAGGCCAGTAAGATTGGTCTCTTCGGCCACCTCTCTAACTGCTGTTTTTTCTGGTGTTTCGCCAGACTCGATATGTCCTTTTGGTATACTCCAGCGAGACTTAAGATCTTGCAATAAAACAACTTCAATCTCTTGATCGACTACACGAAAAACAATACCACCGCTGGAGTACTCTCGAACCGCCCTGGCTCTGTTGGGAAAATTCTTATTATTTCTTTTCTTTGGCTGGTATTTCTGACTCGGGGAGTGACTCTGGCTCTTTGGCTGACTTTGGCTTGCTGTCGGCGCCTGACTGTTCACTATTGGAGCTTTTTTCAGCTTGGAGTTTTTTATCTTCTTCTGGTTCATATATTTCACTTTGTCTGTAAATGGTGCCTAAGACACCGTTGATAAATTTGCTAGAGTTGTCTCCGCCAAATGATTTGGCGAGCTCAACGGCTTCGTTGATAGCTACTTTAGGTGGGACTTCTTTTTTTATAATTAGCTCATAAACGGCTAATCTCAAGATACTCTTATCTACTTTTGCTATTTGATCTATTGGCCACTCTGGAGCTGCTGGGGCAATAAGACTATCAATTTTTGGAATATTTTTTTGAGTACCGCCAACAAGATCAAGAGTAAAATCTGGCTCTTCAAGCACCTGGCTATAAACAGCAAGATTACGATCAAGTATCTCTTGCATGTCAGTTTTTAGCTCTGGCATATCAAGACTGGTACGAAAATCATATTCGTACAAACTTTGTAGTGCTATTATTCTAGAAAGGTGTCTGTTTGAAGCCATAGTTTACTAGTAATGCTTAGTATTGTAGCGTACTTTTGGTAGTTTAACTACCTTTTATTTGTTAGTAGCCCTAGATTATATGCTACGTCTTGAACGAGCAAGGCCTAGTGATGCGGCTTTGTGTAGGCGTCTAGGTAAATTCAATTTAGAATTTTTTTCGTACATAAGCTCTAGTGGCTTAAGGCTATCGTGACTTCGGCGTTGTCCGCGAGTGCTTGAGGTGCGGCGTTTTTTTGGTACTGGCATGGCAGTTCCTTTCTTTTGACCATTTTAGTGGTGCTTAAATATTTTATTCAAATACCTTTGCATTTATTAGGGCAGAAAATTTGTCCTGGCATTAGAAATAAGATTTCTTGACGCACTGGCTCAGTGATATCAATGTCATTTCTGTCTATCAGCCATTCGTCATCACCTGGTTCATCTGCAAAAATTGCATTAAAATCTAGCTGCAGTGAATGACTAAAGTGCTTGAGACATCGATGACAATCTACTTCTACGCTGAGTTCGGCTTCTACCTGGGCTTCGTACAGATCATGGCTGAGCTTAGTCACTGTGACTTGGGCATTAAAAGGCTTAGTCAGCTCTACGTCGTCAATAGACAAGAAGCTTAGCTCGTGACGCTCTAGTTGGCCGTCTGGTTTTCTGTTTAGTCCTAGAATGCTAATTGGCATTTCAGGTATTAGTATAGCAAAATACCCCCTAAAATGCAAGCCTAGCACGCAGGCCTGGTAATAACTATAGCTGGTTTATCTGAGTTTTTGCTTAAATATTTATTTAGAGCGCGAGCTACTTAACTACAAAATTAACAAGCCTGTTTGGAACAACAATTACTTTTACTATTTCGCCATTTTTAGTTAGATTCTTTGATTTATCTAGCTCCCTGGCCATGTCTTCTAATTCTTGCAAGCCAGTACCCGTAACAGCCGCAAATTCTCCTCGCAGCTTACCGTTTACTTGCACGACAATTGTAGCCACATCGTCTTTTACTAAAGATTCTTGGTACTTGGGCCAGGCTTGTAAATGCACACTCTGATCGCCCAATAGTTTCTGCCAAAGCTCTTCTGCCAAATATGGAGCGAATGGGGCCAAGACTACCACGAATAGTCTTAGGCTTTCATGCCAGACTTGCTCACCAGATGAATTACTTTTTTTTACGCCACCAGCGTAATTAACAAATTCCATCATTGAAGCAATGGCCGTGTTAAATTTAACCTGTTGCAAGTCTTGGCCAACTTTTTTGATGAGCTTATGCACTCTAGATTCAAGTTCACTCTCTGTAATAGTGTTTACCTGGCCAGCCTTGTAATCTTCTGTGACAAGATCATACACCTTATTTATAAATCTATGCATTCCTTCAAGCCTCTGTGGATCCCATGGCCCACCGTCTTCATATGGCCCCATAAACATTAAATACATACGTAAGCTATCTGAGCCGTATTTTTCAATAAACTCATTTGGGTCTAGCACATTGCCTTTTGATTTACTCATCTTGTTACCATCTGGGCCAAGTATCATTCCTTGATTTATTAGCTTCTTAAAAGGCTCATCAAAATCTATCATTTTTTGCTGGTGCAAAAATTTTGTAATAAATCTAGCATAGAGTAGGTGCAAGATAGCGTGCTCTACTCCACCCATGTATCTATCTACTGGCATCCATGTCTTGACTGCTTCTGGGTCAAATGCAGATTTATCATACTGGGTGTTAGGGTAGCGTAAATAATACCAGCTACTGTCTACAAAAGTGTCCATAGTGTCTGTATCACGCCTAGCTTCTTTTCCACATTCAGGGCACTTAGTACTAGTAAAGCTTTCATTTTGTAATGGCGAACGACCAGATTTATCAAACTTTTGACCTAAGGGCAAAACTACTGGTAAGTCTTTTTCTGGTACTGGCACCACTCCACAGCTTTCGCAGTAAATAATTGGAATAGGCGCACCCCAGTAGCGCTGCCTGCTGATAAGCCAATCGCGCAGGCGGTATTGTGTCTTAGACTCTGCTAGCCCTTGCTCGAACAAATGCTTGGTTATTTCTACCCTAGCTTGTTGAGACGTAAGGCCGTCAAATTGAGCCGAGTTATAAACAATGCCGTCACCACTGTAGCAAGTTTCAAAAGATTCTATTTTTTCAATATCATGACCATCTTGAGGCTTAATGGAGGTCTTGAGAGAGATGCCATATTTCTTTGCAAATTCTGTATCGCGCTCATCGTGAGCATCTGCAAAAACTGCCCCTGTGCCATAGCCGCCCAATACAAAATCAGCAATCCAGACTGGCATTTTTTCTCCACTAGCTGGGTTACTTACGTAGCTACCAGTAAAAACACCGGTTTTATCTTTTGCTTCTTGACGATCGACATCGGTTTTTGAGCCTGCTTGTTCAATATATTTTTCTACTTCAGATTTTTGCTGGCTTGTGGCTAGCTTAATTGCCATGGGGTGCTCTGGGGCTAGTACAATAAAAGTACCGCTATATATTGTGTCAATTCTGGTAGTATAAACTTCAATATAGTCTTTTTTTGAATCAATAAGAGGGAATCTTACCAGTGCCCCGTTGCTTTTGCCAATCCAGTTAAGCTGCTGCTGCTTAACTCGCTGTGGCCAATCTAGGTCTTTGAGTCCGTCTATTAGATCATCTGCAAAATCGGTAATAGTAAAAAACCACTGCTTTAGTAGCTTTCGCTCTACCTTGGCTCCGCTTCTGTCTGCATAGCCGTCTATGACCTGCTCATTTGCCAGTACGGTTTTGTCTATTGGGTCCCAATTAACGTAGGCTTCTTTCTGAACTGCTTTTCCAGCTTTGAATAGCTGCAAAAATAACCACTGAGTCCAGCGATAATATTCTGGGCTAGAGGTATTTATTTCGCGGTCTAGGTCATACATACCACCTAGCTTGATATACTGAGAATGAAAATTTTTGATATTTTGGTCTGTCCATTCGTCGGCCGGTATGCCATTTTTTATTGCAGCATTTTCTGCGGGCAAACCAAAGGCGTCATAGCCTAGGGGCTGCAAAACATCATAGCCTTGCATTTTTGCAAAACGACCAAGGGTGTCAGCTGGTGCAAAGTTATACCAATGCCCTACATGCAGATCGCCAGAAGGGTACGGAAACATTACCAAGTTATAAAACGGTCTCTTGGGGTCAATTGGAGTTTTATTTATACCAGTTTCTTGCCAAATTTTTTGCCACTTAGCTTCGTTGCCGGCTGGGTCATAGTTTTTCATAATGTTCTTATTGTACCTTATTTTAGTATTTTAGTTCGAATCAAGCAGCTACAGAGTTTTATTTTTTATATTATATATTAATTACCCCATTGATAAAAAAAGCCGTCTGGCTAGACGGCTGTTGTCTATAGCCTAGACAGGTATAGAAGGTGCAGTTATTGGGCTGAAGGATCTTGTGGCTTACTTACAAAAATCGCTCGGTAATTAAAAAATTCAAAAAATCTTTCAACCGATACTTTTTGCTTTTCTTGACGCACCTCCGGGTCTTGCACTGGGTCTGTAAAGTACAGATAGTCAACGCCATCTTGGGTGGTCATACCGTTTAAAACTATTTGATGGTCTTGCTTGTTAGTGCTAAAGCCAGGCTTCACGCTGGCTATAACTGGCATGTCAGCCTCAAAAGATTCGCTTAGGGCAAGTAAAGATTTTTCTTTATTGCTAGCGTGAGTTGCTTCTGAGTCTATTTGTTTTTCAACCATCGCTACTTGAGAGCTGTCATAGCCTTCGTTATCTGCAAGCCAAGACGGGTCTGAGCCTGCAGCTTCCCAGTTGCGTCGCCAGCTAGTAAGGCCCAAGCCCTTAAAGTAATCAACTTGATCAGAATGCTTCCAGTGGCTATTTTCATTTTGAGCACCAGAGGCCTTCATTTCAGTGTACATTTTTTTAAGGCTAATTTCGCTAGCCTCACTTGGCAAAACATAATCTATTACTATTTTCATGCAGGCAATCGCACAGATCGTTCGGCGCTGATCTTCAGGTATTTTGTGCTCTGGGTCTAGTTGCCAAACATGGTCAACATCTAAGTATTTCTCAGATTTTTCTGATTCCTGGGGTGGTTCTGAAAATGGCATTGGTGCTCCTCCTATCATGGTTACAGCGCAAAGGCTTTCTTTTTTCTTTTTTTCCAGGTAGCTGACTGGCGCACTAAGACCGCAGATGCATCTATGCTGGGGTCAAGTAAGATACGTGCGGTCTCCTCAGAATATACACCATCTTGACTACCTTTTACTAGTACAATGTC
>JBAXNA010000022.1:0-8493 GCA_037133995.1 Candidatus Saccharimonadota bacterium
CCGCCTTGACGGCCGCAATAGCCTCTTCTTCTGTAGAACATTCAACGGTGTTAGTTTTTTGTCTTTGCTGAGCCTTTGTAAATAGCCTGTCTTGCATTTGCTCTAGCTCTAGAGTTAGAGCCTTGCTAACTTCAGTAATAGCTATAGTTTTTTTCTCACCCGTATCTCGCAATACAAAAATAACTTGGCCAGCTTCTAGGTCTCTTGGCCCAATCTCTATTCTTACAGGTACTCCTCTTTTTTCATATGCGTAAAATTTCTCACCAGGGCTAATGTCGCGATCATCTACCAAGACAACTTCTGCTATTTGATCTGCTAGATTAGCGGCCATTTCTTTTACGTCTGTATTGTCACCGCCCACAGTCGTGATAACAGCTTTTAGTGGGGCTATTTTTGGAGGCAACACTAAGCCCTTGTCATCACTGTGGCTCATTATTAGACCGCCAATAGAGCGAGTGCTCATACCCCAGCTAGTCTGCCAAACAGGCTTTACGCTGCCATCTTCTGCAGAATATTTTACATCAAAGGCTTTAGAGAATGTATCGCCAAGATTATGCGAAGTAGCAAACTGCAAAGCTTTGCCGTCTTGCATCATTGGCTCAAGAGTATAAGTTTTGTTGGCACCAGCAAATCTCTCGCGCTCACTTTTCTCGCCGGCAACCACGGCAATAGCCATAATTGATTCGGCCACTTCGCGGTATATCTCAAGAGCCTGGCGAGCCATAGCATCTGCTTCACTCATATCTACGTGCGCAGTATGACCTTCTTGCCATAAGAACTCTGTGCTACGCAAAAAAAGCCTTGGGCGCATTTCCCAGCGAACAATATTGGCCCACTGGTTTACCATAAGTGGTAAATCTCTATAGCTCTGAATCCATTTTGAAAAACTATCATAAATAATTGTTTCTGAGGTAGGTCGCACTACTAGCTTTTCTTCTAGCTCCTTGCCGCCGGCGTGAGTAACGACTGCTACTTCTGGCGCGAAGCCTTCTATATGACTCGCTTCTTTATGCAGCAAGCCTTCTGGAATAAAAAGTGGAAAATACATATTTGGCACACCAAGATCTTTTATTCTTGAGTCTAGCTCTGCCTTTATGGCTTCCCATATTGCATAGCCATAAGGCTTGATTATCATACTGCCTTTAGCTGGGCCATTTTCTGCCAAATCTGAGGCTGATATTACATCTTGATACCACTGTGGAAAATCAGATTCGCGGGTAGTTATTGTTTTTTTGCTATTGCCAGTATTGCGTAATAAATACTCAAATTCTTTTGCTCTCATTGTTATTTACCTATCTTTTTTATTGCTGTTTCTACATCTAGACTCTCTTGCTCACCACTTTGCATATTTTTTAAAACTAGCATTTTTGTTTCGGTTTCTTGCTCGCCAATAATAATTGTATAAGGCACACCTAAGCGGTCGGCGTATTTCAGCTGCTTGTCTAGTTTACTACCGTCTAGCTCCACCTGTGTAGCTATTTCAAGTGATCTTAGCTGGCTGGCAATATTTAAGGCCCAGTCGCGAGAGCCGCCGCCAAAATTGGCAATAAAAACTTTAGCAGGCGCCTTGGCTTTTTCTATAAGATTAGCCTCTAAAACAACTGCAAAAAGTCTACTTAAGCCTATCGAAACCCCTACACCGGGCAAGTGAGTCTTGGTGTAATAATCGGCTAGGTTGTCGTATCTACCGCCAGAAAGAACAGAGCCAAAGTCTGGGTAGTCGTTCAAAATAGTTTCGTAGACTGTACCGGTATAGTAGTCTAGGCCGCGAACCACCTTGAGATCTAGCTTATAGACATTTTCTGCTACGCCCAGTGCAGACACTTGGCTAAGTAGCTCTGTCATCTCGCCTAGACCCATCTCAAACTGTTGGTTTTTTATGTTTAAGCCCCCTAGCTTATCTAGTACTTCTTGGCTACTGCCATCTAGGCTGATAAAGTCTATAATTTGGTTTGATTCAGTTTCACTGCAGCCATAGTTTTTGAGCATTTCTACTACCCCGTCTTGGCCAATCTTATCTAGTTTGTCTATTGCGTGCAAAATATTTTCAGAATTTTCACTCAAACCAATAGCCTCTATGAAGCCAGATACAAGCTTGCGGTTACTTATTCTCACGGTGTAGCTACCTAGCTTTAGGGCCTTAAAAACATCTGCCACAAGAGCCACTAGCTCGGCATCATGGCCCATACTACTTGAGCCAATAACATCAGCGTCACACTGATAAAACTCCCGGTAGCGGCCTTTTTGGGGTCGCTCAGCTCGCCAAACTTTTTGCATTTGATAGCGCCTAAAAGGAAAATTTATATCGTTTTCGTGTTCGGCCACGTAGCGTGCTAGGGGTACGGTGAGGTCATAGTGCAGCGCGTATTCTTTGTCGCCTTTAGTGAAGCGGTAGACTTCTTTTTCTGTCTCACCGCCTCCTTTGGCAAGTAGTACTTCGGCTAGCTCAATTGCTGGAGTTTCTATTGGCAAAAAACCATAGCGCTGATAGACACTTCTAATATTATCTAGCATTTGCTGTAGCTGAGCCTGCTCATTTGGTAAGTATTCTACAAATCCAGATGGCCGGCGCGGTGTTACTTTATCCATCTCTCTATTATCACCCATACCTACCTGATTGGTCAATCAAATACAAAGAATAGCTACAATAAATATAAATACACTAGCGAGCATAGTGCATCAGCTAGACACACAAGGCCAGTCTATGGCGGTCGTCATGGTGCGTAGCTATATATTTTTATCTGTTAATGTGCTAGAATAACCAAGTTAATAGAGCTCAAGCGCCCTTAGCTCAGCTGGATAGAGTGTCTGACTTCGGATCAGAAGGCCGGGGGTTCGAATCCCTCAGGGCGCACCATTTTTTAGTGAGGGTCTGTAGCTCAATTGGTAGAGCAGTTGCCTCTTAAGCAATTGGTTGTGGGTTCAAGTCCCACCGGACCCACCAAATGTTCTCTTTCTAGTCGCTTGAAGAAACTACAAAATTGTTTGTTCAAGTGAAAAGGAAGACAACTACTTTAGTAGATGTCTAGGTATCGGGGTGTGGCGCAGTTGGCTAGCGCGCGTCGTTTGGGACGATGAGGTCGAAGGTTCGAGTCCTTTCACCCCGACCATAGAAAAAGCTCCAGTTTTTACTGGAGCTTTTTCTATTACAGAGATGTGGCCTATCAAAAGCCACACGTTAACTGTCTAGCGACTTGAAATATAACACGAAATAACGTATCATATGCTAGTTAATGGCCCTTATTTAAGTTAGCCCTGCACCTTGCAAGAATATATTGCATTGTTAAAAATGCCTTCGGGCCTCGCTAGATATTTATATAAAGCAGGTCTGTTAGGCGGGTATCGTATAATGATTATTACTCCTGCCTTCCAAGCAGGTGATGCGGGTTTGATTCCCACTACCCGCTCCAGTTCTTATAAAATATTATTACTAAAGTAAATAGATATTTGCCCTTGTAGCTCAGCTGGATAGAGCAACGGTTTTCTAAACCGTAGGTCGCTGGTTCGAGTCCAGCCGGGGGCACCAAATAGATTTTTAAAAGATTTATATTGTTTGCAAATAGACATTGGTATCGTGGCTCTTAAACGATTTATGAAACCAAGCCCCAAAGCTGTTTCACAAATCGAGAGGAGAAACGCGACGCAAGCTGGCAGTTTTGAAGCATTCAAAATGAAAAGCTGAAGTGCGCGTTTCGACGACGTGGTGGGTGTAGCTCAGTTGGTTAGAGCGCCGGGTTGTGGTTCCGGAGGTCGTGGGTTCAATTCCCATCACTCACCCCATAATAAACAGATCTCTACTATAGAGATCTTTTTATATATTTAAATCTCTACGGCCATAGAAAAAGTATGTTGACGCTAGCGTAATGGCAATAATAGTAAATGATATCAGTAAATAAAGTAATGAAATACTAGAGTTTGCGATAATGTAGCGGGCATCAAAATATAAAAACGGCGATAAATACTTTAAGAAATCAAATTTATCACTAAGACCTACAGCAACATAAATAAAATAGCCAAGTAAAACGGTACTGGCAGATAAGGCTGCGGTGGTCTTAGGGCTCTTACTAATTGATGCAAAAAAAGTACCAATAAAAAAGAATAATAGCTGAAGAATAAATAGTGCGACTATTAAAGTAGCAACTATTTTTAAGCTCGATGAGTCTAGCGCGTAAGTACTGAGCATCGCCAGTGATGCGGTGAGGGTTACTATATTGAGAATTATAAGACTAAAAATTCCTGCAAAAAGTTTTGCAGTTATAATTCTATTTCGTGTGACTGGCTTAACAAAAATAAATTCTGTTGTCCTATACTGCTCTTCTTTAGATAAAATACCAGAGCCTAGCATTGCTGCATTAATACTTGCCATTATCGCTATATACAAAAATAATATTCCGTAAAAACCTATCGACTTTGAAAGGTCAAAGCCACTGATTCCAAATATCGCCTGCACCGTCTTAGGGAAGCTAGACAATAGTTCGTTGGCTGTTTGGGAACTAGAAGCGAAAGAGGAAAATTTTACCATCCCCGAAACGACTAAAAAGATTATTCCAACAGACCAAATTATTAGTGATTTAATATTCTGTTTTATTTCAATAAAAAATATATTCATAGTTATACCGCCGAGCGGATGTTCTTTTTGTTAAAAATAATAAAACTTACAGCAATTGAAGCAAATATAAACAGCAAGTCAATTATCAAGAAATTTATCTCATAAGACTGGTGAGAAACAATATATCTAGGGTCAAAAAACTTGAATGGAGTTAAATAACGCACCCTATCTTCGCCTATCACAGAGCCAAACAAATTAACTATAAAAAATGCAAAAACAACACTCAGAGATATAGTAAGTACAGACCTAATTTTTTTTAGTAAAACCGAAAGCAACAAACCAAGTGAAAAGAAAAATAGACCCACTAATATCAATCTAAAATTAATTAGAAAAAATGTCTTTACACTAAATGACTCATTAGTAATTATTTGAGAGCCCAAAAATGCAAACATTATGTACGCTAGGTACACTAAAAAAATAACACAAAGTGATGAAGATATTTTCTCTATTAGTATTTTGTTTCTTGTAATGGGCTTTGAAAGCAAAAAGTCGGTTGTTTTTGCTGACTCTTCCTTAGATAAGATAGATAGAACTAGGTTCATCGCAAATATGCTTCCGGCCAATAATACAAATAAAAAAATATAAGAGTAGAAACCAAAGAAAGTAAAAAAATCTGCCAGTGAAATATCTAATGCATTTCTAATTGATGATGGTAGATTAGAAATAATTACCTTGCTAGATGTCACTTCTTTGGTGAAAGCTGGGTAGACAGAGAAAAACAGTAGCGACAGGCCACAAAGCGCTGCTATCCAAAGCAGAGCAGGCCTTCTCTGCTGCGATAATTCTTGTTTAAAAATATTCAAATCTACTCCCCTTCTTTGTAATAATGCAGAAATATTTCTTCTAAGTCGGGCTCTTGAATTAAAAGATTAGTAAGATTTTGGCCAGCGATAATTTTTGTAACTATGTTTATATCGCCATTGTATAAAAAGCTTACTGAGCCAGAGGTTGATTTAAAATCGCTTATGCCTGGTATCTTGAAATCTTTTTCTATGAGTACTTTTGCTGAATCTAAAGTAACTCTCTTATAGGTATTTTTAATGAGTGAACTAATCTCTTCTACTTTGATTATTTTACCTTCTTTGATAATTGCAACTCGCCCGCATAGCTTTTGCACCTCACTTAGAATATGTGATGAGAAAAGTATTGTTGCACCTTTTTTGTTTTCTACCTTCAAAATATCGAAAAACTTTTGCTGTATGAGCGGGTCCAGCCCGCCAGTGGGCTCATCTAATATTATTAATTTGGGGCTATGTAGTAAGCCCTGAATAATGCCGACTTTTTTCTTGTTTCCATAAGATAAATTATCAATTTTTTTATTCAAATCTAAGTTTAGCTGTGATGCTAGATCATGAATTTTTTTATCTGTATGAGATTTGTCTAGCTTATAAAAACTCGCACTGTACCTTAGCAGGTCTATTGCCCTCATGTTGTCATAATAAAATACCTCTGACGGTAAATAGCCTATTTGCTCTCTTATCTCTGGGCCGAATTTTGATATGTCTTTTCCAAAAACTGTTGCTGTACCTGAACTGGGAAAAATAAGTCCTAGTAAGGTTCTTATGGTGGTAGACTTACCAGATCCGTTGGGGCCAATAAAGCCAAAGAACTCACCTTCTTCAATAGACAAATCTAAATCTACTATGCCCCTTTCTTTGCCATAGCTTTTTGTTAACTTTTTTGTCTCAATTGCTTTCATGGCTTCTCTTTCTAGCGGTTGCTAGAAACTATTACCCACTGCCTCATTGTTGATGAGCCACTTGTTGTTTGAGCTAATGACGCTATAGGTGTAACCCTGGGTGTACTGATTGGTGTTGTCGGTATACTTATAGAGAACATTTACTTGGGCCTTATAGGTATTGTCTGCTTGCTTGGCTACGCTTATTATTCTAAAACTACTTGGGTACTGAAACTGTCTCTGGTCTGGAGCTAGCTGATTGAAGTTATATTCACCCTGAAACCCAGTAGTCATAACTGGGCGCATAGTATTGGCATTACCAGCTATGAAGCCTTGCTCAAAGGTAGTAATATTGTTTGTTACTGTTGTCTTGTTGGCTGCATCTTGTGCAGCAGCTGCGGCGGCGGCGTCTTTGGCTGCTTGGTCTTTTTCATTGATAGCGTTAATTTGATCTTTTACCTTAGTCAGAACATTTGTAATGTCATATATTTTTTGAGGCATTTGGTTTTTTAGATACTTAGCATTATTTTGAAAGTTGTTTACAGAGCTCTGAGCAGTTTCTGCTAAAGTCGTGAGCTTTGTGTTATCTGCAGTACTGTAGTCTTCTATACTATTACTCTGGTTTGCTGCTTCTTGAATATAGTCACTCATTGTCATTAGAGCATTTTTGTAGTTACTAATGTCGTTTTTGTCTGCTGAGCTAGCAACCAGCTGATCTGCAGCATACTTCTTGCTACTCAAAAGATTCACGAATGTAAGTAATTCTTTTGAGTAATCATTGAAAGCAGATTTGTCTTGTGCGGCCTTATCACCTAGTACGTTTACAGCATTAGCCTCTGCAGTTATTTCTTGCCAGCTGGCGGTAATAGACTGTTGATTTTGAGTAGTTTTTTTATTCTGGCCATACCAAAGCAAGCCAGCAACCACTGCTGCAACAGCTATAATTGCAACCACCCAGAATAGTGGCTTCTTATAAAATGGCTGTTTGGCCTTGTTGGGTTTTTCGGTATTTATGAGTAGTTTTTTGGTACCGTCGAGCTCTACTAGGCCATATATAAATTCGCTTGTTTTTTGCTTACCATTTTTAACATTTTCAAATAGTACTTCGGCGACAACGTTGTAGCTACCAGCTTCTTTGCTCACTCGCAAAATACGAAATGAAATTGGGCTCTGAGCGGCTCTATCTGCAGACATTTTTTCAAAATCGTAGCTAGCCTGAAAACTATCACTCATTAAAGCACGCATTTTTTCAGGGTTTTTGTCTATATAAGAATCTAAAAACTTTGCTACGTCTTTTTCGGCTGAGTCTAGATGGGCAGTTTCTTGCTGGTTTTCTTCTACTATCTTGCTGTCTTGCATATCTCTCCTAGTATTAAAATTTATTAATTAAATTATAGCATTATTTGACTAGTAATATTTGGGCTAAGCCTAAGAATATAAAAAACCCACCTACATCTGTACAGGTAGTAATAAATATCGTCGCTGAAGTGGCCGGGTCTTTTCCGAGTCTTTTCATAATAAGTGGAATAGTGGCACCAGCCACAGTAGCGATAATAAGATTGCCAATCATAGAAAGTGCGAGCACTAAGCCTAGCATTGGGCTCTTGTTAATAAATATTGCAACTAAGGCCACTATAAAGCCATTAATAGCGCCGTTTATCACACCGGCCCCAAACTCACGCAAAATAAATTTAATACTGTGAGCCAGGTCTATTTCTTTCATTACTAGCCCACGCACGGCTACCGCTAACGTCTGAGTGGCGGCATTACCTCCCATGCCAGCTACAATAGGCATGTACACGGCTAGCAGTGTGAGCTTAGATATTGTACCCTCAAAAAGCCCTACTACTGAGGCTGCCAAGAAAGAAGTGCCAAGATTTATAATCAGCCAAGTATAACGATGGCGTACCTTAGAGCCCACGCCATCAAGAGCATCTTCTTCGTTGCTCACACCTGCAAAACCGTACAAGTCATTTGCTGTTCGCTTGTCGATAAGACTTAGTAGGTCGTCAGAGTGTATAACGCCAATAATACTTTCGTCTTTATCAAGTACTACAACTTTGTTGTGGGGGTTTTTTATAAACGAGTTTACTACCTTGTGCTCGTCGTTATCAAAATGAACAGAAGGAATTCGCTTGACGTAATTACCAATTTTTTCTTTGCCAGAGTGCAGGGCAAGCTCATGGCCAGGTACTTCACCAAGTAG
>JBAXNA010000023.1:0-8452 GCA_037133995.1 Candidatus Saccharimonadota bacterium
ACGAAGGTAAAGGCGTGACCATGTTTGCCTGCTCGGCCTGTACGGCCAATACGATGAACATAGTCTTCGTAGGTTGCTGGCTGATCAAAATTGATCACGTGACTTACGTTTGGTATATCAAGACCTCGAGCTGCTACGTCAGTAGCCACCAAGATCTCAACATTGCCATTAGTAAATGACTTAAGTGCTCTTTGGCGCTGAGGCTGAGATTTGTTACCGTGAATAGCCTCTGAAGGCAAGCCCTTCTTGGTTAGACTATCGGCAAGCTTTTGAACTCCCCATTTGGTTTCACCAAAAACTAAAACTTTATTAAAGTCAGGCTGAGCCAACATTTTTTCAAGTAGATCTTCTTTGTCTGCAGAGCTAGCAAAAGGAATTATATCTTGCTCGATATGCTCACTTGTTTCTGCAGTACGTACAGAAATAGTAACTGGGTTACGAAGCATGGTGTCCATAAGTCTTTGTATTTCTGGAGTAATGGTTGCACTAAAGCAAAGTGACTGGCGATTGTTAGGCAATAGATTTAGTAAAAATCTTATGTCGTCTATAAAGCCCATGTCTAGCATTCTGTCAGCTTCATCAAGTACCACGATCTCAGTGTGACGAAAGTCTAGCTTGCGTTGATTACATAGATCTTTTAGTCGACCAGGTGTACCAATAACAACGTGAGGCTGTCTAGCAAGCTCCCTAATTTGACGCTGAATGTTTACGCCACCAACACAAATTGTGCTGTATATCTGAAGACCTCTAGCAAAAGCTTTAAATTCTTCTTCTATCTGTACTGCAAGCTCTCTAGTAGGAGCCATAATTAATGCAGATACGCCACGAGGACGTTCTTTTTGAGTCTTGAGCATTTGAATTATTGGCAATACAAAAGCTGCAGTCTTACCGGTACCTGTATTGGCTAGGCCAATTACGTCATGCCCCTTGAGCACTTCTGGAATAGCACCATCTTGAATCTGAGTAGGCAGAGTGTAGCCCCTATGAGCCAGGGTACTCTCTAGTTCTTTTATGAACCCAAAGTCGTTAAACTTATTTTTAGGCTCGTATATCACCTGCTCTTGAGGTGTTACTGATTTGTTGATAAATTTCTGAGGATCGATATATTTACCGCGACGATTACCGCCACCTGAGCGGCCTGAGCCACTACTGTTATTGCTTCTTTTATAGCCAAACGGCTTTTTGCCACGGGAGTTACCACGTGACTGGAATGAATTATTTTTCATGAGTGAGTTTAAATACCTTTCTAGTATTTTGTGTAGTCTAAGTAATTAAAAAATTAACTACTATCTGTAATTGATGTTATCTGTTGCTGTTATCTAATTTCAATCGAACAGCGAGATTACAGACAACTACACTCGGCATTCAACTCTATTAGTTAGAACAGTTTAGCATAAGATAAATGTATTGTCAAACGTTTTTATAGGTTAGCCCTATACAGTTTTGTCAAACTTATATATAGCTAGGGGTACAAATACTGCGAGTAGGCCTATTGCCCAAGCTATGGTAATCCAGACCGCATCTGTTGGGCCGCCTAGCATCAGGGCCCTGACACCATTTATGAGCTGAGTGACGGGCTGATTGCGGGCAAATACCTGTAGCCACTGAGGCATAGTAGACACTGGCACAAAGGCCGAGCTGGCAAAAGTAAGCGGGAAAACAAATAGAAAGCCTGCTGTCTGCACGGCTTCGGCGTTACGTATATATAAGCCAAGAGTAGCTGTGAGCCAAGAGAAAGCGTAGCCAAAAAACACGACGAGTGCTAAAGCAGCCACTAGCTTGCCACCGCCAGCTTGGTAGCGAAAACCAAGTATTGTACCAAAGATAAACATCAAAAAAACTATAAATGACATTCTTATCGCATCAGCAAATGTACGCCCGGCCAAAACCGCTACTCGTGACATAGGCAGGCTCCTAAAGCGGTCGATAGCTCCCTTGTCTAGATCTGCAACTAGGGCTATTGGCGTTTGCAAAGTACTAAATAGTGCTGTCTGAGCCATAATGCCGGGCAGTAGGAAATTAATATAACTGCCCCCTGAAGATGCGCTTATTGCACCGCCAAAAACAAAGTTAAATAGCAATAGAAACATTAATGGCTGAATACTTGAAAAAATGACTATTTCTGGGGTGCGCTTAAAGCGCATTAGATTACGCCTAACAATGGCGCCGATATCACTTAGGGTCATGCCTATGCTAGAAATGATTGATGGTTTAGATTGCATTATTTTTTGCCCCTACTGGTTTTAGTTTTTTGAGCCTGTGGTCTTGTCTTCTTGCCTGTTACGGCCAAAAATACATCATCTAGGCTTGGTCTATGAACAGACAGATCTCTAGGCTTAATGTTGGCCTTTTCTAGGGCAGAAACAACCTTTATTAGCATATCTGCGCCTTTGGCTGCCCGCACACTTATAGCTTGATTCATCTCGTCTACAGTGGCCTTGCATGCGGCAACTTTTTGAATTATCTCTAAAGCCTGAGCATGATGGCTTTCGGCGACTATAACTTCTACTACATCTCGACCTAAGCTGGCCTTAAGACTAGCTGTTGTGCCGGCTTTTACAACCTTGCCTCTATCTATAATACTTATATAGTCGCACAGCGCATCGGCCTCTTCTAGGTACTGAGTGGTTAGTAGCAAAGTTCGGCCCTCAGCAACTAGCTCACGTATCAACTGCCAAAGCTCTTGACGAGTTCTGGGGTCTAGACCGGTGGTAGGCTCATCTAAAAATAGTACTTCGGGTCGCCCTACTAGGCTGGCGCCAAGATCAAGCCTGCGCCGCATACCGCCACTATATGTCTTGGCTACTCTATCTGCAGCCTCTTCTAAGTTTAGTCTCTTAAGTAAGTCTTCTGTGCGCTTCTTGGCCTCTGCCTTTGGTACGTGATAAAGACGAGCTACCATCATGAGTGTTTCTCTTCCGGTCAAAAAATCATCTACGGCAGCAAATTGACCTGCAAGGCCGATCATTCGCCTAACTTGAGTAGGATGCTCACAAACGTCAATGCCATTAATTGTTGCTGTACCGCTATCTGGCACTAGCAAGGTGGCTAGGGCTCTAACAACGGTTGTCTTACCAGCACCATTTGGGCCAAGCAAACCATATATCTTGCCCTTGTCTACGTGCAAGTCAATACCATCAAGTGCCTTGACATCACCAAAATATTTCTTGAGTTTCTTAACAACAATTACAGCTTCATTTGTATTTTTCATCATTACTCACAACTATATAACAACAAGGCCCTACAAGTAAATAGGGCTCAGTCAAGCTATCTATTAGGTAACAGATGGTATAAGTGGTATAATAAGCACTAGCAAGAAATCTTACTAAACGATCGGACTATACTTTGGCCCTCAAAAGCTCATAAATATTACGGTTTTTTACGCAGACACTTGTCTAATGTACAACAAACTAAATTGAGCTCGAAATGAACTCTCGAAATAAAGAAAGGTCACTTAACAAATGGCAGCAAAATTATATGTAGGCAAACTTCCCTACGCAACAACAGAAGATCAACTAAAAACTATGTTTGGTGCTCATGGCACAGTAGTAAGCGCTCAGGTAATCACAGACCGTGATACTGGTCAGTCAAAAGGTTTCGCATTCGTAGAAATGGAAACTGAAGAAGCAGCACAAGAAGCTATCAAGGCTCTAGACAACAGCGAAGTAGACGGCCGAAACATCGTCGTAAACATTGCTCGTCCTAAAGAAGATCGCCCAGCTGGCGGTGGATACCGTAACTAAATCAGTCTTGGTTGAATAAAAAACTTTTATAGTTTTTTAATCATTTTGGCCATTACAAGGTCTTGTTTACTATGACTAAATCTAGCAAACATATTCAGATTGTTCGTTCAACAAATCCAGAGCTTCACTCCGTAGGGGTGAAGACCTCTGGGTTGTTGCGCGAAGTTTTGTCTAAGCACTACAAAAAAGTTGGTGAGACAATGATAAACAAGCCTTCTGATATTAATAGGCTTATCAAGAAGAACCCAGATTTGGTATTTGTAGGTGTTAAAAACAACCCTATTCCCTCGAAGTCTGGAGATGAAAAACTGACTCTTGTTGATCACCTTGAAAAAAATAACATCAACTACACTGGCTCAGGCAGCAAAGCCAGAAACATTGCTGCCCAAAAAGACCTAGCAAAACAAGTTGTGCGCGACGCCAAGCTATCAACTGCAGGCTTTTTTGTAACTAAGCCAGGCCAATATCATAGTAGCAATACCCTGCCCTTAAAGTTTCCGCTTTTTATTAAGCCCCCTCACAGAGGTCATGGTATTGGTATAGATGATAGTTCAGTGGTTAGAAGTTTTGCAGAATACGAACAAAAAATAGAGTCTATCTTGGTCAACTACAGCTCTAGCTCTCTTGTTGAGCAATACCTAAGCGGCAGAGAGTTCTCGGTGGCAATTCTTGAGCAGCCTAATGGCCACGAAAGCCTAGTGATGCCCGTTGAAATTATTGCTCAAGAAAACTCTCGTGGAGATAGAATATTAGGCCATCGTATAAAAAATCAAGACAAAGAAGAAGTAATAGCAGTAGATACAGAAGTGATCAAAAACTGTGTTAGTGTCTTAGCAAAAAGTGTGTTTAGTGCACTTGGCGGCAAAGGCTATGGCCGTGTTGATATTAGAATGAGTGATGCTGGAACAGCCTATTTCTTAGAAGCCAACTTGTCACCAGGGCTTGGGCACGGCTACTTAGCTAGAGCCTGTGAAATAAACAAAAAAATGAGCTACGAAACTATGATCTTAAAAATCGCCGAACTAGGGCTGGCCTAAATAGCCAAAACCCTGTAGTGCCTTATAAATTCTTAAATGAGCTTACATTCAAAGAAAGAATGGCCAAGATCTAAAAAATCAGCCCAATTAAGATATAATAGACATCATGAGAAGCTTAACTAACATAGAAAACGTAAAGTTAGATGATAGCCTGATAAGCGCTAGGGTAGCTACACCTCTAGTACTTATGTCTTGTTTTTTGCTAGTTATAAATTTTTTAACAGGCCAGACTTTTACAAAAAATCCCTACTTGCTTGGTTTTACTGTTGCAATAATAAGTTTGTTTTCGCTAAGCCACTTCATTCCACAGTTGAAGTTTACCAAGATACACTCTTTCTACATCACTACCTACCACATAATATTTGCTTTAATAATAATATTTATAGCCCCTGTTCTCTCCTACTATTTAGTTCTGTGGATACTTCTGGCCTACTTGGCTGAGTTTTATTTTCAAAAAAAAGGCCTAATACTCAGCCTGTCTTTAATACTAATCTCTCTAGTTGCAGGTATCGCCTACCAAGACCCTCCCCTCTCCATAAATTCAGCCCTAGAAATACTACCTTGGTTTTTTTTAATTTCTGGGGTTATACTAATCTTAAGTAGGCTCTTACTGGGCACCAGAAAATCACGAGAAGAAATGGCTGCTAAAATTACTCTGTCTGAGTTTGACCATGAAAGACTTATGTCTCTTATCAACAGTATGAATGAAGCAGTAATTGCCGTTAGCGAATCTGGCAAGATAATAACATACAATTCTTCGGCTCTCGAGCTACTTGATACCAACTCGGATATCACCGGTAAGAATATTTCTGATATTTTGAAGCTGAGTGACCCAGACCACACCGATATAGACATACTTGATATTGCCAATACGGTAAAATACATTCTTAAAAAATCAGATCTTTATTTAGAACTTAGTCCGAAAAACAGAATTGCCCTAGAAATAAGTATCAGCAGAACTTCTCAAAATACTCATGGCTCTAATAAGAATGGCTACACTTTTATAATTCGTGACATAACCAGACAAAAAAAGATCGACGAAGAAAAAGATGATTTTATTTCAGTTGTCAGTCACGAGCTAAGAACCCCAATAGCAGTGGCCGAAGCCAACACTGCCATGGCTCAGCTAGTCGCTAAAAAGCCAAAACTAGACCCAAATGAAATATTAGAATCCCTTGATAAAGCCCACCGCCAAATCATGTTTCTCTCAGAAATGGTAAATGATCTATCGACCCTATCTAGGGCAGATAGAAAAGATAAAGAAATGGCTATTGAAACATTTGGTATTGCAGATGTATTATCTGAACTAGAGCTAGCCTACAAGCCTTTGGCAGAAAAAAAGAAGTTAGACTACGTTAGTAAAGTTGAAGACGGCCTACCAAATATAACAACCTCAAGACTATATCTCAAAGAAATACTTCAAAACCTCATTAGCAACGCCATTAAATACACCGAAACAGGATCTGTAAATATAGCGGTAAGAAAAAATAGTGATAAAAAAATTCATATCGCAGTACATGATACTGGTCTTGGTATTTCCCTTGCTGACCAAGAAAATGTATTTGATAAATTCTGGCGGTCAGAAGACGTCTTGACTCGTAGTACCGAAGGAACTGGTCTAGGACTATATATTGCAAGCCGTCTGGCAAAAAGAATTAATTCCCAGATAGAGCTTACCAGCAAAACAGGCTCTGGCTCAACGTTTGAGTTAATTCTTGCTCCACTAGCTACCCAGGAAGTTGATAGCTCTACTGTGGTAACCAACGAAGTAGACAATCTGCTTTCATAATTTCGAAGTCTTGATATCACAAATAAAGACCCTCTCCTACTATTTGGCAGCTAGGGCTACTTTGTAGGTTTCTTACTAAAAGCTAGAGGTACCAAAATAATAAATAAGCTTGCCACTACCAAGCTAAAAGCTATGAACATCGCCCTAGGAATCGCCACAGTAGGCTGAGCTAGAAACGGCTGAACTACATAAATACCACCAACCAAAAAAAGTACTGCCGAAATCGATGCCAACCGTACTTTCTGACTATTACTTTTAACGCTACCAATTCTACTTAAAAATGCTAGGGCTACTAGTATAAAGCTTAGATACTGTAGTGCGGTGACTGCCTGGTAGCCAAAGCTAAATTGATAGATAAGACTCCAAGACCCATTGCTAGACTGAGCCAGAGTTACTGGGTAGGCTAGGTTTTCGGTGATAGAAAAGTATGTACCAAGACCTATAAACACTAGGTCTATGGCAATCACAACAAAGCCTAGGGCCTTATTTTTAGGTAAGATCAGCCTTACGGCTGCAAGCCACATAAAAAACAAAGCAACGAATTGTAAGATATCTGCCAATATTGTGGAGTAAGTCAGCAGCGTCGAATTATCAGAGATTAGAGGTGGGAGCCCATAGGTAACAAAGCAAAGGCTAAAAAACACTCCTACCATACCAAAGTACAGATCAAGAGTGCTTTTATTTTTTTTATATAAATATATACCCCTAACCGCAATAAATAACATAAGCGGTAGACCTAGGTACCAGTGAATGCCGTTGGTAGGAATATGCATAAATATTATTATAGCAATATTTTTGTGTATTCACTATTACCGCTTGTGCTATATTGGTAGTATGAAAAAAATTAAGCAAGCTAAACCAGCACCTAATCAAAAAGATAAATACAGTAGTCTTAGGTGGGCAATACTGGCCTTAATTTTACTAGCTGAATTTATAACCATCAAGAATGGGCTAATAGCATTGGTGGTCTATATTTTACCGACTATTTTTATTTTTATGCATGGTAGTAGATTTTTGGGTCGAAAAAATATTTTTATATTCTTTGTCACAATATTTATAATCAGCTACATAACTGAATATCTTGGCGTGAGTACTGGAAAAATATTTGGTGACTACTACTATAATTTACTTAACAATGGCCCCTTGGTGGGTGGAGTTCCGCCACTCTTAATGCTTACATATTTTGCTATTACCTACTCTACTTACTGGGTAATGCGCATTATGCTCGGTGACTTTGGAGTGATTAAGGGTGCTAGAATTATATGGCTTAGTCTACTTGGCGGGCTAATAGCTACACTTACAGACCTTGCAGCAGACCCAGTTAATTCTACAGTAAACCAAGTATATATCTGGACAAGAGGTGGTATATTTTTTGGAGTCCCCTATCTTAATTTTATAGGTTGGCTGGCAGAAATAAGTGTATTTTTTGTAATAATATCTTGCATCTTTGCCTACCTAACCAAATCACCAAAGCTAAAATATATCCCAAGTAAGAGCTTTCAGCTTCAAGCAGTTGCACTGTTCGCATTACCGGTCATACCAATCATTTTAAGACCCCTATGGGGCGAACAGCCTGCCGACATTATAGCTGCAATGTCGCTAATAGCTCTCTTTGGGCTAGGTAGTATCATCTTGGCAACTACTCTAAAAATATTCTGGAAAGAAAAATAATTAACTAAACTATTTCTCGATAAGGTATTCTTAATATTATAGAAAACTTTTTATTATATTTTGAGGCCGTTTATAGCAACCTTAGCCAGGATTGTTAACGACTTTGCATAAATACAATAAAAAAGACCCTCGAAGGGTCTTTTGAAATATAAGTACCTGGCAGGGCGTTGTGTGCCATATAAGAACTCAACTTATTATAACATCTAGGCAGC
>JBAXNA010000024.1:0-8308 GCA_037133995.1 Candidatus Saccharimonadota bacterium
ATCGGTGGCTTTGTCTGGGTCTAGGTAGTTGATTAAGGCAATAAGCTCGTCATTATCGAGATCGCTAATGATACTTTGTCTAACTCGCTTAGTAAGTTTTAGAAGTACAATTCCCTGCTGAGATATATCTACATCTCGAAATAAAGTAAGTCTTACTTTAGGTAGCTTGGTTATTTGTTCTACAACTTTTTCGTCGGCTATATAGGTGTTCATAATAGCCTATTATAACTCTTATGCAAAGCTATGCAAAGCTATCTAACCATCCCCTTAAATCTAGATCCGGCCCTAAATTTTGGCATCATGACTTTTGGTATATCTATTTTTTCACCTGTCATTGGGTTTACACCAGCCCTGGCTGCTCTTTTGCCAAGATAAAAAGTACCAAAGCCAGTTATATTTACTTTTTGACCATGCTTCACTTCACTCATAATAATCACAGAAAGCTTCTCTACAACACGTTCAGCCTCTCGCTTAGTAATGTTAGCGCTGCCGGCTAGCTCTTCTATTAATTCTCTTTTTGTCATTTTTGGGTTACCTCTCTAAAGTGTTTTGGTTTATTTGCTTGACCAACCATCTCAATATTTACTGTATCATTCACTACTTAGCAAACTCCACTGCTCTTGTTTCTCGAATTATATTTACTTTGATTGTACCAGGATACTTAAGTGTGGCCTCAATTTTTGTAGCTATATCGCGAGCTAGCTTAATGGCGCTAAGATCATCAACTTCTTCTGGTGTAACAAAAACCCTAATCTCTCTGCCGGCCGACATTGCATAAGTCTTGGTGACCCCACTAAAGCTGTTGGCAACGTTTTCTAGGTCTGTCATTCGCTTGCCAAAGTTTTCGGTACTGTCTCCGCGAGCCCCGGGGCGACCAGCGCTTAAGGCGTCAACTGCACGAACTATCATTGCCTCAACAGAAGTGGCTTCAATGTCGTCATGATGAGCTTCGGCAGCGTGAACGGTAGCTTCATCAAAGCCTTCTTGGCGCATAATGTCACCTGTAATATGATGGTGTTTGCCTTCTATCTCATGACTTACGGCCTTTCCTAGATCGTGCAGGTAAGATGCAGTTCGAGTCACTTTTATATCAGCTCCTAGGGCTTCGGCTAGCATTGCTCCAAGATGAGCCATTTCTACAGAGTGATGCAATACGTTTTGACTAAAGCTAGTACGAAACTTAAGCATGCCCATGAGTCTATTTATTTCTGGAGGCAAGCCAGGTACCTTGGCTTCTCTACCGGCTTGTTCACCAGCTTTTTTTATCTCTAAATCAATTTCTTTTTGGGCCTTATCTACAATTTCTTCAATTCTGCCGGGGTGAATACGGCCGTCTTTTACGAGCTGCTCCATAGCAACCCGGGCAACTTGGCGGCGAATTGGGTCAAATCCTGAAAGCGTTATGACTCCTGGGCTTTCATCTATTAATACATCTACCCCGGTAAGTCTTTCGAAGCTCTGAATGTTTCGACCTTCTTTACCAATAATCTTACCTTTCACTTCATCGCTAGGAATCGCAACTGTTGTTATTGTGCGCTCCACAGCTTGCCCCGTAGCCATTCGTTCCATAGCCTGGGCCATTATTTCTTTGACGTCTTCGTCGGCGTTTTCTGTAGCATCTCTTTTTAATTTTTCAATGTATTCATACAGGTCTGCTTTAATGTCTTTTTCGGTCATCGACATTAGTTTTTCTTCAGCATCTTTACGTTTTAGCTTAGCTATTTTTTCTAGATTCTGAACTTGGCGAGATCTTATATCACGAAGCTCTTGCTTGATGGCTTCTATTTCTTTTTCGTCGCCAGACATATTTTCGGCCCGGCGTTCCACTGCTTCAAGCTTACTATCAAGTAGCTTTTCGCGTTCTAAAATTCGCTTGTCTTGCTCATCTAGTCTTTCACGGCGGCGCTTTTCTTCTTCTTTGGTTTCAGCCTGTATTTTTAAGGCCTGTTCTTTTGCCTCTAGTATCTGCTCTTTTGACTTGACCTTGGCTGACTCGAGAATTTTTGCAGCTTCATCTTTTCCGGTCTGGCTTTGTCTTTTATTTATCACAACACTACTGCCATAGCCAAGTGCTCCAGCACCCAAAACAGCAGCAATCAAAATTATAACTGGCATATCTCACCTCACTTTATTATAAATAAGCACAAAAGACTCTTGGTCTCTCGCTGTAATATTTAGATTTTAATAGTTTTCTATTTATAGTTTTCTGAAAAATCGGTCTACTTCTATTTAAGACCTTTGGTGAGCTAAGGTCAAGTTTTTGGCTTGGGCTTGGTAATATTTGGCTCTGAGCTGTATTCTGGCAAAACATAGGCAGATGTTTTTTGAGACTGTATTGAGCTAAGCCCATCGTCAAGCCATGTGTCGCCTTGTGCGCTAACTATTGGTATGGCATAGGAATACGCTAAAGTATTGGCCACGGTAGTACCAATTCTTAGGCCCGTAAAAGAGCCTTGGCCTGTAAAAATAATAATTCCAGTCAAAGACTGCATGTTTGCATTGTTTTTAGATAGTAGATATTCTATTTTTTCTAAAATCTCACTGGCCAAATTTCTATGAGCTAGCCAGCTGTAGCTATCTAGTTTAGTTTTTTTATCAAAAAGATAAAGCTCGGCAGTTGGCTGGTCGGTACGAATAGCTAAAATCATCTTAATTCCTCAATAATATTCTGGCTCTTAGGGCCTGTCGCCATTAGCGTAACTTGGCGTGTATTTTCATCTAAAAAAACGAATTCAATACTAAGATAATCTGGGGCAAGAGATTTAGTGAAATGCTGGGCCCACTCTACTACCACAATAGAGCCTGGCTGCTCGAGGCAGTCTTGCAGCTCATTTAGTACTATGTCGTCATCTGCTAGTCTATACAGGTCAAAGTGTTCAAGCTTACCCTTCTCAAAATCATAGCTACGATGAATATTGAATGTTGGGCTAGTGATAGTCTTGGTTATGCCCAGGGCCTTGCCAAGCTCCTTTGTAAAAGCTGTTTTGCCGCCGCCTAGATCTCCAACCAGCTCAATAAGCTGTGGGGGCTCTACTAAGCTAGCGAGCTTAGCTGCTAGCTGTGAATTTGTTTTTAAGCTTGTGGTAAGCTGTAATGATTTCTGGTTTGTATTCATATATTCCATAACCTATGGTACCGATTCCTAGTGAAATCAGCAACCATGGCCATATATTTGCTAGAGTTGAGCTAGCCGGGCCGCTGCTGTCAGTTGGGTCTTGGGTTTTAGCAGAGGCGCTTATTTTAGATGCAGCAGCTTTTTTGGCTTTGGTAGCTTTTGGCTTTGCTGTAGTGACTTTCTTGGTAGTTGCTTTTTTGATTGCCGGTGTGAGACCTACAGATTTTACAATGTTTTCAACATAAATGCTGGAGTTAGAAACGCTTGGTGTGGGGCTGACTGTCCAGTTCCAGCTGTTATCTACAACCGCCCAGCTTAACCCTTCTTTGGCCTCACCGTAGTCGGCAGTCTCATCTATTAGCTGAGCTGAGGGGCTCACTAGCCTCACGACATCACCGGTATTATTCAGTGAAAGATGACTTTCGGCGCTTGTGAAGACTAGGTAGCTATAAGCCACAATCGTCTTATTCTTAATAATAAATGTTTTATCTGAAGCATCTTTTAGGAGCCAACCATTTAGATCAACATCAGAATTATTTGGGTTATACAGCTCTATAAATTCATCACTACTCTCAGACTGATCTGAAGGTGGGTTAGGGTAGAGCTCACTTATAATTATGCTAGGATAGCTAGAAGTGGTCTGGGGGTCATCTACCTCAACGGCTGGTAGCCCAGCTGGGGTTTCATTTGCAGTGATATAAAAATCATTTAGATTATCAGAACTATTTACCATTGTGGAGCTACTTTCGTCATACTGACGGTATAGGCTCTCGCCTGCCTGAGCAGACACAGACGGCGAGCCAAGGCTTAAGCTAGCACTACCCCAGCCCAGCATATCCATTACTAATGATTTGCTATCTCTTAGCTGCAACACACCGCCACTTTGTGCCATGCCGCTTGTGAGGTGAGTATTACTACCGGCCTCAGTGCTTATAAGATAAAAGCTGTGCGAAGAGACAACGGTAGCTGGGGCAATAGCAGCTTTTTTGGTCCAGCTAGTTCCTGTTGCTGATCGGTAGTACAGACTCCAGCTACTAATATCTATTGCTGAGCTTGAGTTATTGTATAGCTCTACAAACTCAGTACTAGCCGAATCTTCGCTACCCATACTTACTTCTGAGATAACAATGCCGTCAGAAGCTGCAAATACTCTGGTAGGCAGAAGTGCAGCGCTGACAATAAACAATGTAAGTAGTAGTTTCACCCTCATGATGCTTGTATTGTACTCCCCATTTACCGAAAGTAAAGCGTAACTGTTTTCTTTTTTTAAAAGAAATTGTTTTACTCGGTCTAGCTTGACCAAATAACCATAACGGGTTTACAATTAGGGCTGTATTAGATATTTAAGGAGAATTAATGAATTTATTTAAAAACATCAGATCTAGGCAGGGCTTCACCTTACTAGAACTAATGATTGTAGTTGTTATTGTTGGAATGTTAGCAATTATCATTGTGCCAAATCTAATTTCAGGCCCCACCAGAGCTCGTGACAGCCAGAGAAAAGCCGACCTGCAAACAATTAAAAATTCTCTTGAAGGCTACTATAATGATAACAATAGCTACCCTGCTACGCTAGATGTTCTCACTCAGGGCAATTCTCCCTATCTAAAAGCCCTGCCTACAGACCCCAAGACCAAGACTGTATATATTTACACCACTGCGGGCAACCCTCCTAATAGCTATATTCTAAAAGCAAATCTAGAGAATAATAACGACAAAGACGTAAAATCTGGCACTAGCAAAGTCTACGAGCTAAACAGTACAAACTAAATTAATCTCTAGATAACAAAATATTGAATGTTTATATGGCTAACCATCAATGAGACTTATAAATAAAAAATCAAACTGCGTTTTGGGCCTAGACGTTGGTAGTAATACCATCAAGGCCGTAAGTCTGGGTATTGGTTCTAGTGGCGTCAAGCTCTTGGGCTACGGAACAGCCGCGACACCTAAGGAATGTTTTGATTTAGATCAGCTTAAAAATCCTGGCCTGTTAGTAAGCTCTATAGCTACACTTTTGGGTAGCCCAACTTACGGCGAACTAGCGGCAACTCAGCTAGAAATAGCTCTACCGCATCAAATAACAAAATCAAAAATTATTCGCTTACCAAAAAATGGCTCTAAAAAAGATTTTACTAGACTAGCCAGTAGTTTTAAAACCTCAGCAGATGTTGATTTTGATATATACAGTCACAAAATTTCTGAATCACAACAAAATAATAATTACGATGACATATACTCAGTTCGTGGGCTGATAAAAAATACCCGTAAGAACCTCAATAAAGAACTTTCACAAATAGGGCTGCATGCCAGCTCATTTAGTAGTCAAGTAGACGGGCTTTCGCGAGTGCTTGGCGGGCGCTCTGCAGACCGAGCAGTTTGGCTACTTGATATTGGTGAAACCTCCTCAAGACTCTACCTACTTGGGCAGTATGGTTTGATGCATGACCAATACCCAATAGGCGCACAGAAAATAATTTCTACTATAAGCAAAGGTTTTAATATTTCCGCCCACGAGGCAACACTACTGACCCAAAAAACAGGTCTGTATAGAGGCAGCCTTGGTCAAAAAATACTTAGCCTGCTAAGACCGAGCTTAGACGGTCTTAGCGAAAGAATAAATATAAGTATAGATAAATATAGCAATTCAGCAGACCCTACCAACGCCAAAAAATTTATTACAACTGGCACAATAGCCAGCATGCCGGGTCTAAGCCAGTACATATCAAGAAAAATTTCTGTGCCCGTTGAGGTCATTGAGCCATGGAGCAATATCGGTAGCTACCCTCTCAAGCCGATGCCAAAAAGACTAGACCCAAGCTACGCCAGTGCCATTGGGCTCGCGATGTCAGCTGACCCTACAGTGACTTAACGCCGTCGTCACCTGGTAGATTATATTTTTTGCGAATACTTAAGATATAGTGTTCTAGCTCGTAGGGGTTTGGCACATAATTAAAAACAAAGTTTTCGCGCTCACCAGCTGTCTGAATAACTATTGAACCGTACTGTAGAATAGTCTGCAAAGGGCCTTTTACACTAGCAGATATATCTTGTATTTCCTCTAGCCTTAAAGTAGATACCTTTCTGTTAAATAGCCCCAATTGGTCAATATCTACAATGTGCTGATCTGTAATAACAACCTTGTTACGACGCCATATCCATAAAACAGCGACAAGTAGCAACACTAGAGTAGCGATGTAGAATAATGCCACGATAAATACCACTGGGGCTGGCACGATCTGGCTAACAGAATCAATGTTTGCAGAGATAAAAATTATCGCTGGTACTGCCAAGATAGCCAAAATAACCAAGGCGACCATAAAGGGCAAAATAAAAATAACATGCTTAAAAATAACTCTCTGGGTTAATTCTGCACTGTCTTGTCCGGGGTAGGAATCATCTTTCTCAGAGACTTCAAGATGCGGGTCTTGAGGCTGAGGCTCAGGCTGACTTTGAGGCTGGGGCTGGGGGTTTTGGGGGTCTTGCATATTAATAATTATTATATCACATTAGAATGTGAGTATTTTTCAGACTACTTCTGGAGGCTCGACACCCAGGTGAGTATAGGCCTTGGTGGTAGCAATACGGCCCCTATGGGTGCGCTGCAAGAAGCCAATTTGAATAAGATAGGGCTCATATACATCTTCTATTGTGAGCTGTTCTTCACCAGTAGCGGCAGCTATTGCTGAGACACCAACTGGGCCACCGCCATACTGATCTATTATTGTCATCATTACTTTTCTGTCGGCTCTTTCTAGACCATACTCATCAATATCTAAAAGCTCTAGGGTGCTATAAAGTATATTTATGTCTACACTGCCGTTTCCATGCACTTGAGCATAGTCACGAACTCGCTTAATAAGCCTGTTGGCAATTCGTGGTGTGAGCCTAGCTCTATGTGACATTTGCTCTAGGGCTGGCTTGTCTATTGCTACATCTAAAATTTTGGCAGATCTACCAATTATTTTTTCAATTTCTCCAGGCGTATAATATTCCAGCCGGTGCACTAGCCCAAATCTATCGCGCATTGGCCCAGAAAGCGCGCCAAAACGAGTAGTAGCTCCCACTAATGTAAATTTGGGCAAGTCTAGTCTTAGACTTTGGGCCGAAGGGCCTTTGCCAAGAATAATATCTATCGCATAGTCTTCCATGGCTGGGTACAATATTTCCTCTACTGTTCTAGGCAGGCGATGTATCTCGTCAATAAATAAGATATCGCCTTCTTCTAAATTGGTAAGTAGTGAAGCAAGATCTGCTGCTCGCTCAATGGCCGGGCCACTAGTAACTTTTATTGGTCTACTCATTTCGTTCGCTATTACATGCGCAAGAGTAGTCTTGCCAAGCCCTGGTGGGCCATAAAGCAATACATGGTCGATAGGCTCTTTGCGCTGAGCGGCAGCAGTAATTGCCAGCTGAAGACCTTTTTTGATCTGCTCTTGCCCTACATAGTCAGAAAATTTTGCCGGCCTTAAGCCATCTTCAAAAACTTTTTCTTGCTCATCGCCGGGCTGAAGCACTGGGTCAAGCTCTGACTTTTGACGCTCTATCATTTTGATGCGCCTTTTAGAGCTAGCTTAACTCGCTCTTGGGTGCTGATACCTTTTGGCACATCTTTTAGAGCTAGTGTAGCGTCTTTGGGGGCGTAGCCAAGACTAGTTAGGGCCTGAAATGCTGGGTCTTCTTGAGAACTGTCATCTAGGCTCTCGGCGTCTACTAGCTTGCCTTTTAGGTCTAAAATTATTCTTTGGGCGGTTTTTTTACCTACCCCACTCACCCCAGAAAAAAGACTAATATCGTCATTTAGTATTGCCGAGGCAACCTTCTCACTTGGGTGGGCAGACAAAATAGCCATAGCTGCCTTAGGGCCAACGCCACTTACAGAAGTGAGCTGGTAGTACATTTCTCGGCCAGCTAGGTGCAAAAACCCATACAGACTGTGTTCATCTTCTTTGATGTTTTCGGCAATATAAAAGCTCAGTATTTCACCAACTGCTAGAGAGTCTTTTTCAGCAGCAGTAACAAAAATCTCATAACCAATGCCTGAGACATTTAGTATTAAGCCTCTTGGCAAAAACTCTTCAATTGTTCCGGTTATTTTCGCAATCATTGCTATTAGTATAGCAAAAGTCTTGATAGCTGGGTAATAAAACTACTTAGTTCGGGCTTGGGCACTTGCACATATTGCTATGGCTA
>JBAXNA010000025.1:0-7865 GCA_037133995.1 Candidatus Saccharimonadota bacterium
ATACCCGACACAACCAAGCCCGTGAGTCCGCTCCATATAAGTATCTGCGCAGGGCTGCTAACTTGCATAACTTGCTCGTTGGTTCTTTTGCCTAAAGCCCAAAAAAGGCCGTAGAAATCAACAAATACAATTGTTCCATAGGCGACTATTAGTGATATTAAGTGAATAAAAAGAAAAGTTTTGTACATAATAAATTTACTACTTTGCTAGTGCCACAATTTCAGCCAAATCTTCAGAGCCAGACCAGCTATTTACAATAATACCATTTTGGTCAACTTGAACGTAGCTATTTTCAAATGGTACTTGGTATTTTTTTCTCATGGCTAAGTTTTTATCATAGTCGACACTTAGAATAGTAAGATTGTCTGGTATCTTGGCGGCCTTGAGGTCTTTGTCTATCTGCTTACATGTGCTGCACCACTTGGCATTAAAAAATAAAACCACCTTGCCGTCGCTAGCCTTAGTAAGCAGACTAGGGTCATACAGCAAATACTCCCCTGGCCTGCTTTTTGTGGCTTGGCTAGCGGGCTCACTTACAGGGCCTGATTGTTGAGATGAGGTGACTGCCTTAGACTTCTTGTTGGCTTGATATTTTTTATAGCCAAAAAAAATTCCAGCAGCTACGCCCACTACAAGTACTACCGAAATAGCTATTGTGAGTGCCTTTTTCAAGCCGAGCTACTTTCTGCCTAGACCAGACGTAAGAAGCACTTTTAGCAGTATGGTAATCACTAGAACACCCACCAACCAAAGATCTAGAGTGCGAGTAATAACTTGAGCAATTATTGCGATAGACAAGATGCTAACAATAGAGAGGTAAACAAATCTTTCCATTAGTGGCATCTCTGGGTTGTCTTTATGTTTTTTGAGCTTGCGCCAGTGAGAAACAATAAATGCCAGTACCATTAGCATAAAAAATAGCAAGAAAATTAGCTGATAGTCTGCAGAGGCTGCTGTATAGAAAGGCACCATAAAAAATAGGCCCATGGCAAAAATAATAAATCCAATCAATACCTCGCTACCAAATCGGTGATTAGAAAACATGTCGTCTTCTTTGATATGGGCAGGTGCAGACTTATGATGCACTTGCTTGGCTTCGTGTTTTTTGTGACTGTTTTTACTCATAGTTAAATTGTACCACACTCTATAAATTACCAAGAATCAACTTAGTTGCGGCTGAGTTTATTATTAAAATAAAAACCCACCTTCAAGGTGGGTAGAGATATTAGAGATCAAGCTCTAATTGGTGTATGGGCTTTGACACTTCTGCCAAGGCCGCTCTAATTTCAGTAACAGAATTTTTACCAATGTTGTAGTACTCAAGTAGCTCGGCGTCTGTTTTACAAGCTAGCTCGGCGACAGTTTTGATATCCATATCAAATTGCCTTTCTACTTTTTTGCCTTCAGACTCTTTGCCATATGAATATGCCTCAGTAAGAGCATTTCTGGTCTTGGTTTTTAGCTTGAGATCGGCAAAAGTTGGGCCAATATAAATATCTGTAATAGAGTTATGCTCCATACTATCTTCACTACTGCCAGGAATTTCTTCAAAAACTATAGAAGTTACTTTTTTGAATCTGTTCTTACCGTTTTGGTGCTTCATAAACTTTTCTAATGCGACAATCGGGCTGTCTTCAACAACTAGAGTAATTTTAGTGTGCACGTGGTCTCTTTTCTGCTATTTTTTTACAAGGTGCAAAGCAGTCGCTATAATATACCTATTTTAGGTATTTGTCAATCACTAGTAGTAGCTCTGGGTGAGTTTTTGCAGCCATCATTTCGGCCCTAAGTTTTGCCGAGCCAGCAAAACCATTGATGTACATTTTCACAAACTTCTTAAGTGGTTCGAATTTATTACCTTTCCAGGTTTTTTGATGCAAAAGAGTATGTTTTTTGAGAAGAGCGAGCATTGTTTGCAAGTCTTGCTGGTGAGCTTCTTCGGCAAAAACAAAAGGATCATAAAATATTCCCCTACCAATCATAATGCCGTCTACACCACTTGCCTTGGCTCTTATAATGCCGTCGGCTCGAGACAAGACATCTCCATTGCCAACAATAATTGTTTGCGGGGCAATCTTGTCTCGAAGCTTTACCGCTCTAGCTATCTCGTTCCAGTCTGCTGGCTCCTTACTCATTTGCCTTCTGGTGCGGCCATGAACGGTGATTGCATCAAGGCCTTGCTCTAGTAAAAAACCAATCCATGTCTCAACATCTGGCGTGCTAAAACCAATTCTGGTCTTAACGCTTATTGCTATATCGCCACCAGCATCTTCTATACCAGCTTTAGTAGCGGCAATCACTGCGGCAGCAAGCTCGTGATTTTGGATCATGGCCGAACAGGCCCCTTTTTTAACCACATCTTTTACGGGGCAGCCCATATTGATGTCTATTCCTACAAAGCCCATTTTTACCAGATCCTTAGCCATAGTACGATAGTTTTCTGGTTTAACTCCCCATATTTGAGCTATCAGCGGCTGTTCTTTCTTACTAAACTTAAGTCTAGGTAGAGTAGCCTCTAGGCCGGGTGAGCAGTAGCCGTCGGCATTAGCAAATTCTGTCATCATAAGATCTGCAGGTGCTGTTTTAGCAACAATCTGACGAAACACAGTATCGGTGACGTCGTCCATTGGAGCTAGAACAAAAAAAGGCTTCTTTGTGCTGAGCTTTTGCCAGATGTTATTAGGATTTCTCATAGTTCGCAAATAATACCATTTTTTAAGTGTTTTTACCAGTCACAATCTTGGCGATAATAAGTTATAATAAAGTACAGCTATGAAACCCCCAAAAAAGCCAGACTTTGAATACGACCCTACTGCCACTAAGGGCAGTAAGTCACTTGATATAAAGAAGCAACCCCAATCAAGCCTAGACAGCTCACCACTCGATAGTGATTTTGTATTCGAACCAAATAAAGACGATATCAAGAAAATGCCCAAAACACATCAAAAAGACGATTTCTCAGATCTACAAAGCAAAAAAAAGCCACTCTGGAAAAGAATTATTAAGTGGTTTTTTATTGTACTACTTATTTCTGGTGTTATTGCCGGCTGTTTTGCAGCTTTTATATACCTCAAAGCAGGTAAGATTTCCTCTAACCCCTTTGATCTCAGCAGTAAGCTAAAAGGCGAAAGCGACGGTCGGGTAAATATCATGTTACTTGGCGTGGGTGACCCCGGTCACGCCGGTGAAACATTGGCAGATACCAACATGGTAGTGAGTATTGATACCAAATCCCAACCCAACAAAGTGACCATGATAAGTCTACCGCGAGACCTAAGAGTACAAATACCTGGTGAGGGCTACCACAAGATAAATGAAGCCAATGCTATTGGTGATGCTCAAAAACCGCCTCAGGGCACAGAGCTGGCCAAAAAAACCATTGAAAATACACTAGGTATACCAATCCACTATTACGTAAAGGCTAATTTCTCTGGCCTAAAACAAGCTGTTGATGCTGTAGGTGGTATTGAGATAAACGTAAAAGAGCCCCTAATTGATACCGAGTATCCTTGCGATAAGAACGAAAACAAAAGTTGTGGTCTAAAAATAGCTGCTGGCACCCAAAATATGGATGGAGCAACTGCTCTAAAATATGCTAGATGTAGAAAAGGCACCTGTGGTGATGATTTTGGTAGAGCGCTGCGCCAACAAGAAGTACTTACGGCCATACGTACTAAGGCCCTGTCTAGTCAAACCCTAACAAACCCAGGTAAAATAAATGACCTAATAAACGCTGCGAGTAGCAACGTCAAGACAGACTTAAGTCTGCGTAATATCAATAGAATTGTCGAAATATCAAAAGGCATCAACACCTCAGACATCACCAATGTTGTCTTCTCACTGCTGCCAAATGGCTTCTTGGTAAGCTCTAAGACATCTAGTGACCTATTGCCTGCCGGTGGTAACTTTGACGATATTCAAAAATTTGTGGCCAATATATTTGAGCTGGCCCCTATCTGGAAAGAAGATAGCAATATAGTAATTCAAAACGGTACCACTACAGTAGGTCTGAGTGGCAAGCTAAAAAATAGCCTGGTCACAGACGGCATACCTATTGCTATTGATAGTCTTGGTAATGCAAAGACAAAAGACTACACTGTGTCGCAAATAATTGACTACACTGGCGGTAAAAACCCAAATACAGCTAGCTACTTGTCAAAGATAATTGGTGTAGAAGTTACCCAGCCGGCAACACCAGTAAAATCACCTACAGTTGATTTTGAGATAATTCTTGGTACAGACTACGTCACTAAGACAAGCCCTGATTCTAGCAGCTCTACTCAGTAGAGATAGCTGTCAAAAATATAGCTATCTTCTACCCCACTTAATATCTGCCCAAATTCGCTCGTGCAAATAGTATAAAATTGTTCCTGTAATAGCTGTGATGCCAGTTATAGACAAGCTGTCATCTAGGCTGCCAGTGGTAATATAGGTGACGCTAAATATTGAAATAATAATTACTACGCGATAGGTCAAGGTCTTTACTAGTGAGCGAGCATGAGTTTCTGATGGCCCTACTTTTGACTTGGTGCTGGTACGAATAAGCTTTTTTTTCAAATCAAAACCCTAAAAGCCTTAATAAGTTCAAAAATACCCAGCAAGCCAAAGACAGCAGCTACTATATATTGGCCCTTGGTATTTACTATATTTTTAATGCTATCAATTCGTGTTTTAGATTTTATAAGCACTAGCATCGCCGGAGGTATTAATACCGGTAAAAGGGCAAAAAATATCATTACAGCAAGTAGCTCAATCTTAACGCCATCTGAATAGTAAGAGGCCACGTGAGCGGCAGGTAAAAACATAATAATAGTCGAGGTATTTAAGGCCATAAATATTACGCCCATAGCTAAAGTCTTGTAGCCTGAAAGGTTATTACTAGCTTTGTTTTTGGTTTTTTTAGAGAGCATTTGAAAAATAGCAAAGCCAATAAGTAAAACTCCAATTAGCAGGTCAATAACTGCATCTCCTGTGGTGGGCTGTCTTGCGGGAGATACTCTTGAGAGAAATATAAAAATTGCTGAGCCTATTGCTGAAATAGATACAAAGGCTCCAAGCAAGAAAAGCATCGATTTCAAAAAAGAGTTATTTTTTTGGCTAGCAACCAAAAGAGCAACAGTAAAAATCAAAGGACTAATTGCTGCTGCAAGAGCAAAAGGTATAATTTCAATGAATTCTTTTGGTATAAGCATAAGCTAATTATACTACTATTTTGGCTAATGCTTTTAAAAGAATATTCTTTAAGTCAGTCTTGCTCTGACTCCACCAAATAGTTTCACAGAAATCATTTAGGGGCAGCCAGCGATAGTCATCTGATTCTTCGTTTAAGACAATTGGTTTTTGGTGCTCAGTAATTACTAAATAAGCCTGTTCTAGGTACTTTATTTCTGGATTTTTATTAGAGTAATAGTCAATTTCCAGAGGAAGCTTAGTAATATTTTGGGTGTCAACAATACCCGTTTCTTCTCTTACTTCGCGCTGGGCAGCCTGCTCTTCACTCTCCCCTGTCTCGATTCTGCCGGTAACAACATACCAACGCGAGCCACCATGTTTTGGGCTTGGCGAGTTATGACGGGCAAGAAACTGATAGGAGTTGTCTTGTTTGCGGGCGATAAAAACCATTACTTTGAGTCTAGTACTATTTTGTTTCATACTAGTACTATACAGTTATGCTTATAGCTAGAGCAAATTATTTAAAAAAACAGACCAACACAATAGTTGGTCTGTAAAAAACTAAGCCTGCTTGAGCTGGCCTAGTGATTGAGTTATGAGTGTTAATTCTGCCTTGAGCTCACGCGCCCTAAGCTCTAGCAGATGAATGCGACGCTGTGTTTCTTCACTTTCGTCGAATTTATCTGGCAATGTCTCATAGCTGGTATTTGTAATCATTTGCATTCACCTCCTGAAGTGAGTAAGCATTTGAATATGCAAGATTATAGACCGACTACAAAAGTTTTACAAGCATAAGTGATACTATTGCCAATCAAAATAGTTCTAATTGAAAAAATCTTGAGTATTAATTTTGCAAAACTAGCTCAATAAAAGTTTTCTAGTCTATATAAACTTGTGTTTTATTCCATACCTAAATGATAAATAGCCGGGCAAAGTAGGTATCCAGAAGGTAATAGTTCTAAAAATTGTAACGGCAGCTGTAGCAGATACTGAATCTACCCCAACAAGCATTAGACCACCTATTAGAGCCGCCTCGACTGTACCAATTCCCCCAGGAGCTGGGCCACAAGACCCCACAGCGTTAAATATTAAGAAAATAAATACTGCCTGCCAAAACGGAATATTTATACCGACAGCCAACAGGCACAAATAAAAGACTGTTAGTGTAGATGTGTAGCTGAGTAGCATTAGGCCAAGAGCAGCAAAGCTATTTTTGGGCTTTTTTAGAATTAGCCTGAAAGATCTTATGACTTCTTTTAGCTTGTCTTCTATTCTGGCGATCAGGTCTAAGGCCCTAAAGATGATATATATAACGCAGACCACAATACTGACTATAAAAAATGTCTTCCAGTCTGGCGTAAAGCTGGGCGAAAGACCCACAGAAGATAGGCCTCCTCCAAAATATACTACTGGTACAAAGTAAAGTAGCCAAGCGCTAAAATACACCAGTTCCACTGCCCCCACATAGCCCAGGCCTTCTTGAGCGTTATAGCCAGACACAATCGCATATCTATACATTAGGCCGGGCCCACCCAAGCCGGCTGGTAAAATCTTATAGGTAAAGGCCATTGCTAGCTGAATTAGACCAGTTTGCTTAAATGGCATAGGCTTAGTTGCGAGCAAACTCATAGCTAAGCCGGTAAAAATGAAAGTAAAACAAAAAACTACACATGCCAACGCAAGTAATGTAGTGTTAGCTGAGCTAATAATTGCTAGAATTTCTTTATAGTTAACTACTAAGGGCCAAATCAAGAAAAGCATAAAAACGAATAGCAAAAACATTCCGCCTTTATACAGCCAAGGGTGAGAATGTTTTTTGCGGCTATTCTTTTGCTGTGAAAACCACGAAATGTCTTCGCCGGCCTGAGTGGCTGGACTACTAGATACTTGCTGTTGATTTAAAGAGTTAGACATATATACAATTATAACATCTTAGCATGGGCAATGACTACGAATTGGCAAAGGTAGTATTACTCGATTTAATACATGACAAAGCCAGTACTTTTTGGTATAATGTGGCCATGAAATCAAATAAAACAGCGACATTATTTATTGGCTTTTCACTAATTCTGTTAGGCCTATACATGCTGGCTAGTCTACTAGCAAAAACTAGCACAACCACCAATATTTTAGACTTCTGGCCAGTACTGCTAATTTTTACAGGGCTACTGTCTATCAACCCAAGTAACCCAGACTCCCTTGGTACATCACTAGGCCTAATGGGCTTTGGTGTTTTTGGTGGACTTTACCGTATTGGAGCTTTTCAAACCAGCCAAGGCCAGGCCCTGCTTGGAGTACTTCTGGGCTTAACTGGAATAGTAGTTCTAGTAATGGTAGTAGCTAGATCTAGTGACAGAGCTGCAGATAGTAAGCACTCAAGTCAGCCAATAAATAAATCTAGTCGCTAGATAGTTATTTTTTTGAATCTTCTTTAGACTTACTAATTCTGTTGAGGCGTTTTTTATGGAATCTTTCTCCATAATTTCGACTGATGTTGTTGATAAAAAACAAGAATACACTAATTCCAAAGATTATATAAAAAATAGTAAAAATTTTACCAGGAGTTGTCACTGGTACCATATTGCCGTAGCCAACTGTGGCTAGCGTTGCGACGCAGAAAAACATCGAGTCTAGAAACTTCCAGCGCTCAACAATCATATAAAATATTGAGCCGCCAAAAAACAATATAAACA
>JBAXNA010000026.1:0-7489 GCA_037133995.1 Candidatus Saccharimonadota bacterium
CTTCAAGACAACTTAGCTGGGTTTTCTGGCCTGCAAGCTAGCCGTCTATATGTGAGTGAGATTTTTAGAAATCTTGGCAATGTTATTCCTGCAGAAATCAAAATCAAAAGCTTCGCTATCACACCAGACTATTTAGTCACTATATCTGGCGACGCACCAAGCTTTGTTTCGGTAAGTACTTTTTCAAAAGCTCTGCAAGACTATAATGTCAATTTTAAGCCCCAGCCTACTTTGCCAGAGCGCAAGCCACTGTTTAACAGCCCGGTGATCACTTCTGTGAGCAAGTCTTCAGATGCCAGCACCACATCAGCCGGTAGTGTGTCTTTTAGTATGACTTTCAAGGTTGACCCTTCACTATTTAGTAAATCAGCTGCGGTGGGAAGGTAGTATGGAAAAAAAAGACACCAAGACTTCAAAAAAAGTTGTTGTTCCTAACACAGATGTGAGCTTGGCTCAAAACACTTCTACCCGTAATTACCTGGCGATTGTTGGTGTAATATGCGCCATAGTTATTTTGGCTGGTGGCTACGCTGCCTATGCGCTGGCAATGCAATACACCAAGCAGTCAAACCAAAACAAAGCCCAAGACCAGCTCATAGCCAGCCTTGAGACAAAGCAACAAAATCTCAAAGAGCTCAAGCCCAACTATGACGCTATAACAACAGCACCTGCCGGTGGTAGAGCAGACTCAACACTTATTCTTAACGCACTACCTATCACTCAAGACTACGAAAATCTCTTGGCCATACTTGAAAAAATAGGCAGAGATTCTGGGGTCAAACTTAGCACCGTCTCACAGACTACAGCTGCTACGGCAGTACCCGCCGCTGTTGATGCCGCCGCAGCGCCTGCCGCCGCTGCAATTTCTGCGCCTTTGCCGTTTGCTTTCTCTGTTAATATTGAAGGTAGCTACGCCGCAGTTTTAGACTTTTTGAAAAAAACCGAAAACTCTTCTAGGGTCATCAATTTTAACAGCATGACTCTAGGCGGCACCAGCCCAAATATTGCCGCCACCCTAACAATGACCACATACTACAAGCCACCAGCCAACATAAAAAGCACTGAGGTACCCCTAAAATAGCCTATGAAGAAAAAAGACATATTCACAATTATAGTATCGGTATTTATATTTATAGTAGCCTTAGCTTTTGCATATCGCTATTTTGTTCCTGCACCTAAAGATTCTGGTGTAAAAGTAATAGTGCCTCACCCAGTTGTGCCTACTTTCAATCAAGAACAGCTAAAAGTCTTAAGAAATGATGTTGTTGACTACAGCCAAGATCTCACACCCAAAGACAATGGCGGCAATAAGCCGATCATTCAGTAGGGGGCTAAGCCAGTGCTTTCAGAAAAAACCCAGCGCGCAGTAGAGCAGCTTTTGCTGCTAAACAACATTGTCACCAAAGAAAATCTTGAGTCAATGAACATTGAAGCTGCCAAGGCAAATAAGCCCTTGGTAGAGCTTTTGGTAGACCGCAAGGTGATCAAGCCAGACGACGCCGTACAGATTATTGCTGCAGCTAGCGGTAGTAAGTACGTCAATCTATCAAAAGTAAATATATCAGACGAAATACTAGGCCTCATACCAAAAGAAGATGCGGTTTCTAATGATGCTGTGGCTTTTGCTGTTGTAGATGGCAGGCTAAATGTAGCAATGACCGAGCCAGACAATCTGCAAAAAATTGATTTTCTTTCTCGCAAAACCAACTATCCAATCAACCCATTTATGGCTTCAAAAACTCAAATAGAAGCCTGGGCTGGTCGCTATCAGTCAAACATTGGTACCGAAGTAGAAGAAGCTCTGGTAGAGAACAAAGAAGATGTCAAAAAAGACCAAGAAAAACTCGAGCATTTTGGCAAAGCCGACTCAAAAAAACTAGAGACAATTGTTCAAGACGCCCCAATCACTAGAGCACTAAACTCTATTCTAGAATACGCCATCAACTCTAAGGCTTCAGACATTCACATTGAGCCTCGCGCAACAGAGCTCAAGATTCGCTTTAGGGTAGACGGCATTTTGCAAGAAGTGATGACCCTACCTAAGACAACAGAGCCAGCCCTAATATCTAGAATCAAAATCTTGTCTAATCTAAAAATAGATGAACACCGCATACCGCAAGACGGCCAGGCACAGTACAAGGCCGGCAGCAAAGAAGTAGACATGCGTATCTCTATTGCCCCTATAAGCTACGGAGAGCAGGTAGTGATAAGACTTCTAGACAAATCAGAAGCGATGCTGTCACTCACTACACTAGGCCTGAGAGGGCGTAGCTACAATCTTATTAAGCGTGGTATGTCTAAGCCCCACGGCATGATTTTGTCTACTGGCCCCACCGGCTCTGGTAAGTCAACAACTCTATATGCTGTTATTCAAGAAATAATGACCCCAAAAATAAACATTGTAACTCTAGAAGACCCAGTAGAGTACAAGATGAACGGCGTCAACCAAATACAAATCAACACAGAAGTGGGTCTTACATTTTCATCTGGGCTTAGATCTATTTTGCGTCAAGACCCCAACGTTATTATGGTAGGGGAAATACGTGACCACATCACCGCAGATCTAGCCGTGCAGTCGGCCCTCACAGGTCACCTTGTGCTATCTACCTTGCACACCAACAACGCCAGCGGTGTGTTGCCCCGTATGCTTGATATGAAAATAGAGCCCTATCTTATCGCTAGTACTATCAATACTTGTATTGGCCAGCGACTAGTGCGTACTGTTTGCCCTAATTGCCGCAAAAACTACCCCGCCAGCGCCGCCGCTGTAAAAATGATAAACAACATTGTGGGCAGCGTTCTACCAAGAGACCAAGCTACTTCTGCGGCTATGGCCAAAGAACTTGGCTATGACGCCTTGCCAATATACTCCCAAACCGCTTATACTCTATATAAGGGCGAAGGCTGTGAACAATGCCAAGACGGCTACAAAGGCCGTACTGGTATTTACGAAGTTTTTGAAATGAACCCAGCAATAGAAAAGCTTTTGCTCACAAGAGCTACTACCAGCACAATTGCCGCTCAAGCCCAAGCCGACGGAATGATCACAATGCAACAAGACGGAATACTAAAAGCCCTCAACGGCCTAACAACTCTAGAAGAAGTAGCTAGAGTCGCGTCTGATTAAAAAAACAGGAGTTATATGGAAACCGCATCCCCCAGAATTGAGAAATACCTAGAAGAAGTCATAAGACGTAATTCTTCTGATTTGCATTTGCAAGTGGGCATGCCAGGTATGCTCAGAATAGATGGCAAGCTGATAAAAGTAGAAGACGGTTTTGTACTAAACGAAAAAAACGTTGAAGATCTTGTTTATGCAGTTATAGATGAGCCCCAAAAAGTACTACTCACCACCAAGCGTGAGCTAGATTTTTCTTTCGCATTTGGTGATTTGGCTAGATTTAGGGTCAATGCTTTTTATGAAAAAGGCAATTTAGCGGCCGCACTTAGACTGATTCCTACAGAAATTCGCACCGTTGAGCAGCTAGGCTTGCCGCCGATAGTTTCTGATTTTTGCAAATATCCTAGAGGGCTAATTCTCACCACTGGCCCCACTGGCTCTGGTAAGTCTACTACCCAGGCCGCAATGATAGATCTTATCAACACCACCACCAGCCAGCACATCATCACCATAGAAGACCCCATAGAGTACCAGCACCACCACAAAAATTCAATCATTGTTCAGCGTGAAGTACACTTTGACACTATGAGCTTTGGCGCCGCCTTGAGATCAGCCTTACGTGAAGACCCAGACGTAGTGCTAATAGGTGAAATGCGCGATCTCGAAACAATAGCCTCTGCTATCACAGTAGCAGAGACCGGCCACCTAGTGCTGGCCACCTTGCACACCAACAGCGCCGCCCAGTCTATAGACCGTATGATAGATGTTTTTCCACCACACCAGCAGCAGCAAATACGTATACAGCTAGCCGGCGTTTTGCAGGGCATTATTAGCCAGCGACTTATACCTATGGTAGGTGGTGGGCGTATTGCGGCCGCCGAAATAATGGTTGTCAATTCTGCTGTACGCAATCTTATTCGTGAGTCTAAGACCCACCAGCTAGACGCAGTTATTCAGACTGGTGCAGACCAGGGAATGCAGTCTATGGACAGAGTGCTAGTAGATCTTATTCACCAAGGCAAGATTAGCTATGAAGAAGCCCGCAATTACGCCGTAGATTTGCAAGAGTTTGAAAGGCTCATGAGAAAATAGCCTATGATTGAATTCGCCTATACCGCCAAAGACAAAAGCACCAACAAGATTGTAAAAGGTAAGATTTCTGCAGATAGCCAAATGGCCGCCGCCAACATCTTGAATGAAAAAAAGCTTTTTCCTATCAAAATTACCCCAGCTAGCTCAGTAAACTTATTGGGCGACGTGGCTTTTCTCAACAAAGTAAGCCCCAAAAGCCGTGTTATTTTCACTCGCCAGCTTGCCACACTTGTCAAAGCCGGCCTACCTATTACCCAGGCTCTCAATACTTCTATAGATCAAGTAAATGATAAAAAATTCAAATCAAAGCTCGAAAAAATAGCCGCTTCAGTAGAAGGGGGCCAGACACTGTCTGAGTCTTTTGCGCAGTACCCAGACACCTTTAATGAAGTCTACGTGAGTCTAGTGCACGCCGGCGAAGAGTCTGGTACTCTAGACGACTCTCTTGAGCGGCTTGCAGACCAGCAAGAAAAAGAACAGCAAATAGCCAGCAGCGTGCGCGGTGCGCTTATTTACCCGGCCTTAGTGCTCGTGACTATTATAGGCGTTATGGCTTTTATGCTCGCCAGTGTCATGCCGCAAATAGCCGGCCTGTACAAAGAGCTAGACAAGCCACTGCCTATTGTGACCCAAATAACCTTGGCGGTTTCTGGCTTTGCGGTTAGCTACTGGTACATTGTTATTTTGCTTGTTGTGGCTATTGTTTTTGGAATAAGAGCTTATTTTCGTACCTCTAGCGGCAAGGCAGTATGGGCAAAAGCCAAGCTCAATATGCCTGTTTTCAAAACACTTTTTAGAAAAGTCTACATGGCTCGTTTTGCCCGCACCCTAGGCAGCCTTGTGGCCTCTGGTGTACCGCTACTAGAAGCACTCAGCATTAGCGGCCAGTCTATGAACAACGTAGTACTCAAAAAAATAGTCATGCAGGCTTCAGAAGAAGTCAAAGCCGGCAAGCCACTTTCTGACGCTTTAGAAAAAAACTCTTACTTTATTCAGCTAGTACCTCAAATGATAAGAGTAGGTGAAGAGTCTGGCACTCTTGGTACCATGCTCGACAAAGTAGCCAGCTTTTATGAAGACGAAGTGGCCCAGGCTGTCAAAAACTTAAGCACAATAATTGAGCCAGTACTAATGGTAGTGCTGGGCGGTATGGTGTTTTTTATCATTATCGCCGTGCTCTACCCGGTCTACAGCCTGGTGGGGAGTGGGGTAGATACTGGCAATGCCGGCAGCACTACTACCGAAACTACACCTGCGCAGTAAGGTGCAAAATATCTTTGCCCACAGCCATTGACAAGCATAAGCTCTTTGCCCTAAGATAGTAAGTACATATTAAAAATAATTTCAATTAGGAGAAATCATAGAATGAAAAAGTCCCCCGCAAAAAAATCAGGCTTCACGCTCATAGAAATAGTGATCGTACTAGCAATAGCCGCCCTTATTATGGTAATTGTATTTGTTGCCGTACAAGGTGCCCAGAGAAGTAGAAGAGACACTACAGTTCGTAATAATGCTGCGCAAACCTTGGCAGCAATGGAGAAGTACGCATCAAATAACTCAGGAGTGTACCCCACAGCAACCTTAGCCACCGGTTATACTACAGGGATAACACCAGCCCCAACGTATAGTACCACAGCCCCGGTTACAGGAACGAGAGGGACTGTATATGCCTCCAGTCAAACTTGTAATAGTACCAAAGATGGTTACGCCACTGGCACTGCAAATCAAGCAGCTGTATTATATTGGAGTGAGGGTTCTGCCGGCGTAGTCTGCATCAACAACTAGTAATAGAAGCGTGTAAACAAGAGAAGGCCCCATACGGGGTCTTTCTTGTATCTAATATTAAATGCTAGCAGAAATATATTATTATGAGCCAAGCGGGTTGAATTTAGCACTAACATAAGTATAGTAGAGAGTAACTAAATACTACCTATGTCTATAATACCCCCATCAAAAAAATCTGGCTTCACGCTAATAGAAATAGTGATCGTACTAGCAATAGCCGCCCTTATTATGGTAATTGTATTTGTTGCCGTACAAGGTGCCCAGAGAAGTAGAAGAGACACTACAGTTCGTAATAATGCTGCGCAAACCTTGGCAGCAATGGAGAAGTACGCATCAAATAACTCAGGAGTGTACCCCACAGCAACCTTAGCCACCGGTTATACTACAGGGATAACACCAGCCCCAACGTATAGTACCACAGCCCCGGTTACAGGAACGAGAGGGACTGTATATGCCTCCAGTCAAACTTGTAATAGTACCAAAGATGGTTACGCCACTGGCACTGCAAATCAAGCAGCTGTATTATATTGGAGTGAGGGTTCTGCCGGCGTAGTCTGCATCAACAACTAGTAATAGAAGCGTGTAAACAAGAGAAGGCCCCATACGGGGTCTTTCTTGTATCTAATATTAAATGCTAGCAGAAATATATTATTATGAGCCAAGCGGGTTGAATTTAGCACTAACATAAGTATAGTAGAGAGTAACTAAATACTACCTATGTCTATAATACCCCCATCAAAAAAATCTGGCTTCACGCTAATAGAAATAGTAATCGTGCTAGCAGTAGCTGCGCTTATTATGGTAGTAGTCTTTGTGGCCGCGAGCGGTGCCTTAATGGCTAGGCGTAACGACCAACGCCGCAGCGACGCCCGCCGGGTACTTGCGGCTGTGGAGTCTTACCCAAACTTAGTTGATTTGTCATGCTTTGGTGACGCTATACCGTGTACAGGTAAATCTGCTACAACTGAAATAAAGAAAGTATTGGGCGTGACAATATTTGAAGACCCTACGCAGGTACGTAATTCTGGTAATACAGAAGTGATACCAGCTACTGACACCAATAAAGCCTATAATGTAGTATTTAGGCCAAGCACAGCTAGTGGGGTTGTACCTTCTATTGAGATTAGATTAAATGGTAAATGCAAAAAAACTGGTAATCGTTGGAATTTTGAAACTAGCGAGGGCAATAATGCAGTTATTATCGGTTTAGAGCCCTTTAATATTACTGGCAATGGTACAGTTGGGCAATGGCAGGTATATGGTACTTCCTACTGCATCAACACCTAGCCCCACAGCTAATTTGCGGTATCGCCCGCACTAGCAGATAATGTATATATGAGCACAAACATAATTTTATTTGCCCTGCTTGGGCTTAGCCTAGGCAGCTTCATAAACGCTTGGGTGTGGCGAGTAAAAACCAGTAAAAGCATAGTTAGGGGCCGGTCTATGTGCCCACACTGCAAGCACCAGCTAGAGTGGTATGACAACATT
>JBAXNA010000027.1:0-7447 GCA_037133995.1 Candidatus Saccharimonadota bacterium
GAGCTATTTCAAGATAAAGACGCCATGATAAAAATTGACATGAGTGAGTTTATGGAAAAACACAACAGTGCTCGCCTAGTGGGCTCGCCGGCCGGCTATGTTGGCTATGATGACGGTGGGCAGCTCACAGAAAAAGTTCGCCGTCGCCCGTACAGCCTAATTCTTTTTGATGAAATAGAAAAAGCCCACCCTGATGTTTTTAATATGCTGCTGCAGATTTTAGAAGATGGAGTCTTGACCGATGCCAAAGGTCGTAAAATCGATTTTAGAAACACAATTATAATTATGACCAGTAACGTAGGCGCCAGTAAACTTCATGAAGAAGCTGAGATTGGGTTTGCAACACATACCAAGAAAGAAGAAGATAAGCTTGATAAATTTCATGAAGCAATGCAAAAAACTATCAAGATTGAACTCAAAAAAAGCTTTAAGCCAGAGTTTTTGAACCGCATTGACCACGTAGTAGTATTTAGAGCCCTGAGTCCTGTAGAGATAAATAAAATTATAGAACTTCAGCTCAAAGATTTAGCAAGAAGACTTGAGGCCAAAGAAGTAATACTTAAATTTAGCCCAAATATTAAGGCCCTTCTAATTAAAGAAGGCTACGATGCCGAAAATGGTGCTCGACCAATGCGACGTGCTTTGCAAAGATTGGTAGAAGATCCACTAGCTACAGAAATGATAGATGGCTCAATTAAGCCTGGCGATACCGTAAAGGTTAGCGCGAACAAAGAAGGCAAGATAGAACTAAAAGTTGCCCTCGGAGTATAAAAATAGGGCTAAAAACACTTTCGTTTGGTGTTCGTATTGTGCTACAATACTAGTGTAAGTAATTTTAGTAAGCAGTGTTAGGTATTTATTGTCACTTATGTGATTTTAGATATCCTAACAAAGGAATTATATGGCCAAAACAACAACTCAATTTGTGTGCGAAAGCTGCGGCGCTACTTTTAGTAAGTGGAGCGGTAAGTGCTTGAGCTGCGGCGCCTGGGACAGCCTAGTGGAGTCTGTTACTGCCAGTAAAATGACAGGCAATAAAATCACTAGCCTTCCTAGTGTTGAGCCAGCTCAGGCGCTATCTAAGATCAAATCTAATCAAACACCACGCATGAGCTGTGGTAACGACGAAGTCGATACTGTCTTGGGCGGAGGCATTGTGCCAGGCAGCCTTGTGTTGCTGGCTGGTGACCCAGGCATAGGCAAGAGTACTTTAGTCCTTCAGCTGGCCGGTGATATATCTAAGACAAAAAAAGTTTTATACGTAAGCGGTGAAGAGTCGTCAAATCAAATCAAGCTTAGAGCCGAGAGAATAAAAGGCCTAGATGAAAGCTTTGATTTCTTGGGCACTACCAATCTTGATCAAGTACTAGCTCAGACTTTTAGCAGTAGCTATGATCTTATAATAGTTGATTCCATACAGACAATGGCCAGTGCTAGTGTGGCCTCTTCTGCCGGAACAGTAAGCCAGGTTACTAATGGCGCTAACGCCCTTATGCAGGCCGCAAAAAGTACCAACACAGCATTTATTATTATTGGCCATGTAACAAAAGAAGGTAGCTTAGCTGGCCCGCGCTTGCTAGAGCATTTAGTAGATACCGTACTGCATCTAGAAGGTGAAAAATTTGGCGGAGTGAAGTTTTTGCGTTCCATCAAAAATCGTTTTGGCTCAACAAATGAAGTTGGTGTTCTAGAAATGACAGATGCTGGCCTTAAGCCGCTCAGCAACCCAAGCGGCTTACTTTTAGAAGAGCGCTCGCCAAGCCCGGGTAGCGTGGTATTTGCAACTATGGAAGGCACGCGGCCACTACTTGTTGAGGTTCAGGCCTTAGTGAGCCCTAGTGTTTTTGGCTACCCTAAGCGTGCTGCTGTGGGCGTAGATATCAACAGGCTTGGTCTGCTAGCTGCTGTAATGACCAAGCGCGGAGGAATCAATTTGAGCAACAGTGATATATATGTTAATATTGTAGGCGGATTGAAGATTTCTGAGCCGGCTATTGATCTCGCAATTATTTTAAGTCTTGCTTCGGCAAGCAAAAATATTATTTTAGATTCATCTACTATTGTTTTTGGCGAAGTTGGCCTAGGAGGAGAGATACGTTCTGTAAACAGTGCAGACCGCCGTTTAAAAGAAGCTAAAAAGCTTGGCTTTTCAAAAGCTATAGTGCCACCCATGGTTACTGGCGCTGGGCTGCTTAGACCTCGCTCAATCACAGAAGCCCTAAAACTTATTACAAAAAAATAGTACTTGTATACGTAATTAATTTACGAGTATACCTACTAAGCAGTATAAATAATCTAAATAGAAGGAAAACAATGACAGACATAATATTGATAATACTAAGCCTTACAGTTCTTGCCCTAGCATTTGCAGTAGCGGTTTTGGTAAAACAGAAAAATATATTTGAGCCTAACTCAGAAAATAAAAAAAGTAATAATAAATCAAAAGCGACTAGTTCGAGTACTCAGATTCTAGTTGATACTTCAGCCATCATAGACGGCAGAATAGCCGATATAGTAAAGACAGGCTTTGTTCCGGGAAAGCTTTTGGTGCCGCGTTTTGTGCTGGCTGAGCTACAAAATATTGCCGACAGTGAAGAGTCTATGCGCCGAAGTAGGGGGCGAAGAGGTCTCGAAATGCTAAATCTTATAAGAGAGAACAAAGCAGTAGAGCTAGATATAATAGAAGAAGATCCAGCGGATGTAAAAGAAGTTGATCATAAGCTTGTTTATCTGGCCCGTGAGTATGGTACCAATATTTTGACTACAGACTACAATCTAAACCGTGTAGCAACAATTGAACAAGTGAAAGTTTTAAACATCAATGAGCTAGCTAACTCTATTAAGGCCGTAGTAATACCTGGCGAAGAAATGCGAGTTAGGGTTGTGCAAAAAGGTAAAGAAAAAAATCAAGGGCTAGCCTATCTAGAAGACGGCACCATGATTGTTGTAGAGAATGGCGACAAGCTAATTGGCAAAGAGATAAGTGTAGAAGTGACCAGAATATTTCAGACAGTTGCAGGTAAGATGATATTTGCTGTTGAACATGGACAGTCAAGAAAGCCTCAGACCCAGGCTGCTCGCAAGTCTTCATCAAGACCAGCTCCTAGAAAGAAATAGCTGCCTATTTTATCCCTTAACTAGTTGGGGTATATCGGTGTGCCACCATTGACGCGGGCAAATATGTTCGAAGATGCACCAGTTATGCCATTCCAGTTGCTTGAACCAGGCCAAGAAGCCCAAGAAGTAGTTGGAGCACTTATGTTAGACGTGCCGCCAGATGTGTTATTTAGTGTTGCTGTGCCACTGCTGAAGCCGAGTATAGAGCAGCTTCTAGGAACGCTACAGCTTAGTGAGTAGCTAGCTGGTACACCACTAACATTGACTGACTGAGAATTGCTCTGAGAAGTATAGTAGCCTGCATCAAATATTTTGGCGAAGTAGCTATGCACGCCCGTGCCTGGCGTGTCACTAATTGTCACTACGCTACTACCAGTGCTTTGAGAGCTAATTATTGCTCCGTCTCTATAGAAGTCTACTCTAGAGAGTGGGTAGCGACCGCCCACAATATTGGCAGTCACATTTACTGTTGTGCCAGATGCATTAGCCGAAATGCTTATAGATGGCTTGGTGTCTCCACATTGGTGCGAGTCGTCTTTATCGGCTGGTATTATTCCTCCGGCATCATAGCCAAGACTTTTAGCTAAGGCAGTAACAGGAGGGTTCCAGCGATTAAAAGACGGGTCGCTAGGTGGTATTTCAGCAGTAATAGATGCACCAGTAATCTCTTTGCGGGCGTCTGGTGGCGTACACTCCGTAGCTAGCTTGCCAGTCACAATATCTATAGTGGCTTTTTGAGTAGAGTCGGCTTTCACTAGCGAGTACCATCCAGCAAAAATATCGGTTCGAGTTTTTTTAGTTGTCTCTGTTGGGGTTTTACCGGTATTAGCATCAAGAGTAATTTGCTTAATGCCAGGGGCTTGAGGGAACTGTTCTATCGGTGTTCCTTCTAGCGCACCCTTCATAAACTTATTCCAAATAGGCGCAGATACAATACTGGCAGCTTGAGTCATTGCCTTATTATCGTTGTTTCCTGCCCACACTGCAGTCACAAGTGAAGGCGTGTAGCCCATTGTCCAGGCGTCTTTATAAGACTCTGTTGTACCGGTTTTGGCTGCGACCGGTCTGTTACCGAGAGTCAAGGGGTTGTTACAGCTAAAAGCACCAAGGCTACAGCGGGCAGCGTTATCGCTCATGATACTTGATATTTCAGTGGTAATTTGAGGATCAACAACTTGCTTGCCTTTATTGTTTTGACTTGTTAGTTCATCTAGTACCTTGCCAGAAGAGTCAGTTACTTTTAGCCAGTAGTTTTGATTATGCTTTGTACCGTTGTCGGCCAATACAGAAAAAGCATTGGCCATGTCTACCATCTTAACTTCACCAGATCCTAGCGCTAGACTTAGGCCGTATTCATCTGTACTTCTGTTAAAAGTTGTAATCCCCATATCTTTGGCGGTACCCATAAACTCATCTATACCTCCTATATACAGGGCCTTTACAGCTGGTATATTTAGAGAACTAGCAAGCGAAGAACGAGCCGACTGTACGCCATAAAATCTACGGGTGTAATTCTGTGGCTTATAGCCACCACCAAAATCAGTTTCTACATCATAGAATGTACTTCCTGGCCCCCAGTTTTTCTTAAATAAATTAGTATAGACCAATGGCTTTATAGAAGAGCCCGGCTGTCTACGGGCAACAGCAACATTATAGCTACCAAAATCTGGTTCGTTATAATCATAGCTACCTACCATAGCCAGTACTTCGCCGGTCTTGGGGTCGGCAGCCGTTAGGGCAGCATTGCTACCGCCAAAGCTTCGAACGTTTGTGATACTACTGGCTACAGCTTCTTCGGCAATTTTTTGCTTGCCAAGGTCTAAGCTGGTTATTACTTTTAGGCCGCCTTCGTTTACTTTCCTGACGCCATATTTGTCTTCTAACAGCTCACGCGTATATTGTACAAAATGAGGTGCAGTAACATTGGCGTAGGGAGTATAAGGCTTGAGTTGTGCCAAGACATCAACTTGTTTAGCTTCATCTGCCTGAGCCTGTGTAATTTTATTTTGTTCGGCCATAAGGTCTAGTACCCGATCTTTCTTGGCTAGAAGCTCAGACTTGTGGTTTCCGTATGGAGAATAATAGGTGGGGGCCTGAGGAAGGCTGGCTAGCATCGCACATTGAGACAGAGTGAGGTCTTTGGCATCTACTCCAAAAAATTGTTTTGAGCCGGCCTGTATGCCATATGCGGTTGAGCCATAAGGTATTTCATTTAGGTATAGTTTCAAAATGTCATCTTTTTTGTAGAGCTGTTCGATTTCAATAGATAGAATAAGTTCTTTTATTTTGCGGTTATAGCTGCGTTCATTAGTGAGCAAAGCATTTTTCACGTATTGCTGGGTAATAGTTGAGCCACCACCCTTACTAGGGTCTCTAAATATAATTCCAGAAAAAGCCCTGGCTAATCCTTTTGGGCTAAAAGCTCCTTGACTGTAAAAATCCTTATCTTCAAGGGCCACAGTGGCATCTTTTATACACTGAGGCATTTGATTAAATTCAATAAGACTTCTGTTCTTGTCGCCATATATCTCTATAAGAACTGTTTCTCCAGTGCGGTCATACAGCTTGGTAGTCTGGGCACTTGCAGTGGCATTAATTTTATTGGGGCTTGGTAGATCTTTTGCAAACCATGCAAATATAGCAGCAATTGCTAGAACTCCAGTCAAGAAAGCAATTGCAAATAACTTTAGGGCCTTCTTACTGGTAAGAATCTTAAAAACATGTTTTGGGGCAATTTTGCCCAGACCTTTGGCAGGAGGAACGGCTGGTGTAAAAATCCAGCCAAGTGCGCCACCTTTTTTCTTGGTCGAAGTAGCCGCAGCTGCAGGACTTTTTCTGAGCTGGGTGTTGGTACCAGAAGAAGACGGTCTAGATCTTACGACACGTCTTTTTGCTTTGTTGGGGTTTGGTTTTTTAGCCATAAAAGGTTTAGTACTATATTTAGTATAGATTATACACGCATTAGTAGTCTTGTTGCTAGTATTTTTATCAATCTGCGTATATACAAAAAACGTCCTTACAGCTATAATGTGACTACCTTATAAGAATATATTTTATGAAAAAAATCACTCCCCAAACACTTGAAGACTTGCTGGGCCGCGGCGTAGAAGATGTAATAGTTCGCGAAGATCTAGAAAAAAAGCTTACCAGTGGTAAAAAGCTTAGAATTAAGCTAGGAATTGACCCAACTAATCCTAGTATTCACATTGGCCGAGCCTCAGCTATCTGGAAGCTTAGAAAGTTCCAGGATTTGGGCCACCAAATAACGCTTGTAATTGGTACTTTTACTGGTGTAATAGGTGATGCTAGCGACAAAGACTCTGAGCGCCCCATGCAGTCTCGAGCTGCAATAGAGAGCAACATGAAGACCTACTCAGAGCAGATTGGTAAGATACTCGACATGTCAAAGGTAGAGCTCTTCTATAACGGCGACTGGTACGACAAGATGAAGCTCGAAGACTTTTTTGGATTAACCAGCCTTTTTACTATTGGCCAGATGATTGAGCGAGAGAACTTCGCCAAGAGAATAAAGGCCAACAAGCCCGTTGGCATTCAAGAGACGCTGTACCCTATGCTTCAAGGCTATGACAGTGTCGAGATGAAGACCGACCTTGAGGTGGGCGGTACAGATCAGCTTTTCAATATGCTTGCAGGTAGAGTTGTTCAGAAGAACTACAATATGCCAGAACAAAGTGTCATGACATTTAATATACTAGAGGGCACAGATGGCCGCAAAATGAGCTCTAGCTGGGGCAACTGCATCTATATTACTGATGAGCCAGAAGATATGTATGGCAAAGTCATGACCTTGCGAGATGAGCTTATACCGGTATATTTTAAGCTCTGCACAGATATACCGCTAGACGCAATTGAAGCAATAACTCAAAAAATGGCCGGTATAGTCTATGAAGACAAGCACATGAGTTATTTTGGTAATCCAGATAATCCGCGAGACACCAAGGCCAGCCTGGCAAGAATTATTGTAGCCAGGTACTATGATGAAAAAACCGCCATTCAGGCCGAGGCTAGCTGGAACAGCCAGTTCAGAGATGGCAAAAAGCCAGCTGATATCGAAACCCTGAAAGTGAAACCAGGTAAGCTAGTTGACCTAATAGGTATGCATTTTGAGCTCAGTAAGTCAGAGACCCGCAGGCTTATTTTGCAAAAAGCCATAAAGCTTGATGACAAAGTGGTAAGTGACGACCAGCTAGTACTTCAAAAATCAGCCTTGGTACAGGTAGGCAAGCGGCGTTACGTTAATTTTAAGATATAGATAGTCAATATAAATTTTGTTAAAAGCCTTTTTTCGTATTTTGTTCGTGCTAAAATA
>JBAXNA010000028.1:0-7436 GCA_037133995.1 Candidatus Saccharimonadota bacterium
ATGCTTGTTGATATGCCAATACTCTCACTTGGCAGATGAAATATTGTTGCCAGCTCAGTGGTGTTTAATACCATTTTATTATCTTTGGCTGGAAAAAATCTAAAAATAAAGTCAGTCGCTACTTCTTCTTGTTTGACTGATTTAAACTTAAAGCTGTTAGATCCACCCTGGCTCAGCTGAGCGAAACCAAGAGTGAGATCTTGCAAAATAACCTTTGCCCTTACTGTGTCATCTGAGCTCGCAACAAGCCTAATTAGAGTTTCAAAAACAGGTGACTTAGCTTTTAAATCAATGAGCTCAGCTTTTTTCTGATCTAGTGCGTCAATTTGTTTTGGTTCTTTATTTGATGATCCGTCTTCAGATTTTTGCTTAAATGGCGTTCTTAGAACTTCTACCAAAAAATCTAAAAACTTGTTACCGCCGCTTTTGGTTGATTTTTTATTTGGGTCAAGAATATTTTTGGCATATGAAATTGATTTCTTTACCCAGATAGGCTTAGCCGGTCTTATCATGATCTGTATGGCTGCCCCTTCATGGTCTGCCAGATTTGATAGTCCCGAAAGCATACCAGACATTGCATCAGAGTCTGTTTCTTTGTAGGTATTTATTGGCAGGTAGCTGATCTTACTTAGCTCAAGTGTGCCGCCGGCCACACCATTTATCTTGCTTTTTTCTGAAAATATATTCACTTCTTTGGCTTTAGCAATCTGGATTTCTGGGTATCCAGAGCTTAGTGACTTTTGTACGGCGCTTAATAGTGTAGCTGGCACTACTGCGTAAAAACTTATCTCTTTACCTTCGGCAACAATTTCAAGTGCAATATGTTTTTTACCATAGTAATTTGATTTTTCTGTTGCAACACCAGAAAGTAAATTAAAAACACCTTCTGCTTTTGCGATATTTTCTTTCATAAGCTCTCGCAGGTCTCTATTGCCTTCATCTGTTTCTTGAGGTGGTAGCTTGAGAAGCAAAGGCACCATCTTGAGTGATCGCTCTATGTCTTTGGCCCGCCTAGATATTTTTCGATACCAAAAATAGCCAACAGTTGCCACAATGGCCAAAAATATTATTAGCATTACTATCATAAAAATTAAAAATTGACTCATGAGCTACGTAACATCTAGTTTAAATCTCTTCTTGAGGTAATGTTTCGCCATATCGTGCTGTAAATCATCTTCGTTTTTGGGGTCATCTTCGTTTTCTCTGATAATTTTCTCAGACTTATCTACCCAGGTTTTTTCAATTAAATCGTCATCGCCGGCATCTAAAGACTCGATCTCTTTGGAGTGAATTTCTCTAGCCGTGGGGGCATCGGTATGAACAGCAGTAGAGCCAACAGCGGCTGCTGTAGGCAGCAAGGGTGCAGCTGCAGCTACTGGCTGAGTAGCTGGCTGTGAAGTATTAGGGACTGGCGGGCTAGGCGCCACCTCGACAGCTGGGCTAGCATTTTCTGCAGGGTTTAGGCCCAAACTAGGATTTTCAGGATTTAGTGATGGAGCCCTGACTATCTGTTGATTGTTTGAAGCTGGTTGGGCATTATTTACGGGAGCATGCATAGCATTATTATAACAGTTACGCTTAAATATGTCATGTCTAGTTTTGTGATTTTACTAGGTATGTACCCATACTGGAGTACCCACAGCAGCCCATCCAAACAGAAAAGCTGCTGAGCTTTTCGGCATATTTACACAGCCATGGCTGCCGCCGTAGTAATAATCTTGGCCCCCAAAGCTGGATCGCCAGTCAGCGTCATGAAGACCTTGCCCGCCATTAAAAGGCATCCAGTAGTCGACGTATACATTGTATGACCAGCCGTACTGACTGCCGTTTAGGTACCTGCTACGCTCCTTTGCATAGATAGAGAAAAGACCATTAAGAGTAGGGAAGCCGTCTCCCGCAGCTCCACTCGTAATAGCAGTAGTAAATACTACCTGCCCGTCTTGCCAGGCCCAAAGATGCTGACGGCTGATAGATATTTCTATGTATTGTCCATAGCTAAGGCCACCCGTTCCTCCAATTTGAAAGGTTTCCGTCTTAAAAGCAACTGGCGATGCCGTAATATCAAAGCTAACATCTCTACCTTCTTGCAGAGCCGTGGTGATAGCATCTATTGCAGGTGCTTGATTTATAGCCAGCCCGTCACTACCTTCGCGCTCAACAGTAGACGTTCCGTTTGCAATTACTACCTTTTTATTTTTGGGAGATATATTGATTTGATTTGCTACCGACTGCACATAACCAGCAATTTGCTCTCGAGAGATACTGGCTATAAGTGTGGGCTTACCATCCTTGTCTAGTGCTTCGCTAAAAACTATCATATACCCTATAGCCTCTTTACTAGCATAGTAAGTCTTACCGTTATAGCTGAGCACAATAGATTTTTGTAAGTATTTCTCGGCCTGGGCTTTTGCCTCTGTAGTTTGAGAGGCGAGTATAGAGGCTTTTAGAGTCTGGGGTTGCAAGCTTAGGTTCTGGTCTTTTGCGGTACTTAGAGCAGTAGCCAAAGATCTATTCAAAAACTGCTGGTCAACTCTTAAGCCGTCTGAATCAGGGAGTGTTACTACAACGCCATTTTCTATTTTCAAACTAGCATTTGTGGCATCTTTGCCAATTGACCGAATTATAGACGTAGTAAAGCTTTTTAGTCTGTCCTTGTCAATACTATAAGCATAGCCAATCTGCCCATACTTACTAGCTTCTGCAATACTCATAAACACCGACTGCTGACTGCGCCCCACGCTATAGGCGGTATCGGCGGTAGTGGCTAGATCATATTTTGCGCCTAATTCTGTGTTGGTCGCCTTAAATGTTTTATCACCTACCTTAATATCAAAATTTCGCTCTAGCTTAAGTTTATTTACAAAACTATAAACTTCAGACCTAGTTTTATAGCTAACATCATTGCCAGCAATAGAAACGCCAGGCATAACCCTGCCAACAGTGACTGCCGTGACCAAAAGATCAACCAGGCAAACAACTAAAATAATAGCTACAATTACAAAGTTTATTCTGGCTTGCTTACTAGGTTTTTGGCCAGAATAAGACATAAACCTTGGCAGGTGAAATTTGTGAGTGTGGGGTTTTTTATTATTCTGCATTAGCTTATAGCTACCATTATACAGCTTATGCTAGCATAAATACTAGCCATTATAAGCCTGACTAGATTAGCTTATATTTGCCAACAGATTTAGAGCTTTTTAGGGCCCCTAGAACTTGATCAGAAGCCAAAGATATTTGTTTTTGAGAAGGCTGAGCGCCACAGTCTAGCCAAACCCTAAAGCTCAAGCGCTTCTTATTTTTTGAAACTAAACTTTCATCACTAAAATAACTGACAAACTCTAGCCTAATTAATTCATTTTTTTTCGGCAGGGCATCAACAACAGACTGCCACTGACAAGACCTATCAACTTCTATAGTAAAATCACGGTCGATGTAGCTATACGCGGCAACAGGCTTTACAGCCTCTTCTTTGGGTGTTATTAAATCTTCTGAAATACTAATTTCTAGAAAACTTACTTCGGCTGAATACTTATAGTTCTTAAGCAGACTAGGTTTTATTTGGCCAAAAACACCAACACTTGAACCGTCGACCACAAGGCTCGCACATCTACCTTCAATATAGTTTTGCTTAGAAGTATTTTCTATTCTTGATTTCCAGCTATACTTTTGGCCAGTGGACCTAAGTATGTTTTGTAATCTTGATACTGACCCTTCGCCTATGGCAGTGATTGCTAGCTGCCAGGATTCTCTCTTATTGTCTTTTTGAGCTGAATCTTTGTAGTAGACTCTAGATAGCTCAAAGAAAGTAAATTCTTTTTGCCAATAGCTTCTATTGCTCGATGCAACCTGAATATGGCTCATCATTATACTACTACGCAAAAACTCCTGTTCAATGCTTAGTGGATTTATAATCTTGAGATGACTATCTTCACTGAGACCGCTTAGTCTTAGGTTTTTATTACTCACAAAAGAATAAGTCATTATCTCAAAAAAACCTTGAGAAACCAGAAAGTCTCTTAGGGCATCAAGCTTTAAAACTAGCTGATGCTTATCGGTTTGAGTAGGGGGCAGCTGTGGAAGAGTAGCCGTAATATTTTCATATCCAACAATCTTAGCTGCCTCTTCAAATAGATCTTGTTCAATAGTTATGTCGCTACGCCACCATGGACAAATGACAGCGATAATATGATTGAAGCTTTCAGTATACCTACGGGCGCCTTTATAGCTAGGATTTTCAGTAAAGTTTTCTATTGAGGTTAGCCTGACTCCACCTACTTTGCTCTTTTTGTACTGTTTAGATTTTTTATCATATTCGTACTGAGAAGCTTCTAGCACCTTATTACCGGCAAGCACCATTCCTACGTGGCCAATATCGCCTCGCTCTGCGGAAGAAATTTTATCCCAGTGACCAGAATAGAAAAGCAGATCTCCGGGCCTCAAAGAATCAGTCTCTACTGAGGTGCCGTTATCAAACTGCTGTTTCGCAGTATGGCCTATGGCAATACCTATTTTAGAATATATTCTCTCGGTCAGATAGGAGCAATCAAACTCATTTTCGCCATTTTGCTTAAAGCTAGCCCCTAGTAAATATGGCTTACCAAGATGCTTATTAGCCTCACTGCCTAGAGAAAAATGTTCAGCACTAAAACCCCTAGCCTTGAGACCCTTGACTAGCTTCTTCTCGTCAATTTTTGTACCCAAAAACTTTTCTGCACTACGGACTCTAAGCCCCAAAAATTGTATCCAAGGCCAAGCGTTTAGCTGATCAAATGGGCCGTCGACAATCTTAGCCGAGCAAATTGTCTCAAATAAATATAGTAGTCTTTTCATTGCAAAATCTTGAAGGGGGAGAGGTAGTCCCTTTTCAAACCTACCACTGGCTTCAGTTCTTATTCCGTGTCTTAGAGAACTGCGCCTAACAGTTGTCTTATCAAAATTAGCAACTTCCAATAAAATATCAGTAGTTGAACTATCAACTTCTGTACTTGCGCCACCCATTACTCCAGCCAAGGCAATTGGGCCATTATTGTCAGCTATTACTAAATCTGCCTTATCAAGTTTTCTCGACACCCCGTCTAAAGTGGGGAGCAGCTCGCCTTTCTTTGCAAATCTAACTTGCATAACACCATTTAATTTTGAGCTATCATATGCGTGTGAAGGCTGACCAGTCTCAAGCATTACAAAGTTTGTAATATCAACAATACAGTTTATAGACCTTAAGCCAGCCGCCAATAAGTTATCCACAATCCAGGCTGGAGTTGTTGTAGATTTTGCAATTGATAGCCTGACTGAAATAAATCGGCTGCACTCCCCAATTTCTTTGACATTTACATATTTCTTGTCAAAATATTTTATGTCCAATGTTTTTGGTTCAATAATCTGGCTCAAATCTGTATTTCCTGAGACTTCTCTAGCCAGGCCTATAATAGAAAGCATATCCCAGCGGTTCGCAGGGGTCGTAATGTCTAGGACATCGCCTATACTTTCTATGTCGCACAATGATATGCCTGTCGGTAGGCCAGGGTCTAGATTAAGGATACCAGCGTGATCATCAGAGATTCCTAGCTCTTTAGCCGAACATAACATTCCTGCCGATTTCTGTCCTCTAATAACAGCTTTTTCAATCTTGCTGCCATCTGGTAAAACTGACTTCGGCTGAGCATGTGCCACAATCATATTAGCGGCTAGGTTTTCAGCGCCACAAACAACTAAGCTTGTTTTATTTCCAAATGATATTTCGGCCAACCTAAGTTTATCAGCATTTGGGTGTTTACTAATCTTTAGAACTTTTGCAGTCACAATATTGCTATCTAGCTTGCTAGCTAGCAGAACATCTTCTACCTCAACTTCGGTTTTCTCTAAAGCATCAACTATCTCTTGAGTTGATAGCTTTCTGCTAAGGTAGGAATTTACAGAATTTACAGATAGTCTCATGGCTAAAATTGCTCCATAAAGCTAAATCTTGGTCGCCATAATTCTCTCAAGTCTGTAAGGCCATATTTGATATTGGCTAGTCGCTCTACTCCCCAGCCAAATGCGAATCCAGTGTAAACATTTGGGTCAATTCCGCCATTTAATAGTACCTGTGGATGAACCATGCCAGCCCCGCCTAATTCGAGCCATTTACCCTGATATTTACAGTCTAGCTCTACTGATGGTTCGGTGTACGGAAAATAGCTTGCCCTAAATCTTATATCGGCTTCTGGGCCCAAAAGTCCCCGAACCACCCTAAGAAGCGTTCCTTTCAGATCAGCGACAGAAACTCCCTCTCCCACCACTAGGCCTTCTAACTGATAAAATGACCAGATATGGGTTGCGTCTTCATCTTCATTTCTAAAAACCCTACCAGGTACCACAATTTTAAAAGGCGGCTTATTATTTTCCATAAATCTAATCTGAGTACCTGAAGTGTGCGTTCTCGGTACCAAATTTATTTTGCTTCCTTCAATATAGAAAGTGTCTTGCATTTCTCTAGCTGGGTGAGTTTCAGGCATATTTAAAGCCTCAAAGTTATACCAGTCAGTCTCTATTTCATCGCTATCAACAATTGCAAAACCAAGCCCAGTAAAAATGTTATAAGAGTCAGATAAAATCTGGCTGGTTGGGTGTTTGTGTCCAAAATTTGCAATAGACTTATAGGGTGTGGGCTGACTCATGTCTATTGGCTCAAAATCACTTCCACCGCTAATTCTATCCAGGGCAGATCTATATAGCTGTTCAAGCATGTTCTTATAATTATTGAGTTGGCGACCTAAATCTGCCCTCGGCTGGCCTGTAAGCGTTGATAGTTTTTTAAATTCTGTGTAAATATGACTTTTTGGCCCAATATACATAGCTTTAGCAGAATCAAGCTGTGACTTATTAGTGGCTTCGCTGAAGTCTTTTGTTGCAGATATAATATATTCGGGATGTTTTTCGGTGTTTTTCATAGTGATTACAAATTAATTATTATCAGGCTTTTCTGGTTCTGAATATAATCTCAATAATTAGAGCTGTTAATAAAAATAGTACCAAGTCTCTCAAGCTTAGACTCCTCAAGCTAGATAACGCCAGCAGTATAGCTGAAGTGAAACCTAGTAAAAACCCGGTCCTAAGAGACGACTGAAGGGCCCTTCTAGGCTGCGCTCTGTTGTCTGATTTTCTAAGTTTTATGGCAAAATCAAGCAAGGTAGACAGGCTAGTGACCAATACAAGCACTGCCAAGAACCAAAAAGTCATTGAGGCTGGACCTAACTGCTTGGGAGTAAAGCTCATTGTTACATAAATCAAAGCTGTCAAAGAAGACAGCGCTATGGCCGAGAGAATGGCTATGGTGACTGAAATAAACTTATTTTTCATGATATTTATCTTACCTCTCTATTATCTGATAAATAGAGCTATAAGTACAGTAGAAACGACCAAATACCAATAAAGCCACAATATTTGCTCTATAATTG
>JBAXNA010000029.1:0-6870 GCA_037133995.1 Candidatus Saccharimonadota bacterium
GTGCGAGCCAATATATCATGCTCTACAAAATACAAACTCATGCTATCGACCGGACTTTGATGGGTTTTTTCCCAGGCCATGGCGTATATTTTCATCTGGATACTATCTTTTAGCTTCTTTTGAGCAACTTTTTCGGTATCTACTGCTCCAGTCTTGAAGTCTCGAACCTCAATTTTGCCTTTTCTATCAAAAACCGCGTCATACCGACCTGAAATTTTAAGCTTAAGCTGATCAATTTTAAGATGAAATTCTTTTTCGATGTGCTCTGGAACATCGTCTTTCTGTTGTTCTCGATCGTAAAAAGATTTTAATACAATCTTGCCCCTTTCTAGCTGATCTTTCTCGTGCTGCAATGAAACAAAGCCCTCACTACTCCAGCTGTTCTGGTAGACCTTACAGAGCTCATTGATATCGATGTCTTTTCTTTGCAGTCTAGCCAAATAATAGGTCTCTATTGCAGCGTGGATAGCCGAGCCATAGATAAGGCTATGAAATGGCCCTTTTGGTAAGCTTAATACATGAAAATACCAAAACTCTTTGGGTGAATATAGGTAGTCGGCCACCTGGCCTGTGGTCATATGAAGCCAGCCGTCGCTACTTATGAATTTGGACAAGGGGTCTTTTGGGCTAACTGGTAGCTTTTCAAAGTTTTTTAAGCTGCTCAAATCAACAGCATTTTTATTCTTGGGCAATTCGTAGCCCCTACCAGTAGTTTCCTCTATAAAACGCGATGGCTTCTTGAGTCTTTTGCCTCCGTGGTCAAATGAAGAGCTGAGGTATAGATACTGTTTTGCACGGGTTATAGCTACATAGAAAAGTCGACGCTCCTCAAAAATATGCCAAGGCACTTTATTGTCACTTTTCGACAGAAGACCGTCTGGTAGCTTGATTTTGTCAGACATATTCTTACCTGGGAATGTCAACTCTGTCAGATCTATCACGCAGACCGCACTAAACTCCAGACCTTTGGCCTTGTGTACGGTCATAACACTTACCGAGTCACTATCAAGTGGCGAGACCTGAATCTTGATGTCTGAGCCAGTTTCTTTTATTCCTACCAGGTAGCCCCAGAGAGCGTAAATATGTGGGTCAGCATTGGCTCTTTCAAAATCTTTCACCAAGCTGAAAAACTGAGTAATGTTTTGAATCTGAATAACTGGTGCTGGGTCTTTTTCGGCTTGTTTTACGAGCCTATCTAGGTATCCAGAAGCCTTCAAGAAGTCATATACCACCATTCCGGCATTACCGGCCTGCGCAGAGGCCCTAAAGCTAGCAATAGTTGTCAGAACCAGGCTAATGCTAGCTGGTATATCTTTCTGCTCTAGCAAGTAAGCTTCAAGATTCTGGTGAGTTCTGTTGGCCTTGGCGCTATATTGAGCAATTTGATCAAGTGGAATTTGGTAGAGATCTGAGGCCAGTAGCCCATAGAGCGCAGCTGAAGCGCTAGGATCTGAGAGTATGTGTATAAAATTAACCAAGACTTTTATTTCGGCTTGATCAAATAGATTTTGACTTTCTGAAACCACGTAAGGCACTGAGTGCTTCTGAAGTGCATTGGCCACATCTATGGCCTGTCTATTAGTGCGAAGCAGTACTGCTATTTCAGAGAAAGGAATATTCTTTTCTTGGTTATACATCAAGATTTGTTGTGCTAAATTATTCATCTCAACAGGTAGAGTATCCGCTGTTGTAACGACTACATCAGAAGGTATATTTTTGTCACCTGTCAATTTTTTGTTGATCTTATTCTCCACTTCTAGCCTATATGGGTTATTGTTCTGGATTAGCTTATACGATGCATCGAGAATTTTTTGGCTAGACCGGTAATTATTATTTAAGACTATCTGCACTGCCCCAGGAAAATCTCTGGTAAAACTGAGGATATTTGATATTGCAGCGCCACGAAAGCCATATATTGACTGGTCATCATCACCTACGACCATGATGTTTTGATGCTTTTTTGACAACAATTTTAGCAAATAACTCTGTGAAAAATTGGTATCCTGGTATTCATCGACCAAAATATACTTATACTTTAGCTGTAAATAACTAAGTATCTTTGGAAAACTCCTGAGTAGGCTGATAACTAGCATTATCTGGTCACCATGATCAATCATTCCTTTGTCTAGGCAACTACTCTGATAGGCGGTGTATATTTCTGACAGGTCTTTGATACGCTTGGCTTCAACAGGATCTTCTTTTTTTGCTTGAGACTTAGCAAATACAGTGAAGTCTTCTGCTGATATATTTTCGTCTTTAAGCCTTGAGATGGCCTGCAACAGTGCGTCAGAAAAACTAAATGGGTCAGATGGCTTCTTGTAGTAGCTGAGTTCGATTCCGTCTAGTACTTGGCGCATCACTATAGACTGCTGAAAGCCCGACATTACCACAAAATCAGATGGTAGCCCTAGTTCGAATCCAAATTCTCGCAATATTTTGTCGCCCAATGCATGAAAAGTCAGAATATCGCTGTCAACATAGCCATAAGGCAGAAGCCTTTCTACCCTGTCTTGCATTTCGGTCGCAGCCTTTTCTGTAAAAGTAAGTGCCAAAATAGATTCTGCGGGTATTTTCTCTGAAAGAAGCAGATGTGCAATGCGCATACTTATTACTGCTGTTTTGCCAGTTCCGGCTCCAGCCACTACCAAGGCTGGGCCATCAACATGAAAAACAGCTTGCTTTTGAGCAGCATTAAGTTTTGTTACATCCACCATATATAAACATTATACCTCTATCGTAGCTCTGGTGGTAGCCACTTAGAGGTGCTATGCTCTAAATATAAACATTAGTGAGGTATAAGCCCATGCAGCATTTTCAGCTCATCAAGCCTAGCTCCAGCCCAGATGAACACACCAAGACTTTTGTATATAGCTTCAGCGGGCAAACACCCGAGATTGCTAGTGAAGAAAATATCTACATTATTCTTACCATATGGTCTCCCCCTCAAGATCTAGAGCAAATAGCTAAACATATAGAAGATGTTTTTTCGAGTACTTTCTACGAAGAGTCCGAGCAAGACTCGGCCAAGCTGCGTTACAAAAAATCTATTCAGGCAGTTAATCAAGGTCTACATGACCTTAATCATTACTATCAGCGCCTTGAGGCCCGTTTTCATCTCGAAGGGCTAATAGCTGTCATCTCTAAAGACAGCCTGGTTCTGAGCAGCTGTGGTGACGTTGCTGCTTATCAAAAAGGCCCCACCGAAACAACCGCCTTAATAGACAAACCCAAATCACAGACCCAGCACAATCAATTCGCATCTTTATACAGCTGTAGTTTGAGCCAAAAAGATAAAATATTACTAGTAAGTGCGAGGTTTTCAGACCATATACCTAAGACAGTCATATACTCACTGCTTAAGCCCGAAGATCCAATTACTTTTACAGAATTCGCAGATAAAATCAGCTCCCTAAGCAACAGTCACCTGGGTGCAGTGTGGGTAGAACGCACTAAGGCTAATGAAAAAATCACAGAAAGCCCGATTTTAGTATCTTCACCAGAAAAAAATGACAAGCAAAGCTTCAGTAAACTAGAAAAAACCTCTCTCTCGATACCAATGGTGCTTGCTAGTACCCAAAATGCTGTAAAAAAGTCTACAAAGTCATTATTTACGAGGCTTTCAAATATTAGTTTTCTAGATAGTACCAAAAAAACTCTTAAAAAAGCCTGGAACAATCTCTGGATAAAATACATTAACCCAAACCCGATGGCCTTCATTGCCATAATTGCTGTATTTATTGTTATCTCGATATCAGCGCTAGGATATTTTCAGTGGTACAACCCCCAAAACCAAGACCTAAAGAAAAACTATGCTACTTTTGAGCAGAATATAGAAAAAGCTAAGTCTCAGCTAGCGAGCGGCCAAAAAACCGAAGCCCTGCAGGCATTGTCTGAGCTAAGTAACGCCATAAACGAGCTCTCACCCAAAGACAGGCAAGCTCTTGATGCAATACTTACTGCATCAAAAAAGCCTAGCCTTGACCAGCTTCAGGCAGTTATTCTTCAGCTAGAAGACCGGGCCGCCGGAATCGTTAGGGTTGATGCTGTAGAAGTTTATAGCAACCCAAATGCTAGTGCCAGCTACTCTGCTATTTCGCTGCTAGAGGAGACGCTATATGCAATAGATAAGTCATCTGGTTCAGTTTTGTCAGTAAAATCTGGTGTCAGTAAAACAATTGCTACAAATGCAAGTCTAAAAAACAGCCTTGGCCTCAGTTCTAGCCTTGCATCTAATTCTATCTACGCCCTTACGCCAGATGCAGTCTACCAAATAAGACCAGATGGCACTCTCAGCAAACCAGCTAGCCCAGCAACCTGGCCAAGCGCTACTGCCCTCTCTTCATACCTGAGCAATATCTACTTGTTAAGCCCAGAAGACAATCAAATATACCGCTTCAGCAAAACCGCTACTGGCTTTGGCTCAAAGACAGCCTACATCAAAAACCCAGCGCCCGGCCTACTCTCAGATGCCACTTCTGCATCAGTAAGCGGCAACATATTTGTATCTAAAAGAAATGGTGATGTATTGCTTTTCGATCAAGGTGTACAAAAAGAATTCAATATCGCAAGAAAGCCTTCTGACCAAATAGATATCACCTCTCTGGCCTACATTGAATCCCCAGACCAGCTCATACTACTTAATTCAGCCAAAAAAGCCTTCATAATTCTGACACTAAAAGACTCTGGGGCAGAGTACCAAAAAGAAGTTATTGTAAACTCAACATCAGGCATTTCCAGCTTCAGCTACAACCCTAAAGACAAAAATGTATATTTTACAACAGCTAACTCAATCAAAAAATTTAAGCTATAGAACAGCTTACATCTTAGCTGGCAGCTTGAGTCCCAGAACTTCAAAACAAGCTTCTAATACTCGCAAAGTGGTGTTATTTATAAGCAATCTATGGCTCAATACTGCGTCCTCTTCAACAACTCTATGGGTGTGATAAAAGCTATTGTACATTCTACACAGCTCATAGCAGTAGTTGGCAATATTACTAGGGTCAAAACCACTTGCAGCAGAGGCAAATACTTCTGTAGCTCGGCTAATTTGCAAAATCAACTCCACCTCGACTCTATCGAGACTTGTGGTATTAATTGCCGGCAAAGTTGCCTTCTCTTCGCTAAGTCTGGCGATAGCTTGCATACGTACCGCACTGTAAGCCAGGTATGGTGCACTATTACCCTCAAGACTCAGCATGTTGTCCCAGTCAAAGCTGATATTTGAGAGTCTATTTTGGCGAAGTATGTTGTATTTTAGAGAGTTGATCGCCAAAATATCTACCAAGTCACTAGATTCTTCTGGTGTAAGGTCCTTAGATAGCTCTACTATCTGCTTACGAACTCTATTTTTGGTCTCCACTAGCAGGTCTTCAATCAAGATAATATTGCCTTTTCTAGTACTCATGCTGCCTTGAGCAAACTGCATTCGGCCAAAAGCCACGTGGATATTTGAAGCCTTGGTAAGATTGAGTTTTGCAGACACTTCATAGACCTGTTTTAGATGAAGGCTCTGGGCTATATCGACAACATTTACCATATAGTCTGGGCTCCAAGTCTTTTGCCAATAAGCTATACGCGCCAAGTCTTTAGTAAGATAGAGACTGGTTCCGTCTTTTTTTAGAATTATAGCTGGTGGCTCATCTGGGTTATCGGTATGACATACTAGCGCACCTTGGCTGATGGTGAATATTCCCTTTTCTTTACCTAGCTGGACTACTGCGGCTATTTTGTCTTCATAAAAACTCTCGCCATTGAAATGATCAAATTCTACATCAAGCTCATCATACAAGGCGAGTATTTCAGCCATACTCCAGGTTTGGATTTTTTTAAGCAAGGCTCTGTTCTCTGCATCACCCTCTTCAAGTTTTTTGTACTCAGCTCGGCCAGATTGATCAAGCTCATCATCTGTTTCAGCCTCAACATGAAAACGCACATACAGCTTGAGTAGCTCTGGAACCGGGTTATTCTCAATTTTTTCCATATCGCCCCAAGTCTTAACGGCATGTATTAGTTTTCCAAACTGTGTGCCCATATCACCGATAAAATTGTCAGCTATTACCTGGTAGCCAGCTTTGCGGTAAAGACGCTTTATAGAGTCTCCTATGACTGTTGAGAGTAGATGATGTACCCCCATAGGCTTGCCAATATTGGGGTGCGAGTAGTCTATGACCATTTTTTCTCCTTGGGCCAAATCTGTTAGCCCACCCAAGACATTGTCGTGACTTTCTTGCATTACCTCAAGTAGTAATTGCGGCTTGAGCCTCATGTTGATAAAGCCGGGCTCTTGAACCTCAACAGATTCGAAAATATCGTTATTGGCTAGTGATTTAGCTAATACTGTAGAGATCTGGGCCGGAGACACACCCAGCTCTTTGCTGTTAGCCAGGGCGATATTAGTGGCAAAATGCCCAAACTTAATATCACAATACTCGATAGAAGCGGGCTTACTGGTTGAACCAAAGTCTTTTTGATAAGCTAGCTCGACGATTTCTTGTATCTGACTTTTTAGTGTTTTCATAAATATAATTATACCGTAAATTTAGCTCAATGTATTAGTTTCAGCAATAAAGCACTTTAGAGTATAATAAAGCCTATGAAGATACTGGCCACCAACAAAAGAGCTCGCTACGACTACGAAATCTCTGAAACCCTCGTGGCGGGTTTGGTATTGGCCGGCCATGAGGTCAAGAGCGTCAAGCAAGGAGCTATTAGTCTCAAAGGCAGTTTTGTTAGCTTTCAGGGTGATGAAGCCTATCTTACAAACGCCCACATCACTCAGTACAAGCATGCCAGTGGCGTGACCGGCTATGAGCCAACCCAGAGCCGAAAACTTCTATTGCACCGCAAGGAACTCGATAGACTTCTTGGAGA
>JBAXNA010000030.1:0-6850 GCA_037133995.1 Candidatus Saccharimonadota bacterium
CGAAAAACTAGTGAAATACTAGCTAGCACTTCTGTGCAGCGCGATATTACGGTCAAGACAATTGACGTAGTTTTTGAATCTGTTGACGTAGAGAAATATGCCAACGATCTTCTGCCAGAAAAAGCCAAGCCTCTAGCTGGCACTATAGCTAGCTCACTGAAGACTTTTAGTACCGAAGAAATGCAAAAACTGCTATCAACACCAAAGTTTCAGCAGTTTTGGAAAGATGCCAACAGACAAGCTCACACAGCTCTACTCAAGACAATAAGTACAGCAAATCAAAAATCACAGCCCTCAGCTAGTGGTGAGGTTATATTTATAGAAAGTGACAAGGTTATTTTGAATGTTGAGCCAGTACTTAGCAATCTAAAAAGCTCACTTGCATCTTCTGGCCTAGGTTTTGTAAACAACCTAAATACTAGTAGCCTGAACCTAAAGATACCGCTCGCTACCGTTTCTAATCTTCCTACAATCTTGCTAGCTATTAACACCATAAATGGCCTTGCAGTATGGATACCATTAGCGGCTCTCGTCTTTGCGGGCCTAACATTTTGGGTGTCTAGAGACAGACGAAAAACAATACTACAAATATCTATACTATCTTCTGTCTTTTTGGTAATAAACCTAATACTTGTGAGCACCGGCGGCTACCTTTTTGTATCAAATCTAACTGCTCAGGTTTCAGATATTAGTACGCTTTCTGGTCAAGTTATCTACTCAAGTCTAACCCAAGACTTTATAGACTACACCACCACAGCATTGGCCCTTATGGTGTTAATTGCAATATTTGCCTACCTATGCGGAAACTCAACTGCCGCCACCTGGATTCGCATCAAAATATCTGGCCTAATCAAGTCTCAAGCTAAAGCACCTGCGTTCAAATGGGTAGCAAATAATGCCACAATAATAATTACTGCTATTGTTGCACTAGATGCGTTACTTATTACCCTAGGCCTTCTAAGAAGCGCAAATATAACCTTAGCCGGCACTGTAGCGGCAGGAATAGCCTGCATATTGTTACTGGCCATTAAAGACACTGGCTCAAAATAAAGCACAATGCCCACGAACTATTGTGCTTACGCTAAGGTAGTGGTAAAGTTTAAGCACAGCAATATTTAAAAAGGAGAATTGAAAATATGGACAAATCAAATAAAGAAATGAGTGGATGGGTAGGCTGGGCAGCTTTTGCAGGCGTATTATTGATTCTACAAGGTTTTTTCGCTAGCATTGTTGGCTTTGTAGCTTTGTTTCAGCCAGAAGTATACGTGGTTGGCGCTAACAACATATTGGCAATAAACTTAAATGCCTGGGGTTGGTACCACTTAGTAGTAGGTATACTAATACTACTAGCTGGCCTTTCAGTACTAAAAGGCAACATGTACGGCCGAATTGTTGGTGTCGTAATTGCTGTAGTATACGCATGTGCTAACTTAGTGTTTATACCTTACCAACCAATTTGGTCAGTTATACTTATAGTCATCTCAGTTTGCATTATATATGCACTACTTGTTCACGGTGGCGACATCAAAGAAGCCTAGTAGCCTTACTTAAGCTTAAGTTCATATAAACACCCTTGCAGCTGCAAGGGTGTTTATTATTTTGGAGTAATTAGTATCAGTATTTCAGCTGTTTTTCAGGTGGGTAAAGTACTATATGAATAGTTCTTAGACGGTCATCACATAAATAACATATTCGTTTTGCTTTAACACAGCAATACACCAAAGATGATTAGAAGAGCTATGTATTGCAACATAACCAAAGGAGATAAAAACATGAGAACACTTCAAAAAAAGAAATCACTAATAGCTGCCAGTATAGCCACCGCAGGTGCTGCCGGCATACTAATGGTAGGTGGAGTCGCCTTTGCCCAAACACCCAGTAACGGCCAGGGGCTATCACAAGCCATCGCTAGTAAGTTTAATCTAAACAAAGATGATGTACAAAAAGTCATAGATCAACAGCAAGCTCAAAAAAAATCTGACAAGCTAGATAAGATGGTAGAGGGTGGAAAAATCACCGCCGACCAAAAAGCGCTAATCACGGCTAAGCAGGCGGAGATTAAGCCAAGACTCGATGCGGCGCGTGAGCTCACAGACCCAGCAGCCCGAAAAGCTGAGATGCAGGCCATAAAAAGCGACATGCAGAAGTGGGCAAAAGACAACAATATACCAAAAGGTGCAATTGGCCCACATGGTGGTAGAGGCCCAGCAGGCGGCAAAAATATGATGAATGGCCAAGATAATAAATAATATTATCTCAAGCTAAGTAACACCAATTAATCAAAAACTCTCGCTTTTTTACGGCGAGAGTTTTTGATTAAGGTTTTTAGTATCAATAAATTTTGGCTGAGCGTCACAGTCTAGAACACTTTAAATTGATAATTCTTAAGATAAAGGCACTTGTTACCACCGTTAATACCTTGCAAAGCTTCTTCGTCGCCCTTTTGATAGTGAACTATAAGGTCAACAGGTACTAGACCTAAACAGCTTAGTATTCCGCTCGACTTACTATAGCAATGTACGGCCAGACAATTCGCGCCTGCAGACTCGCCAGCGACAATTTTGCCATCAAACATATGTTTTAAGTTGTCAAATTGCGTGAGCACACCGAGTAATCTTTCTGTAGCCCCACCGCCACTTGAGCCACAAAGATACACAACATCAGCCCATTTGAGTTGTTCAACGAATTTCTCTTTTTGTGCTACTTCAAAATGAAGCTCTTTCTTACTCTGAACACGATGAAACTGAGCCATGTGTCGGTCTTTGTATACTTCTTGCTTCTCAGCTATGGCAGCGAATTGGACGAGGAGTATATTAACCGAAGAAGAGCCGCCATCTATAATTTCCCTGAAGAATCTTTCATTTTTGGTATTTATATCCTGAGCATTACCACCGTGAAGAATATATTTTGTAGACATAGGTGTATTATATCATTTCGCCCTCTCCATAAAAAGCAGACAAGACCCATGTGGGTCTTGTATCAAAAAAAGACCCGTTAGAGTCTTTTAAGTATAAGTATGTTGGCTGAGGAGGAAGGATGCGAACCTTCGATCTCCTGCTCCAGTGGCAGGCAAAAGAAAATTAATGAGCTGTAATATAATGATTGTCGAAATAAATGTCAATAAATTAAAGGTAACTAAAATAGCAATATGAAAATAGTTGCTAGCTGCTGAGCTATTTTTGTGTATCTATGCTAGCATAATACTTATGAAAACCAGCAAGAAGACTAAAGTGGGTAGCAAATTTAAAAAATCCAAAAATAATGAAATGATTATTTTAATAATCTCGACAGTATTAGTATTGCTAATGCTATTAGTTATGGGTTATTTTCTAATTAATAATGTTTCAACAAAACAAACCTACACTAGCCCGGCCAGCTCTATAGGTGGAGATACCAAGATCAATACAGCTTCTGCTATGAAAGATGTTAAGTGGGGAGATAGCATAGATGTGTCTTTTAGTGATGGCCGAATAAGGTTGCAAGCTAACGGAATCCCCAACCACAAAAGAGATTCGCAATATGCAGTTCCAAATGCACAAGTAGTTGTGCCTAGCCAAGATACAGCGCATACTAGTAACGACCCAACCAAGGTACAGAGCTATGATTTTAAAATAACTACTACACCCAAGTTGGCATCAACCGTAACCCAGGCACCCCTAGGATCAATCGGCTTAATGATATCTGGTGCAGTGCTATTTAATCCTTATGAGGGTGACAATAAGACCGTTGCCATGTCTAGCAACTTTTATCTTACCGACAGTAACGGCAATAAGGTTTGGTTTGTAGATTCATGCAGCGGGCACCCAACACCTTCACCAAGAGGAGAATATCACTACCATGCTTTGTCTAACTGCGTCACATCTGAAGTCGATACCGACAATGGACCTTCGCACATTACTGGTATTGCAATGGACGGCTTCCCTATATATGGCAACCGCGATATAAATGGAAATAAAATAGAAGTATCTAGGCTTGATGAATGCAATGGAATTAATAGTCCAACTCCAGAGTTCCCAAATGGTATATACCACTATGTGCTTCCCGGAACTAGCGATGCTACATCTTCTATTAGATGTTTCAAGGGCGAAGTGGACACTAGCCAGCTCATGAAGATGCCACCAATGAACTAGCCAACAAAAGCAGCTAACATTAGTTGGCCGCTTTTGTTGGCTGGGGAGGAAGGATTCGAACCTTCGATCTCCTGCTCCAGAGGCAGGCGCCTTACCGCTTGGCCACTCCCCAATATATTTTTTAGGCGTACTAAAATTATTATTGTACAGACTCTATTTGTACTAAAAATAATAGTATGATTGCTCACAAATACTCTTTATAGACAGCAATATTCTAACATTTTTAGAGTGTTTTTGCTAGGCTTAAAAATCAACTAGATCTGGTCTATTTTCTTGAGTCTTCTTTAGAGCCTGAGATTTTCTCCAGGCATTTATTTCGGCATGGTTACCATTTTTTAATTCTTCTGGCACTTTCATACCTCTAAAATCATCTGGGCGAGTAAACTGAGGGTATTCTAAAAGCCCTAGAGAGAAAGATTCATCTTGATTAGACATTTCATCACCTAATACGCCAGGTATAAGGCGGGTAATACTATCAACAACTGCCATAGCTGGTATTTCGCCACCCGTTAGCACAAAGTCACCCATTGATATTTCTTGGTCTACAACACTTAGTATTCGCTCATCAAAGCCCTCGTAATGGCCGCAAAGTATTATTAGGCTGTCTTTCTTACTAAGAGCCTTGGCGTCTAGCTGAGAGTATCTCTTACCTCTAGGCGTCATCATTAGCACTCTAGCAGCTGGGTCTTTTTGTTTGGCAAACTCAATTGCATCAAATACTGGCTCGCACTTTAAGAGCATTCCTGCACCGCCCCCATACGGGGTATCGTCAACTGTCTTTCTTTTGCCTATACCATAGTCTCGCAAGTTTATTACTTCAAAATCAACTAGTTTTTTGTCTTGGGCCTTCCATAGCATAGACATGTTTAAGACTGGCTCAAACATTTCGGGAAATAAACTGATAATATAAATTTTCATATCTAATATTTACTTAAAGATTATTAACACCACTAGATGTCTGTATCTAGATCTTCTATACCTTCACGAGCTTTGGCTTTTATTTCTGCAGCCTTGCTGTCTACTTGAGTAAACTCGTCTTCTGCTGGCTTAGGCTCTTCACTAGATTCAGAATCATCACTATCAGACTTTGGTCTTGCGCTAAACTCAGAACCTTCTGGCTCTGAAATTTTAAGATTGTAGCGAAGCTCATCTCTTGCCCCCAAGACTCTTAGCAGGGTGCGAATAGACTTGGCGGTGGCGCCGGCTTTTCCTATTATCTTGCCCATATCTTCTGGGTCTACAGTGAGCTCTAGCAACACGCCCCTGTCATCAATTGAGCGCTTAATTACTACTTTCTCTGGTTTTTCTACAAGTGCCTTAACAACATACTCGACAAATACTTGATCTTTTTCTACTTCTGACATAATAAAAATTCTCCTTACTTTTAATTTATTATCAAGCACTTATGATTATACAAGCATAAAGATTTTTTTACAGCCCCAAGTCTATGTTGTCACTCTAAAAAGAAGCCTTGTTAGGCTTCTTTTTTAGTTTCTTGTTCAACTGTTTCTTCTACCGCTTCGGCAACTTTTTCTGTTTTCTTGTCGGCTTCTGCCTTTTGCTCGGCTTCTTTTACTGTACCTGTGTCATCTTTGACTTCTTGAGCCTTTTCTTCGGCTTTTTCTGCTGTTTCACTAGCTACTTCTACTGTAGCCTCTTCTGTAACTTCTTCTGCTGGTCCCTCTACTTCAGTAGTTTCTTCTTCTTTTGGTTCAGATTTTGGTGACTTATTGCGGTCATGAGTTTTTGCCCACTTTGGTAGCTCTACATCTTGGCTCTGCAATAGTCTCAAAACACGGTCTGAGGCTTGGGCGCCGTTTTTAAGATAAGCTGTTATCTCATCTTTTTTAAGATTTAGTTCTTTTGTGTGTGGGTTATAGGTACCTAAAATAGCCAAAAACTTACTCGTGGCTGCACGACGCTTGTCAGCTGCTACGATTCGGTATGTTGGGTATTTATGACGACCGTGACGGGCCAAACGAATTACTACCATAGACTCCTTGTTTTACAAATAAATAATATTATGTGACCGCTAGGCCACAAAACTAATACGCCTTATTCTACCTGTAAATAGGCCTACTTGTCAACAGGTATAGCAAATTTTAAGATTGGGCCATACCACTTGCTTGCTGCAAGGCAAGCTGCAATATTTCACTATCACCTTTTTGGCCAGTAGTGACACCAAAAATATTAGCCGCAGACTGCATCGTCTCTTGGTTGTGAGTTATGATAATCACTTGGCTATGTGCAGATAGCCTCTTGAGTACCTTGCAGAACCGTGTAGAGTTTTCGTCATCGAGAGCAGCGTCTACCTCGTCTAAGACAATAAAGGGGCTTGGGTTAGAGCTGAGTATCGCCGCCAGTAAGGCAACGGCAGATAGTGCCTTCTCGCCGCCAGAAAGTGCATTTATACTTTTTCCCCGCTTACCCGCTGGGCTCACTAAAATATCTATTCCATATTCACCATCTTGCTGGGCAACTAGCTTAAGTTCAGCGCTGCCACCAGAAAAAAGCTCTACAAAATATTTATCGAAAGAATTGTTTATTTTCTTAAAAGAAGCCTCAAAGCGTTTTTTAATATCCTTCTCTAGCGAGACTATCAGGCTTTCGGTATCTGCGATAGCTACAGCTAGGTCTCTCTCTTGGCTCTTCAAAAACTCAACCCTAGAAGCTGAATCCTTGGCCTCGGCTATCAGCCTTGGGTCTATAGCTTCAATTGC
>JBAXNA010000031.1:0-6075 GCA_037133995.1 Candidatus Saccharimonadota bacterium
TGTACCCTGATAGAATGAATATTTATGGTGACTTTGGCAACATTATCTGTTTGACTCAGAGAATGAAGGCTAGAGGTATTGAGAGTCAGTACTTTAGCCGCAGTATTGGTGAAGAAATAGATCAAGATTTTGATATAGTTTTTATGGGGGGCGGGCAAGACAAGGGACAGGCCAGTATAGCTCAAGATCTCCAGCTCAAATCAAGGGCCTTGCATGAGCATCACATGCGCAATGTCCCAATGCTTACAATATGCGGGGCTTATCAGCTGTTTGGTAAGTATTTTATAACAGCAGAGGGAGAAGAGCTGCCAGGTATTGGCATTTTTAACGCCGTAACTAAAGCTACTGACTTTAGGATGATAGGCAGTATTGTTATAAAAAGTGATGTTTTTGGTGAGCTAGTAGGATTTGAGAACCATAGTGGAGTAACTGAGCTATTGGAGGGCAGTAATCCTCTTGGAAGTGTAATCAAGGGCTTTGGTAACAGCAAAGACTCAATGACCGAAGGAATATTGCAAGGCAGTGCAATTGGCACCTACATGCATGGCTCTTTTTTACCCAAAAATCCTACCGTAGCTGATTTTATTATTGAGCAGGCGGTGCGACTTAGCCAGCCTGAATACAGCATAGGCGAGCTCGATGACTGGCTAGAAAATGAAGCCAGTAAAATTGCAAAAAACAGATCTTAGTGAATAATAAATTTATAAATTGGGTTGTTGTTTGTGTTCAATAGGGTGTATAATCAGCTTAAATAAACGTCAGTACTTTTGTCCAAATGGGTTGAATACAAAAGTACTGACACTAAAGGAGGTAGCATGTTTGAACAATTGTTTGGATCAAAGACTAGGGTCAAGTTACTTAGCTTGTTTTATAATAATCCTGAGAGACCTTTTTATGTGCGCGAAATTACTCGCAAAATAGATGAGCAAATCAACTCAGTGCGCAGAGAGCTTCAGAACCTTTTAAACATTGGTATCGTGCGCTCTGTGAGCCAGGGAAACAGGCTGTATTATGAAGTTGAGCCAAAATATAAGTTTCATGCTGAGTTACAGTCAATTTTTTCTAAGATTCCGGCTAAATCAAAGGCTATCAAGCAGACCAAAGAAGATGACCAAATACTCAAGCGAATTCAAAAAGCCGGCAATGTAAGAATGTTGTTTTTGACTGGTGCATTTGCTCGAGGTAGCAATCAACAGATAGACATTTTTATAGTGGGTGATATGAACAGCGCTAAGCTGGCTCAAGTAATATCAGATATGGAAAAAGAAATGACTCGAGAGCTAAACTACACAGCTATGCGCTTAGAGGACTTTGACTATCGGCGCAATCTGAACGACCGCTTTCTTACTGATATTTTAGACGCCAAGAAAATTGTTTTGTTTGACGACTTGAAGATTTTTACGGTCACCACCAATCAAAATATTTCTCCTGCCCAACCAGAACCACCACTGGGCACTACCCATATAGAAGTTGCTAGTGACTCTAAAGGTGTCAGGTAGCAAGATGAAAGACCCCCAGCGCCACGTTGTAGTTATATCGCCCCTGACTTTTTTGTACTTAATACTAACGCTGGCTCTAGTCTGGGTGACTTTGCAGATATCTGGAATTATCATCTCTCTTGCAGTAGCCGGGATATTTGCGGTTGCTCTCAACCCAATCGTATCAAGCCTAGAGAGAAGGCTGCATGTCAAAAGAGGAGTATCGGTTGCAATAGTGATAATAGCTATAGTAGCGGTCTTTGCTGTTGTGATAGCGCTTATCATACCGGCGATTATAGCTCAGGCTGAAAAGCTTTCAACTAGCTGGCCAAGCTATCAGCAGGAAATTAAAGAATTTGCTTCCCATCAGAAATATACTCAGTGGGTCTATGATGAATTTGCTAAGTGGTTTAGCAGAAACAGCGATAAAGTAAGCTCAAATGCTGCCTCGGCTACTGTTGGTCTGGCAGGTGGCTTGTTTAGCTTTTTAACTTTCTTTATATTTTTAGTATACATGCTGGCTAGCGGAAGAAAGTTTGCAGTCGTCTTGTCTGGCCTTTTGCCCCGTAAGGCCTGGCGTGAACAGTTTGTGATGCTCCTCCACGACATATCTAGTAAGCTAGGTCATTGGCTTAGGGGTCAAATGGTGCTGTGTTTGATTATTTTTGCCGCATCTTATCTGGGGCTAACTGTTATCGGTGTTGATTACGCGCTCACCCTGGCACTTTTTGCCGGCCTCATGGAGGCTGTACCAATGGTAGGCGCCTATCTTGGGGCAATTCCTGCCGTTCTGGTGGCTGTCTTGAGCGGCTCACCGCTAAAAGGCTTAATTGTAGCGATATTTTTCTTGATAATTCAACAGATAGAAGGTAGCCTAATAGTTCCTCAGGTGATGAAAAAAGCCGTAGGTATTCACCCCATGCTTATTTTGTTGGCTGCTCTTATTGGGGCTGCATTACTAGGCTTTGTTGGCGTTCTTATCGCTGTGCCGGTAACAGCTGCTGGCTCAGTAATAGTAGGTAGTGTTTATAAAAATTATTACGACAAAATAGAGAAATAAAACTTAAATTCTTGGTATAATAAGTATATGGATATTACAAAAATTGAAAAAGACGGATTCTATTTAAGCTCAAAGTCGATAGACGTGGCCATTAACAGCCTTAGTGAAAAGGCCGATGTGGCTCTAATGCCTAAAAAGACTGAAAAACCATCTGGGTCTAAGCCTATTTTGTTTGATTCGCCAGGTGAATACGAGGTCAAGACCTGCATGATAGATGCTATACCCCTGGGTAAAGGTAATTGTGGCTTTTCTGTACTTGCAGATAAGATTCGAGTAGCCTATATAACAGACGTTACCACTACTCTTACAGATCAGCAGCTGGAAGCCTTTGCTTCAGTCGATGTACTAATACTTCCAGTAATAGGTGAAAAATCAGAAATAACCACCAAGATAATAAATCAAGTAGAGCCAAGTATTGTTATTCCTCACAACTACACAGATGAGCAGCTCAAGGTCTTATCAGCTGAGTTTGGTAGCGAGCAAGAGACTCTAGCTAAGTTTAAGATAACCAAAAAAGAGCTAATTGAAAACGACCAACAAAGACTTATTGTTCTAGAATAAAAAAATAATCGTAGTATAAAAAAAAGAAGCTATTCTAAGCTTCTTTTTTTGCTGCCAATGCTAGTTCTTTGGCGTCTATCTGATTCTGATACTTTTTTAGCGTGCGAATAGTAGAGGCGGCTAGCTTCAAACGAACCTTCTGACCATCTATGATCAGGGTTTTTGTCTGTAAGTTTGGTTTCCAGGCTTTTTTAGTCGCTCGCAGTGAGTGCGAGCGATTGTTACCAAACTGTTTTCCTTTACCGGTGATATCGCATTTGTATGACATAAGCTAAAATTAACTCTAGTATCTTATCATACCGAGTAGGCATATGCAATAGTTTGTTCAAAAATCTACTAGTTTCTGGTAAAATGAACCTATGGATTTCAATTTAGCCTCGATAGCTCTATATTTAATTATTGTGATTATTGCTCTCACAGTGCATGAGTTTTCTCACGCTTGGGCAGGTCATATGCTTGGAGATGTTACAGCCAAGCAGCATGGCAGGCTAACTCTAAACCCGGTTGCTCACATTGACCCCTATTCAACACTTTTGCTACCAGTAGCCCTAATACTGCTTGGTTCACCAGTAGTGTTTGGGGCCGCAAAGCCAGTGCCTTTTAACCCCTATGCTGTTCGCTACGGTAAATGGGGGGCAGCCTTGGTGGCTGTGGCCGGCCCAGCTAGTAATCTTTTGATGGCAATTTTTGTGGGACTGTATCTGCGTTTTGTACCGCTAGGTGGAGTAACGGGTCGCTTCTTGTTGCAATTTGTGTTCGTTAATCTAGCGTTTTTTGTTTTCAATATGATTCCTATACCGCCACTAGACGGCTCAAGGGTACTTTATGCCGCTGCCCCAAGTGGAATGCGAGATGTCATGGACCAAATGGAGAACTACGGCTTAATTGTTATTTTTGCATTTTTATTTATTAGCTACCGTTTCTTGTCGCCTTTTATCTTGAGTGCTGTAACAACAATGGCCTCTATTATAATTGGCTAGTCTGACATGCTATAATTACAGTGCTAAATTTAGCTTTTACTAGCTATTGAGGCACTATAAGAGTCTGTCGCGTACGAAAATTTAAGTCTTTATAACTTTTTCTGATTAAACATAACTCCAGGGAACTCTAGATTGCCCCTGGCCTTGCCAGGGTGCTGCGAGTACCCACCTAGCATTTTGCGGGAGAGGTTATAAGAAGACTTTCGGCGTAGCGGACTCTTTTTTGATGAGATTATTAAAAATTTATTTATTTAAGCTTAAAATGGCGTTTGATCTTAGACTCGTCTTCTAGGTGGCTGGCTACTAGTAGGCGAATTTTTTGACCTAAACCATGGCTTTTTCTGACTGATTCGACGTATTTTATAGGGTTATACGGTGAAAGCCACAGCCCCTTACTATAATTGATAAATCCAGCTTGCTTAAGATCTAATATTATTTGGTTGCGCAGTACTTTTTGGTCTTGAGAGATGTTGAAAGTGACAAGGTAATAGCGACCATCCCACCGAGAGCTATCTACAACACTTTCTACAGCCTGGCTACGGTCAAGCTTTTCTTGGCCCTTGAGAGTGATGGTATAGACTTTTTGATTATCGACAGTACCAAGGCTTATGTAGCCTTGCTTGGTGAGAAGGGCAAGCGTATCGGTGATGCGCCTAGATGGGGTAGTGGTATTACTAGAAAAAGCCGAAACCAAATTAGGTTCGGCAATAATACGGCTGTGCCGTACCAGGTCTTTTTTAGATACTAGGGCTAGTATTTGGGATGATTTGGAGTTTTTCTGCACTAAAATTACTTTCTACATTTTTATTATGTCACAGCATAAGTAATATGTATAGACACTGCCGCATCTTTGAACTGTTTCTTTTGATAAATAAATGAGATAATATGTATAAGAGAATATTATGTATATATCTAATTCAACTTCTAAAAGAAAAGACTCTTACTATCAAAAGCACCCTAAGGATGGTGATTGTCAATTCTGCAAAATGCCAGATAATAAAGTCATAAAACAGATTGGCAAATTTATTGTAATACGCAACATGTTTGGTTATGACATTTTTGATATGTGCGAGGTTACAGATCACCTGATGATTATTCCGGTAAATCACATTGATAATCTAACTACTTTATCTAAGCAAGAGAGATTAGATTTTTTAGACATCATGGATGACTATGAAAAGGCTGGCTATAATGTATTTTTTAGAGAACCGCAGAGCGCTATTCGTACCGTAGATCACCACCATACTCACCTGCTAAAGCTAGGTAAGCAAATTGACCACCTTAGCTATACCAGAGAGCCTTACAGTATGGATTATAGCTAGAAGCAGATGTAGTGAATGTGAGTTGCGTCTCTTTTTGTGAAGTGATATTTTAAAAAATATCAGGGTGTGGCGCAGTTGGTAGCGCGTACGGCTGGGGGCCGTGAGGTCGCAGGTTCAAGTCCTGTCACCCTGACCATTGAATTATTCAAGAAAACTTGCACTTAGAAATGAAATTCTCATGCTTTACATTTTGGGTAAAATAATCTAATGTATGCGCAAATGAATAATATAGTAAAATTTGTAATTATCACTACCGCCCTAGGCTGCTACGGCTGGTATTTGGGCAGTTTTAAGGCCACTATAGATACCCAGATGGCTCAGATGAGCTCAAGCTATGTAAATGCCGGCCAAGTAGCCGCACAAGAGCTTAAATAGTTACAGGTAATCAGTCTTGAGAGCCGAATCTATCGCCAGATATTATATTTCGCTAAATAAGTGATACAATAATAGTTATGACTAAGTCTGTTTTTACAAAAATGCTAGAAGGCGACATTCCTGCCGAAATAATCTATCAAGATGATAGCTGTTTTGTTGTGCCTACTATTGCTCCACATACAGAAGGGCACATCATGGTAATAACTACCAAGCAAATAGAAAACTGGGAAGACTTGAGTACTCAGACCTACCAAGACGTAATGCAGATAGTAAAAAAAATGGGCAAACTAACCAAGAGC
>JBAXNA010000032.1:0-5889 GCA_037133995.1 Candidatus Saccharimonadota bacterium
CTAGTGATTTGCCATAATCTTCTGAATAGCTTGCTACCGCACTAGCCCTAGTTTCGTCGCTACTATTTGGATTCAACATATCTTTTTTAAATATAACTTCTCTGCTGTCGGTGGTGATAGCACTGTCTTGCCGGCTATTGTAATACTTGTAGCCAAAATACCCGCCGACTATGAGGGCTAGGGCTACGGCCAAAACAATAGTGACAACTGCGAGAGGCTTGCGGCTGGTATGTCTCGAACTTTGAGGTAGATGCTGGGACTGAGCGCTAGGAGCATCATTAGCCTTGTCTTTTGGGCTCACTGTTGTGGGCTGGTCTGGGTTATCTGTTTTCATAATAGTTAAGCTCTATTATAGCTTAAACTTATCTTTGTACAAGAGCTATTGCTACTGGTATAATACAAAGCTATGCAGGAAATAATAACATGTCGCTAAGTATTGGTATTGTGGGGCTGCCCAATGTAGGTAAATCTACGCTATTTAATGCCCTCACCAAAAACCGCGTGCTCGCGGCCAACTACCCTTTTGCTACAATTGAGCCAAATGTAGGCGTAGTAAACGTGCCAGATGCTAGGCTATATAAGCTGGCCGAAATACTACAAAGTGTTAAGACAGTGCCTGCTGGCTGTAGTTTTACAGACATCGCTGGTATTGTGCGCGGGGCCAGTAAGGGCGAGGGGCTGGGCAACAAATTTTTGAGCCACATACGTGAGTGCAATGCGATAGTGCAGGTAGTAAGAGCTTTTGATAACGACGACATAATACACGTAGAGGGCAAAGTAGACCCGGCCAACGACACAGAAATAATAAAAGCAGAGCTCTGCCTGGCAGACTTAGAGAGTGTACAAAAAAGAATAGACAGCCTGCAAAAACAAGTCAAAAAAGACCCTAGTCTTGCGGGTGATATTACCGAGCTACAAGAACTACTAGCAATTCTAGACAAAGGTGAGCTAATAAGTGCACATATGCCGCAGCCGCCAGAGTCTTGTCTAGACTTGCAGCTACTTACTGCCAAGCCTTTTATATATGTTTTTAATGTAGATGAAGCAGGGCTAAGCGATGAGCCAAAGATTGCTCAGCTGCAAGCTCTGGCGCAGGGCTGCCCGGCTATTGTTTTGTGTGCCCAAATAGAGACCGAGCTACAAGACCTGCCAGAGGCCGAAGCTCAAGAGCTACTTGAGTCGCTGGGGCAACCAGAAAGTGGCCTTAATTCTCTAATTAAACTCGGCTACAAAGAGCTAGGCCTCGAGACTTTTTTTACTAGTGGACCAACAGAATCTCGTGGCTGGGTAATGCACGCAGGCTTTACTGCCCCACAAGCAGCTGGAGTTATACATACAGATTTTGAAAAAGGATTTATTAAGGCTGAAGTGGTAGACTATGATTCATTCGTTGCTGGCAATGGCTGGGCTGGCGCGGCCAGTGCTGGCAAAGTAAGACTAGAAGGCAAAGACTATGTCATGCAAGATGGCGACATAGTGGTATTTAGACATAATAGCTAAACCCCTTGGTCATCCCCCAGCTGAAGCTTTAGCATTCAACATTGGCTAACTAGTAATTATTAAAATGTATTTTGAACTTTGCTGAGTGAGCTACTTAGCGCGCTCTAGGTAACTACCGCTACGAGTATCTACTTTTAATACATCGCCTTCTTTAACAAACTGAGGAGCTTGCACTTTGAGCCCTGTTTCGCACTCTACTTCTTTGGTGGTGGCACTAGCGCTGTTGCCCTTATCTCCACCTGGTGCAGAAGTGACTTTTAGGGCTACGTTTTTGGGCCACTCAAAGCCGATTATTTTGTCTTCAAATATAAGAGCGTCTATGGTGCTCCCTTCTAAAATATATTTGGGAATATTTGGGTCGTTTTGAAGTGGTAGCTCTATTGTTTCGTAGCTAGAGGTGTCCATAAAGTTGAGTGTGTCTTTTGAAGAATACAAGTACTGAACACTCTGGCGAGCAATGCTAGCCGGGGCAATGCTGGCGTCGTTGCGAAAAGTCTTATCTATTACACTGCCGCTTACCATATTTTTGAGCTTGGTATTTACAATACTACCGCCTCGGCCCATTTGTTTTTGAGCATACTCAATAACCTTGTATGGCGTGCCATCAAGCTCAATAAGTGTTTCTTTTCTTAGATCTGTTGGTGAATACATGGTTATATGATTACTTTCCTTAAAGGTTGTTGCTAGATTGGCTAAAACCTTGCGTAAGCTAGTGCTTAGACTTACAGCAAAGTTGGGCTCTCTAATAACAAGCTTGGGGTTATTTTACAACGAAAGGTAGCAAGCCAATATGTCTAGCGCGCTTAAGAGCAACTGCTAGCATGCGTTGGTGTTTCATGCTGGCGCCAGTGCGCTTACGAGGTTCTATTTTGCCAGCGCTATTTAGGTAGCGTTGCAAGGTTTTTACGTCTTTGTAGTCAATATAGTCTATGTCTTCACTATAAAACTTGTTTTGTTTACTTTTATAAAATTCTGCCATTGTTTTCCTTATATATATTATTTTAGATTAATTATGATTCTGTCTCTCAATAGTCTTTAGCTCAAACTAAAATGGAATGTCGTCTAGGTTGATTTCACCTTCACCCATGTCTTCTATGACAACGTCGTCTTTCTTAGCACTTTTTGATGCTGTTTTGGCCGGTGTTGGCTCTGAGCTAGAAGCTGCAGATGAGCCGAGTTCTGGCATGTCTGAAGCACCGCCAACAAAATTGATATCTGTGGCTACAATTTCTGTTCGCTGTTTTTTGGCGCCGTCTGTGCCTTCCCACTGTCTTGTCTGCAAGCGACCTACTACCAAGACTTTTTTACCTTTGGTCATGTAGTTGGCTACTAGTTCACCTAGCTTACCCCAGGCTACAACGTCGTGAAACTCAACAGAGTCTTTTTTTTCACCGCTTGGGTCGCTCCAGCTACGGTTGGTAGCTACCGCAAAAGAAGCTACAGACTGACCACTTGGTGTAGTGCGAAGCTCTGGGTCGCGGGTTAGGTTGCCCATTATAATTGCTTGATTAAAATCTTTGGCCATTATGCTTTCTCCTCTACTACTTTAGCTGGTTTTTTTGCTTTTTCAGACTTTTTGGCTGGCTTTTGATTTGGTTTTTTAAGATAACGGATATCTTCTAGTGAGACAATCAAAAAGCGCATTACTTCTTCTGTAATGTTTAGCTTGTCGTTAATGGCACGAACCTTGCTTGGGTCTATTTCTATTTCGTATATTACGTATATTCCCCAGGTCTGCTTTTTGATTTCGTAAGCTAGCTTGCGCTTGCCCCAGTTGTCTTTTTTGTCTATTTTACCACCAAGATCGGTGATTATTTTTTCTACTTTTGTAGTAGTGCTTTCTAGATCTATTTCTAGATCTGGGTGTAAGACTACTGCTATTTCGTAGTTTCTCATTGGACTCTCCTTTTTTTGGCACCTCTCAGAATATTTTCTGAGATTTTACTGCCTCGGCTTAGGCGCCAAGGGAGTAAAAAGGCGTTTTTAATATTTATATAACAGCTAGATTATATCTTATAACAGGTGTGGGGTCAAGTTTATAGGCCGCCGCCAAGGCTTATTTACGTAGCAAAATACTACTAGTGATTTAGTAGCCACACAATGCCTAGCTACTAGCGTATAATTGTAGCTATGCAAACACCGTCAAGACAACTTTTGGGAAGTACCGTTTACAGTATAGAAGATGGCACAAATATTGCCGTTGTTAAGGGCTATGTTATAGCACCTGCAGGTCTAAAAATAATCGCCTTTGCTCTTGAGCATTTGCAAGACCGCGAAAAATACTTTTTATTGCCAGCAGATATTAAGCTAATCAATAAGGGCAAAATATATGTCAATTCAGCAGCCGACATTAGTCTTTTTGAAGATCTAGTGCGCCATCAAGAAGTGATATCTAAAAACTACAGCCCGCTAGGCTCCAGAGTAGAAACAGACGACGGCAAAAAACTAGGCAAGGTTGTAGAATTTAGCCTTGAGCCAGAACACTCCTACATAAGTAAGCTTAGAGTGTCTCCACCGATACTTAGCCGCATAATGTCTACCGGACTACTTATAGATCGCTCAAATATTATCAATGTTTTACCGGGCCTTATAGTTGTTGATAGCGACAAGATACGTGCCAAAAACACAGCTCGTGGTGTACAGGGCCAAGAGATCTAGCTGGGCTCAGTAAACTCTACCTCTTCTAGGGCCTGCTTCACATCACTATAGTAGAAGCCTTGGCGCAATAAGTATTCGGTAAGCTTGGCTTTGTCTTGATAGCGGGCCTGGCGTAGTTTTTTTTCGGCTATTGTGCGAATAGCGAGAGCTTGATCGTCTTGATCTAGCTCTGAGAGAACAAGCTCAACAGTAGCTGAGTCTATGCCCTTTTTGCGCATCTCTGCATTTAGCTTTTGGCGAGAGCGAGGTTTAAAATTTTGACGATCAGCTACAAATCTTCTGGCGAGGTTTTCGTCATTTAGGTATTTCTCTTTTTCTAGCATCTCGAGCACTACCTCAATATATTCTGGCTGGTACTTTTTTTGGGTGAGATAGACTCGCATTTGTGAGACGGTGCGATCGCCATACTGAAGATAGTACAGCGCTCTGTTGTAGGTCTTAGATATTGCCGAGCTGGCTAGTATTTTTGCCTCGTACTCTTTGGTGAGCTCTTGGCCAATCTTGAGCCCAAGCAGTGAGAGCTGAAGCTCGCTTAGAGAGCAGAAAAACGCGTCGTCTACAAAAATGTTGTAGTAGCCGTCGCGCTTAGTCTGTGGCTTAATCTTGGTAATTGTTGCCATATAGATAAATTTTAAGTAAAGCTAATTTGCTGGTTCTTAGGTGAGAACTTCTGCCCTAATAGCCTTCTCTATATCTGCCATAATCTTAGGATTGTCAGTCAAGAATTGCTTGGCAGCTTCTCTACCCTGACCAATCTTCTCGTCTTTGTAGGCAAACCATGAGCCAGATTTTTGAATGAGCTCGTGTTTTACCGCGAGATCAATCATATCGCCAGATCTTGAGATACCCTCGTTGTACATTATGTCGAATTCTGCAACTTTAAATGGCGCTGCAATCTTGTTTTTTACCACCTTCACTTTTACGTGGTTACCAATGATGTTATCGCCGTCTTTAAGCTGCTCGCTTCTACGGATATCAAGCCGTACTGATGCGTAATATTTGAGAGCATTACCACCAGCAGTCACTTCTGGGTTACCAAACATCACACCTATTTTCATACGCAGCTGATTGATAAATATCACTGTGGTGTTTGATTTAGATATTACACCCGCAAGCTTACGCAGAGCTTGACTCATAAGTCTGGCCTGTAAGCCCATGTGGCTATCGCCCATCTCGCCTTCTATTTCTGCCCGTGGTACAAGTGCGGCGACAGAGTCTATTACCACTAGGTCAACAGCGCTAGAACGTACTAGAGTTTCACAGATTTCTAGAGCTTGCTCGCCGGTGTCTGGCTGAGAGATGAGTAGGTCGTTAAGCTTGACGCCTATCTTGCCGGCATACTCAGGGTCTAAGGCGTGTTCGGCATCTATAAATGCAGCCAAGCCACCACTTTTTTGAATTTCTGCCACGGTGTGTAGTGCAAGAGTTGTTTTACCGCTTGATTCTGGCCCGTAGATTTCAACAATACGACCTTTAGGTATTCCCCCGCCCAGAGCTAGGTCTAGCGAAAGGCTACCAGTGGGAGTTGTTTCTACGGCTACCTTCATACCTTCGCCAAGCTTCATGATTGAGCCTTGCCCAAACTGGCGCTCTATTTGCTCTACGGCTAGATCTACAGCTTTTAGGCGTGAGGCTTTTTCTTTGGCGTCACTGCTTGAGATTTTTTCTGGGTTTGATTTTTTAGCTGGCTCTTTCAATGGTTTCTCCTGAGTTAAGGTTGATTTTAGTTTT
>JBAXNA010000033.1:0-5815 GCA_037133995.1 Candidatus Saccharimonadota bacterium
TAGCTGGGGCTGCAATAACAATAAAGCGCTTCAGTACAAAAGCACTTACAAAAGATATAGCGACAAGCCCAACAATTGATAACAAAAGATTATCCTTAAACTCTTTGTCTTTTAGCTTATTGACTCTTCTCCACTCTTTGCCAAACATAAAATCTGAATACCAAAGCACGCTAATTACTACCGCAGTGCTGGTAGCAAGGATAATTCCTAGCCAGTTGTTCATAAAAAACTTAATCATTATTTTTTAAAGTCTCCTAAAATGTTTAAAATAAATTCTTGATTTAATTATGCTATAAGCATAAGCATTTTACAAGACCCATTTACGAGTCTTGCTTGCCGAGATGAGCTCTTAGCGCATTAAATATTACTACCACATCGATAATCTCTTGAAGAATTGCACCATAAAATGGCTCTATCTTGCCTAGCGATGCTAAAATCATCAGCAAAAGACTCAGTCCTATACCAATAAAAATACTTTGTTTCGCAATAGTAATCGTGTTTTGAGCAATAGCCACAGCATCTGCCACCCTAGAGATATCGTCTAGCATAATAACCACGTCTGCCGATTCAGAGGCTGCGGTAGAGCCTTTGGCTCCAAGCGCAATACCAACATCTGCTGCTGCCAAAACTGGCGCGTCATTAACCCCATCACCTACCATTCCAGTAACCTGACCGGTACTTGAATTAGTTTTTACAAAGTGCAACTTATCGACAGGCAGAAGCCCGGCGTGTATTTCAGAGATTCCGGCCTGCTGGGCTATGACTTTAGCAACAGTGGGTTTGTCTCCGGTAAGTATCATAGTTTTCTCAATACCTAGCTTCTTAAGCCTCAACAGCGTGTATTTAGTGTTGGCCCTTATTGGGTCTGCGAACTCAATAAAGCCCATAAATGTGTCGCCTTGGCCTATATATACGGCGGTAGCAGTGCTTTTGGCTAAACCGTGGGGGATCTTGATTTTGTTACGTAGTAAAAATTCAAGCTTGCCAACAAAAATATCTTTTCCGCCAACATCGGCTCTTACTCCCCCGCCAACTTCTTCATGCAGCGAGCTGGGCTTATGGAGTTTTAGTCGTTGGCGCTTGGCACTAGACACGATAACGCCAGCCAATACATGGGTACTTTCTTGCTCCACAGAGGCTGCTAAGCTAAGTAGCTGAGACTGGCTAGTTTTTATGGCGACAATTTTTGAAATAATGGGCTGATTTTTGGTGAGCGTTCCAGTCTTGTCAAAAGCCAAGGCCTGTAAAACTGCTAACTTTTCTAGGCTAGCGCCATCTTTGATTATAATTCCGTCACGAGCAGCCCTATTCATGCCAGAAACTATCGCTACCGGTGTGGCTATAAGTAGTGGGCAAGGTGTAGCAACCACCAGTACCGCTAGAGCACGTACTGGGTCGCCACTAATAGCCCAGGCTAGGCCAGCTAGGCCAAAGCTAATTATTGTAAAAGGAATGCTATAGGTGTCAGCTAGGCGCACCATTGGAGACTTATTAGAAGCTGCAGACCTAACAAGATTAATAATCTGCTCGTATTGGCTGGCCTCGCTAGTATGACTTGCTCTAACCTGCACCGGGGCATCTTGATTGATAGTGCCTGACAGTACTTGGCTATTTTTTTTCTTGTTCTGAGGCATGCTTTCGCCAGTTATTGCTGATTCATCAAAACTACTCTCGCCACTTACTACCACTCCATCTACTGGTACGGTCTCGCCTGGCTTAATTAGCACTATGTCTTTTGGCTGCACCTTAGAGACTGCAACATTCAAAAATTCTTTACCACGCAGCACATGGGCAATTTTTGGGGCTCTCTTAAGTAGACTACTTAGTTCTTTTTGGGCTCTTGCCTTGGCATACTGCTCCAGAGCCACTCCTCCTGTAAACATTAGCAGAATAATACCAGCAGTAGCATATTCGCCCAGTCCAAGAGAAGCAAGTATTGCAACAACGGCAATGATATCCACCCCAAAGCGCCTATTAAGAAAATCTTTTACAATTGAGACTATTTCTGGCACAACCCCGACCAGACAAAGACCTGTCAATAGGGTCTCACTAAGGCCCACTCTACCCAGTAAATAAAGGGCCAGGCTAAGTAGCAGCCCGGCCACCACTACAGTAAGCCAGCCGTAGTTTTTGATATAGCTAGATCGCAAAACTCTCATGTTTGTATTATACATTGGTTTAGCGAGTCGCGCTTGCAGTCCTGTAGTGTTATTTATTACCAAAAAATAACAATTGTCAGGTGTAAATAGATCATACTTAAGCAAAAAAGTCATTGACAAATGTATATATTTTTGTTATTCTAGCTATTCGTCTCAAATTCTGAGAAGTACCAAATTAGGAGTAAAAGTTGCCCCGCCGTTCCCAGTCAATATCGCCGTTAGGCAACATTTTTGCAGTAGCAAGAATGTTCATTCCGTTCACGACCATCGACCTAAGAGAAGCAGAAAATAATGCAAGATGGTCGACTGAGACCAAAAAGCGAGAAGATGAGATATTGTCAAAGATTTCTGATCTCTCAGCTACTACAGACCACTAAACTCCAACCCCACACCTTCACCCCTTACCGGGTGAGGGTGTTTTACTTTACTTTATAATTTATATCTATAGAGCTATTTTTAACTTATAGGTCTCTCTAGTCAGGCCGTCTGTAAAATCCATATTGTACTCACGCAACAACATTCTAGAGCCAGTACTGTCGCTTTCATACATTGTTACGCCACAATTGAGCGGCTTATCTTTTTCTAAAATAGAGAAGGCCTGCTCGTAGTTCCAGTGTTCTAGTAAAAATCTAAAACACCTAATAACATGGGCGTGCGTGACAACAAGTATTTTTTCATCAGTGTGAGATGTAAAAAGCATGTTTAAAAAAAGATGGACCCTCTCAGATACTGCACCAAGACTCTCGCCTCCTGGTGGGTGGGCTAAAAAATCACCAAACGTCTTCCAATACTGATTTAGCCATGGAAAATTATTGTCTACCTCTGACTCAGTCATAGCGTAGGTAAACCCGGGGTCGCGTTCACGCAAGAAAACATCCATTCGAATTGGCATTTTTTTCAATTCTTCTGCTGTGTAGGCTAGCAATATATTATCTACAGTCTGCTTAGCCCGCTGATAGCCAGAATGAAAAACGTAATCAAAAGTGCCAAACTGTTTTTTTACATTTATGCCAGTTTTTTTGGCCTGCTCTACACCTAGGTCAGTAAGTACAATCTGGCTGTCTGGTCGACCCTCAAGAACCCGCCTGGCATATTCGTCTGCAAAATAAGTGGCTTCTCGCTTGGCGGCGTTAAACTCACTTTGTCCATGGCGTATTAAAACTAGCTGTTTTGGTCTGGTGCTCATAATCATAAGTATTATAGCAAAAATTCCCCAGAAACGGTTGTTTCTGGGGAATACGGAATTAAAAAACTACTAAAAGTTAGGCGCAAATATACTTAGCAATCTAGCTAGTAGAGTTGGCAAACAAACAGGCCACGGTGTCGTCTACCATTTCTTTGATCTGAATGATATCGCCGATAGCAAGATTAGCATGTATCAAAGTAGAAAGGGCCTGTCTTAGGCCAGCTTCTTTTTCGGCCATCACAACGCACCAAGACGAAGCCCGGTCTTCGTCGCTCTCGGCGATTCCATACATTATGCTTGCTTGGTGGAGCATGTCTATAGCTTCAAAAAAAACATAGCTTTCGGTGTCAAAACTACAAACAAAATAATGTTCGATGTTTACTGCTAAATAAACATTTTGTCTAGCAATCCACTCGATCTTGTAGCAGTCTTCTTTGTGAAAAAGCACGCTCTCTCCTTTGGGTTCAAGGTACAATCTTAAGAAAGTATTATGATGTTTTTTTACCAATAGTACAAGTGGACAAAAGTTTTACTGGTTTTTATAGTAGCTGGCCAGAAAGCCTTTTTTTAGCTCAAAAAAACTCTCATCTAGTATAGACTCGCGAATACGGTCGACCAGACTAGTGATAAAAAATAGATTATGAATAGAGAGCAGTGTTGCCCCTAGCATCTCGGCACTTCTAGAGAGATGTGAAAGATATGCTCGAGTGAAATTCTGGCAAGTGTAGCATTTGCAGTCAGTATCTATGGGGCTAAAATCTTTTGCATATTTAGCATTTGTTAGATTGACTCTGCCATTTTTAGTATAAACAGCCCCATTTCGAGCTACCCTAGTTGGGCTAACACAGTCAAAAGTATCAATACCGTTTTCGACGCCATTAAACAAATCAATCGGCTCACCTATACCCAAAAGGTGTCTGGGCTTATTTTCTGGTAATTCTTCACAGACCCAAGCCACGGCGCTGGCCATGTCATCTTTATTAAAACTCCCCCCTATTCCAAAGCCATCTAGGTCTAGCTCAACCAGCTCTCTGGCTGATTGGCGTCGCAGGTCTTCGTGCCTGCCTCCCTGTACTACCCCAAAAAGTGCGATGTAGTTTTTATCGGTTTTTTTAAGTTCGTTATGAGATTTCACACATCTTTTGGCCCAGGCTGTAGTGCGCTCTAGAGCTTGCTTCTGATACTCATAGCTTGCTTGGGGGCTCGTACACTCATCAAAGGCAAAGATAATGTCGGCAGCAAGCTTGTGCTGAATTCCCATAGATATTTCTGGAGTTAGGCGCAGCGGTGAGCCATCTAGGTGAGAACTAAAGCTCACTCCCTCATCGTCAATTATTGCTTTTTGGGCATGACTACTACGAATATCTGGGTGCGTGTCATCTTGCTCTTGCCCAGTAGCAATCTTGCTTATTTCTTTACCAAAAGCAGCCCCTAGGCTAAAAACCTGAAAACCACCACTGTCTGTAAAGCTTGGCCCCGGCCAATTCATAAAACTGTTTAAGCCACCTGCTTCTGCCACTACTTCTTCACCTGGCCTGAGATGCAAGTGATAGGTATTTGCTAGTACGGCCTGTGCACCTGTAGACTTCACTTGCTCTGGAGTGAGGGCCTTGACTGTGGCGGCAGTGCCTACTGTTATAAATGCTGGTGTGTTTATCTTGCCGTGCGGGGTAGTGATAGTTCCAGCTCTAGCTAGAGTATTTTCTAGCTTGGCTTGGGTGGAAAAAGAAAATTTATTCATTTCTGCATTGTAGCAAGATAGAAGCTACTAAAAAAGCTTATTTTTGTTAAACACCCACTCGAGCACAAGCACTATTGATAGCCTAAAAATACTGCCACTGCTTGCAAACAAGCCATATTGGGTACTATAATTGTAAACAGTAATAGTTAATAAGTTTTAAAAGGAGTATCAAATGGAATCAATAGTAGCAAAACCCACACAGGGTTCATTAATAATTAGGGGTGTTGTAAATATAATACTCGGGCTTATCGCCTTCACCTGGCCTGGCCTTACTTTGTATATATTAGTGCTTTTCTTTGCAATCAACATTATTGCAACAGGAACAATGGAAGTCTTTCGACCAATGATCGAAAAAAACTCAAAGCACGCAGTACTTACCGTAATACTAGGAGTGATTGGTATCGTTCTAGGATTCTACTTGTTGGCTAGACCAGTTCTAACAGCAGATATACTAGGCATACTTGTAGCATTCTGGGCCCTACTGTTTGGTATCTCAGATCTTGTACTAGGATTTGGTGATTCTGGTATCGGTGGCGGATACAGACTAATGTTTGTTCTTGCAGGTGTTATATCAATAATATTTGGTATCTACCTACTATTTTATCCAGTTGCCAGTCTTGTTACTTTCATCTGGGCGATAGGGCTTTACGCCTCTATCACTGGTGTAATATACATCATCGCTAGTTTCTTCTTGCCAAAATCAAAAGCTTCTAAAAAATAAAACTCTTT
>JBAXNA010000034.1:0-5762 GCA_037133995.1 Candidatus Saccharimonadota bacterium
CACCTTGGCAAGCATACCCGGCTGATTGCCGTCATAGACAACAATCTCAATTGCGTGCTCTTTGGCATGTGTTGCTGCAGTAGCGTCCATTACCTTGAGGTCTTTGAGTATGACCTCAAGGTGGGTCATCTCAGTCATCTTGATGGCGTCTGGGTTAGTTTTTGGGTCACCGGTATAAATACCATCGGTGCCTTGTTTGGCCATCAAAATAGCTTCGCAACCAAGGTTCATGGCTCGCTGAGCAGCTGCTGTATCGGTCGTAAAGCCAGGCTCACCTAGCCCACCTGCGCAAATTACCACTTGGCCTTTTTGCAGTCTGCGGCTGGCTTTTTTAAATAAGTAAGGCTCAGCAACTTCTTCAATTCTTAGAGAAGAGTTCATTACCGCTTCTACGCCTTCACTGTTTAAGATGTGCTCAAAAGCCATGGCATTTTGTACGGTGGCAAGCATACCCATGTAGTCGGCGGTGTTTTTGTTGATGCCAACAGCATCTTTGCCTCGAAAAATATTGCCGCCACCTATTACTATGACTAGTTCAATCTCAAGGTCTTCAATCACAGACTTAATTTCTTTGGCTTCTTGACGCATTTTTTCTGTGTCGAATCCGGCCACAAGAGTGGAGCCGTCAGCAAGTTTGTAAGTCTTGCCTTGAGCCTCACCACTCAGCTTGAGTAGTATGCGCTTGTATTTAGACTTTCTTTGGTACTCAACATGAATACCGGGTAGTTGTGGATGTAAGGAACTTGCCATTTTTCTCCTAATTTGTCTGAGGCATCGCTATTGTTTTTATCATAATCTACGGCTTTCTACAAGCATAATAGCTTTTTGTAATATAATATTTTATTAGTAAAAAAATATATTTTCAGGTATAATCACAGCTATTATGAGCTCCCACATATACGTATTACTATATTATAAATACACCACAGTGCCACAGCCAGACTTTGAGGTTTTGCAGCACAAGCTGGTCTGCGCAGGCATTGGCCTCAAAGGCAGAATTATTATTGCTAGCGAGGGCATTAACGGCACCGTAGCAGGTACCTCTGCTCAGCTAAAGCAGTACACTAGCTATATGAATTCCCATCCGGTATTTGGCGATATCGTTTTTAAGCGCACGGCTGCAGCAAAAGTGCCATTCGGCAAGTTGATTGTTAGGCTGAGGCCAGAAATTGTTACTCTTGGTAAGCAAGTTGATCTAAAAAATTCTGCTGAGTATTTGAGCCCGGAAAATCTGCATAAAATGTTTGAACAAAAAGCTAAAATGGTAGTTATTGATATGCGCAACAGCTTTGAACATGAAGTAGGTCATTTTGAGGGCTCTCTAGACCCGGGTACAGACAAATTCTACCAACTACCTCAAAAAATATCAGCCCTAAATAAATACAAGTCACATAAAGTAGTTACAGTCTGCACTGGGGGCATTCGCTGTGAAAAAGCCAGCGCACTTCTAAAAGAAGAGGGCTTTGAAGATGTTTCTCAGCTAGAAGGTGGAATAGTAAAATATCTCGAAAAGTACCCCAACGGCTATTTCAAAGGTAAAAACTTTGTTTTTGATGAAAGAATGGTGACAAATAGTGATACCCAAAGTGGCAAAAACATTTTGAGTAAATGCGCCCACTGCCAAAAGCCATGTGATCGCTATCTAGACTGCACAATAGCTGTATGTAACAAGCTATACATTAGCTGTGCAAATTGTGAAAAAAGCCACTCTGGCCGGTGTCCTGCAGAAACCATGAAAGTTACTATTCAATGATAGAAAAACTAAAAGCAACCAAGCACTATCTAGAGGCAGGAGTTGCCCAGACTGTAAACGGTTTTCCAGCTAGAAAAATGAAAGTTATTGCCGTTACTGGAACAGATGGCAAGACTACAACATCAACTATGATCTCGGCTATCTTAAGGGCCAATGGCCACAAGACTGCACTGCTCACTACAGTCTCTTTTGACGTAGGAGAGGGTGAGAAGGCTAATGAAACTCGAATGACTACTCTTCAGCCCAGCAAGCTTTTCAGTCTTTTGAAAAAGGCCAAAGAAAATAACTGCGAATACCTGGTCTTAGAAGTGACCAGCCATGCAATGGCTCAGCGCAGACTATGGGGTGTTCCTTTTTACATGGCTGTTTTCACAAACATTACCCCCGAACATCTCGACTACCACAAAACATTCGCAAACTATCTATCTGCAAAAGTAAGGCTATTTGAGCTTACTAACAAAAACAAGTCGGGCCTTAGGGTAGGGGTGATTAACAGAAAAGATAAACACTATAAAGACTTCAGTGCAGCTATCAAAAATCCTATTTTTTACGGCCAGGGTGGAGATGTTACCGCAGTAAACATACATAGCTCACACAAACTAACAAAGTTTGATGCCAAGATTGGCAAGAAAGGCAAGACAGGCAAGACAGGAAAGATAACTATACCAATCACTCTCCAGCTTTTGGGTGGTTTTAATACCGACAATGCTTTAGCTGCAATAACTGCAGCAAATCAGCTTGGTATTCCAGCAGAAGCCATAGAGAAGGGGATCGCCGGGCTTGAGGCCGTTGCCGGTAGAATGCAATACGTAGATGCTGGCCAAGATTTTGGTATTATTGTAGACTTTGCGCATACCCCAGAAGCTTTTTCAAAAGTACTTTCTGAGTTACGACAAATATGTAAAGGCAAGCTAATAGCTGTTTTTGGGTGCCCTGGCGAAAGAGACAAATCTAAGCGCCCACGCCAAGGTGAAGAAGCAGCTAAATATTGTGATCTAGTTGTGCTCACAGAAGATGACCCAAGAAGTGAAAAAAATAGCGATATCATTGCTCAAATAGAGACCGGCCTTACGGCTAAAGGCAAAAAACAAGATAAAGATTATTTTATTGAGCCAGATAGAAAAAAAGCTGTTGATTTTGCTGTCTCTAAAGCCAAGAAGGGCGACATGGTAGTACTTCTTAGCAAGGGTGATGAAAAAAGTATTATTTTAAATGACGGAATAATAAAACCTTGGGACGAAATAAAAGCCGCAAAGCAGGCTGTCGCCAAGAAATCTAACTAGTTTTCGCCGTATAGATCTTGAGCTGAAACACGAGTTATTATTGCGCCTCTAACGGCTTCTTTGATATCTTTTTCTAACCCTGCATTCTCGAGTGAGCTATTAAGCTTTTTGAAAAAATCGTTATAGTCTTGATGGGCTGAAGAGAAGTCAAATTTTGATTCTATTTCTTTAGATATTCTATCTATCTCTCTACAACGTTTTGTTTCAAAAGCCATGTTTATAATGCCTCTGCCTAGTATTTGAGAGTTGTTTTGTAATAGAACATGCTCATCTGGGGTAATATTTGTCAAAACATCCTCTGAGCTTTTAGAGGTAATGAAGTGAATGTCTTTATCTGTTCTTACTATAACAATAGTGCCGGGCGAGGTTTTATGAACTCTAAATCTTATAGACTGAGGCTTTGATATTAGAATTTCTTTGAGGTTGTGATTGAAATCTTGATGCTGGTCTAGCCCCAGCTCTTCACAGCTTTCGGCAAAGTTATCTATAAATACTAGGTCTCCATGTGGGCCAATGTTTTCTAGAGTAACTACTGCTGTGGTGTCTACTCGGTCTGAGTGGGCACCGTGCTGCTGTCTAGTGGACTTTTTGGGCTGATCTGTGAAGACCTGTAGATTTACAACAGTACCTTCGTCGCTATCTGTAGATATTTCTGTCTCACTATCTCCAGCGATAGTTTTTATGAAAGGCAGCAGACTTTTTTGGAGCGTTATAATTTCTGGTAGATTTTTGCAGACGTCTGGGTAGGCAATTGTTCGCATATGTCGCTCAGTCATGTTGTAGGCCACATAGTTTTTGGTTTTGGTGAGACTGTCTAGTTGGCCAGCCTGCCATTTTTCTAGCAGGCCTAGCCTTACGGGCTCTACTAGTTCCGAGACAGTATGATCTGGGCTCAGGCTAAAATCAGCAGGTAGTAAAACCGCTCCACAGCTATTAAAGCATTCATTGGCCTCATCAAGCGTACTAGGCTTATAGCTTAGTCGCCATATTTTTATGCTATCTAGTGAGTCTATATCTATGTCCTTGGCCAAAATATTATCAGCGCTGTAGTAACTACTTATATCGGTAAATGAACTTGTTTTAGGCATGAATATAATTATTACATACATTAGTGCTGCTTGCACGAACTTCATAACTAGTGCCTATTTAGTAAAAACCTTATAAGCATAGCCATTTTATTATCTACTTGTTATAATAATATTTATAGGTAATTATGCCAGATCCATTAGACAATACATTTCCAATGCCAGCTACAGATGATGCCAATTCTTCAGCGACACCTGCTGCTCAGCCTGCTGTAAACCCTCAGCCGGCAGCTTTGCCTACAGACCCGGCTAGCTATGACCCAAATGCCGCCCCAGCACAGGCTGCCCCTCAAGAATCATTCACCCCAAGTCAAGAGACTGCGCCAGTTGCTCCAGCCTGGCAAGACCAAGCCTCAGCTGATGCTGCCCAGCTGCCAGCTGGCACTGACAGCTATGATGTTAATGCTCAGCCTCAGCAACAAGCCTACGTTGACCCAAATGCCGCAGCTCAGCCCTATGCTCCAGCTCAGCCCCAGCAACAGCCCTACGCTGACCCAAATGCTGCACCACAGCCCTATGCCCAAACTCCTGCAAACACCGTATACCCAGAGGCCCAGCCAGCCTATGACCCCAATGCTATTCAGCCTGCGCCGCCAATTTACCCTCAGGCCCAGCCAGCTATAGACCCAGCCACAGGGCAGCCGGCCCAGCTGCCGCAACAGCCTATCCAGCCACTTCAGCCAACTGCTGCTATGGGCCCTCAGCAGGAATTCTCTAGTGCACCCTCAGACTATCCCCAAACATTAGATTCAGGCCCAATTCCACCAGGTAATACTCTAGATTTGAGTAATCAAGGTGCAATGGCTGGTTCGGCAGCAATGACTTTGCCCCAAGACTCAGCTGGGCAGGCCTACCCAGACAATCCGCTAGCTGGACCACCGGTAGACTTTGGCTTAAGCAGTAACGCACTAGCCACAGACATGGTTGCCCAGAATACCTCTGGCAGTAAAAAGTCCTTAAAATTTATTATTATTGGCGTAGTGGTGGTTGTGGCTATTGCACTAATTAGCCTTGCGGTAGTACTAGTAGGCAGGAGCTCTAAAAAAGCTGCAGTTGATCTAAATCAACAAAACGTAGAAGTTCCAATTGATCAAAAAAATGCAGACACAACTCAAGGTGTTCCAATACCAGATGGCTACCAAGAAGTTGCCCGTGACTGTTTCAATTTTGGGGTATTTGTACCAAGCACTGTAGACTTTACTAAGAAGGTTTGTATGATGGCTGCCAAATTTGGCACCGTTAGCCAGTACTCGATCACTGTCACACCAGTCACAGACCCTGTGGTAGACTTACAAAGCTTAGTGGATAAGGCCAAGGCAGCTGGAACAATCACTACCCAAGACGACATTCAGCTAGACGGAGTGCCATCTAAAAAATTAGTTATTAAGTCTAACGGACTAGATCAACAAACATTAGTGACAATTCCAACTAAAAAGACCTACCAAATAGACGGCAAAAATATCAATGCATTTATTATTACTACATCTTACAACGACGATGTGGCCAAGAAAGCCAGTGAAGTTCTTATTAGTACTTGGCTCTGGGTATAGCTCTTAGCCCAATTGCTTAAGTTTGCTTTTTAGCTTAGGCATGTTCTAGACTAGCAGTATGCAAAAGTCACCCAAAACAGATTGTTATATT
>JBAXNA010000035.1:0-5755 GCA_037133995.1 Candidatus Saccharimonadota bacterium
ACCCAAGGCAAGGTGTGCTCTTTTGACTCTTCATTGAAATATTCTAGCTTCTGGCCACTGTATTTTGAATGTCTTCCTAGATCCCAATCGCCACGATTATGGATTCCTTCCATTTCCTTGAAGCCAAATGGAAAATTATACTCAATGTCCCAGGCGTCTTTGGCGTAGTGGGCTCGCTCGTTCTCGCCGTGCTCTCTAAAGCGCAAATTGTCTTTTTGCAAGAAGCTTTGGTGCCACTGCATGCGGCGCTGTTTCCAGCTTTCAAAAACTTCTTTAGCATTATCGGGCTCAACGAACATTTGCATTTCGGCCTGCTCAAATTCGCGTTGTCTAAACAAGAAATCGCCTGGAGTTATTTCGTTACGAAAGGCCTTACCTATTTGGGCTACCCCAAATGGTAATTTGGCTCGAGTTGTTTCGCGTACATTATTAAAGTTGGTATAAATTCCCTGGCAAGTTTCACCTCTTAAATAAGCAGTTGCGCTAGAGTCTTCAATTGGCCCCAAAAAAGTCTTCATTAAAAGATTAAAATGCCTTATCTCTGTCCAGTCGTGTTCTTCGCAGTTTGGGCATACAATATCAATTAGCTTAGAATTGAGCTCATCTATATCAACGCTATCAATGTCTGCCAGCTTGTCGGCCCTAAAGCGTTTCTTGCAAGCCTTACAGTCTATCATTGGGTCGCTAAAACGTTCAACGTGGCCACTCGCTTCCCAGACCTTTGGGCTTTGAATAATTGCACTATCAAGACCGGTGATATTTTCGTTTGTATAAACCATTTCTTTCCACCACAGCTTCTTGAGGTTATTTTTTAGCTCAACGCCGTATGGGCCAAAGTCGTACATGCCACTGACACCCCCATATATTTCACTGGCCTGAAACACAAAACCGCGCCGCTTGGCGTAGCTAACTAACTCTTCCATGCTGATTTTTGGTTTACTCATAGACTATATTATACCTTAAAAATATCAATCTTGAAAAACCTTTAGGCTTTTAAATTTAAAACTAAAATGATACTCATAATACCTCATTAGAAGTTTCTCGCCTTCGTCTAGTATCTGTGCATTAATACCAACTCTAGCGACTTGATTCAATGGATTGGTATATATCAGACGCCAAAACTTAATTGTTTCATCTGATATTATCCCATAGTGAGTGTTTGGCCTAGCTGTAGCTATCTCGCCAGATTCGTAGACTAGATAGTGCCTGCTACCAAGCCTTGTACCGCTCAAATCTGGCTGCGAGCCAGATGTCTGCAAGAATTTTAGAGCAAAGTATTGGCGAGCCAAAACAGCTGGCACACCATTTGTTATTGAGGTAAGTGAGCTTTGTAATAATTCAAAGGCTGGCTCATTGGGCTGTTCTTCTGGGAGCATTCTGTCTAGTATTTCACACATCAAATAAGCGCTCGAAAGTGCATCTTGCTCAAGACTTGTTATATCATAAAGTTTTGTGGCTTCAGCTCCAATTATTATATCTAGGCTCTTACCTTTTATTACTCTTAGTCTTACTTCGCAAAAGGGCTCTAGGTGTCCAGCTAGCTTTGCCTTACCTCTGCGCACTCCTTTTGCAACAAGCTTAATCTTGCCCTTCTCCCTAGAAAATACGGTCAGTATTCTGTCGGCTTCACCAAGACTAAATCGGCGCAAGACAAAACCCATGAGATTATACTCTCTCATTGTAATATTACTGAAACCTTAGACTCTAGCTGAGCAGGTGTGATTTGAGATTTTACAAAATAAGCGTCTACCCCTAAGCTATCTTTTATAGTACTGCGCAGATTGATGTCTGATTCAGTTAGATTTGTGAGTATTATTATGCGCATTGAGTTGTGACGTTGGTCTTTTCTTATAGATTTTAAAAGCACTATCCCGTTGATTTGAGGAAGCAATATGTCCACTATAGCTAATTGGGCGGTATTATTACTAAGCCAATCTAAGGCTTCGTGGCCTTCTGCACAAGATTTTACTTTATATCCAGATTTTGTGAACTTTAGTTCGTACATATCACGCAAAATCTTATCGTCTTCTACAAGAAGTACTGTATTTTTCATATGACCTACTCTACCCTAAATACTCACTGGCTTCAAATACATTTAGCTGTTGTGAAACTGGCAAATGTAGGTACAGACCCTCTTGTTCTAAGGTTTTTTTTGCAGTTAACTTTACGTCTATTTGTGAGAGTAGTACAAGTGCATACGTCACCAAAAGCTCATCTAGTCGCTGTTTTTTAGACGACAAGTGAGTGGGCTTAAAACCACGAATTAAATCAACTAGCCTCGGTGTGAGCCAGGTTTTTTTCCTGGAATAAATAGAAAGAACTAGGTATTTTCCTCTTTTTCTAGATCTGTACTTAAGTACTTTTGAGGTGCTACAAGCACATACAATTGCTATTATGCACCAAGATAAAACATCTTCATCGGTACTTACCAGAGCGCTAGAGTGACCAGAGCTAGAAGCTGCAATCCTAATGCTAGAATTAGCCGCTATATATGTAAAAAGCTTTTCGATAGGCATACTTTTTGGGTGGGCAGCGCCAAGAGATGAGAGCCTATAAAATACATCTATGAGGCCTGTACTATTGGCCTGCTGTTTGTTGACAAGCCCAAGTCTCTTGATTGCGAGTGTGTCATGCGGATTGTCACTGATAATATCAATATACCCCGCTGTTGATTTTGTGGTGCTAACAAAATCTTGTAAAACAGCGAATAATATAGCCTGAGTACTTATTGGAGAATACTCTTGCCTAGAATCTGGCTGAGGTACTTCTGTGGGCTTGGCTAAGTTCATATACTACCCAGTGTATAGCCTAGCCCCTCGGCCACGCAAGCACAGCCGCAATAGCCTTAGGGCTTTAGACTTAAGTTCTGGACTATAGCGTTATAAACAGCTAAATACTTAGTATTATCGTCGGTCTGTATGATAAATGTTTTGTCTCTAATTGGCACAAGTACTACGGTGCCATTGGCGATCTTAGAGCTTACCTGGCCTGTGTAGCGAAATCCCTTTATTCCAGACACCGTGATCTCTTCTTTTTTTACTTTATTTTTTAGGGGGTTCGGGTCACTTGCAAGCTTATCAAATGGCTTCTTTGCTGCCTCATAGTCTTGTTCTTTTAAAGCAAACTGCAAAGCGTAAATGCCTTGCTTGGTGTCTACAAAATCTGGCATAGCAATTCCAGTAATGGTATTACTACTTGCTTCTGGTGTCACAACAAGGCTCCATGACTTTGGTACATCTACCTGAAAACTACCCGCCATGTCTGGCGCTGTATAGGTGCGTAGATCTTTTCCGGCTAGCTCTAGTGCGGCCTTCTCATCAAGATCTTTTTGAGCCTGCTTGCCAGACGTAATGCCGGCATTTTGGGCATCTTCTAGCTGGCCACCCTTTATAAAGGCCTTGCTAGAAAATACCAGCGTAGTAATAAGTAATATTGCTGACAACACCCCAAGAGCTATCAATAGCTTGAGGTACAAACCAGCCTTGTTGTTGCTGGGCTTACCTGCTGGAGGAGTATTAGGTGCTATTGGTGAGTCTGGGTAGGGGTTTTGGGCGTCCATTGTTTTCCTTGTATTCTACTCTTTCTTAAGATTCTCTTGGCCAGGTTCCCAGTCGATAGGACATAAGCCACCTGTTTGTAGGGCTTTTACTACGCGCATAGTCTCTTCTACGCTACGGCCAACGTTACCATCTGAAATAACCACATAACGCAAGTTGCCTTCTGGGTCGATAATAAAAGTGCCGCGCTCTGCCTCACCTGTATCTTCGCTAAGTACCTCGTAGTCTCGAGTAAGAGTATGTGCGGTATCAGCTAAAACAGGAAATGTTACCATATCAAGGTCGCGTTCGAACCAAGCCTTGTGGCTGTTAACGCTATCTGTACTGGCAGCCAATATTTCTGTATCGATTTTTTTGAATTCATCATACATTTTGGCGAATCCCTTGATTTCAGTAGGACAAACAAAAGTAAAGTCTCTTGGGTAAAAGAACAAGATAAGCCATTTTCCCTTGTAGTCTTTTAGAGTAATTTCCTTGAAGTCATCTTTTAGGCCTTTTTGATAAGCGCTAATGTTAAATTCTGGTGCTGGTTGGTTTAATTTTAAAATGGTTTAATTCCCTCTTGATTACATATTTTAATTATATTGTTAGTATATTTGAACGTGGCAATGTATAAAACTAGATTCTATAGTTAGAGTTACTGTAAGTTTTAATATACCATTGCTCTAGTATAACAAACTGACTAAGCATAAGTCAAAATCTATAAAAGTGAGTATTGGTGGTTTTTTTGGTCACCTCAAGACTGGGCAACTCAAATACATAGCTAGCAAAAAAGCTGCCCGGCTTCATTTCTTTTTTAAGCTTTTTTTCAAGCTTTGGCATAAATTTTGTTGCCAAAAATGTAAAAACTAGATCGGCTTGAGATACATCTGCCTGCCACATACTTTTTAGCCTAACTTGAGCCTCGGGGTACTTGAGTAGCCTCAGCTTGGTAATAAACCATAGTATTGGGTTTATTTCGTAGCCTACTACCCTATAGCCCTTCTTGGCGGCTAAAACTAACAGCTTGCCGTCTCCTGAGCCTAAATCGATTATCAGGGCATTTTTAGGCAAACTAACTTCACTAAATATTTTTTCAAGATCTCTTTTGAAAGTTGGTACATAGGGTGCGCCAAAAAAAACTACGTAGCAAAATAATGAGGCGAGAAGTGCGATTACCCATATAACAATCATGACGCTAGGCTTTTTTCAAAAAAGCTAAAACTTCAGGCACAGTTTTGAGGGGCTGGATTTTGGGCCAGACGGCTAGTATTTTCAGATCGGGGCCGATAAGTAAGCACGAACGAATTGTGCCCATATACTTCTTGCCATACATACTCTGCTCTCCCCAGGCTGAGTAGGCGCTGATCATAGTTTTCTCTGGGTCAGAAAGAATTAAAAACGGTAAGTTGTTCTTGCTGGCAAATTTTTCATGGCTTGCTAGCTCATCTTTGCTGACGCCAATCACATCTATTCCCTTTGAGTGTAGTTCTTCAAAATTGTCTCTAATGCTACAGGCTTGAGCTGTGCAGCCTGGTGTCTCATCTTTGGGGTAAAAATATACTAGGGTAGTCTTATTTTTTAGCTGGCTAAGATCATGGGTCTTGCCATCTTGGCCTGTCAAACTAAATTTTGGTGCTAAATCTCCTACCTGAAGTGCCATAAATTCTCCTTAACTAATTAATAAACTAAACCCGCTCCCGCAAATACTGATCCCACTTATGAAATAATGCCGTGGTAGCTCTAAGATCGGCTACATTATATTTGGCTATCTCGAGACCCTTGCCGGCTTTGAAGTATTCGCCCACTTGGCTACCGTCCATCTCGCCTTTTGGAGACTCAATACCAAAAGCTCTACACCATCGGTGAAGACTGCCCTTGTACATAGCGCTTCCATAGAAGGTCAAAAGCTCAGCAAGATCCCAGTGCAAGGCGCCCGGAAACCGACTAGAATTGTATCTATTTGATAGCAAGTCTTTGCTAGGGCGAATGCCATGCACCGCTGAGCGAATATTGATATACGGAACATCAGAGCGACGACCAAAAAAGCTAATAAATTCGTCTGTAGTTTCGGCTATTGCCCAGAATTTTATAAGTATTTCAGCCTCTGTCATAGGTACATACTTAATATCACCCTCCTCAATATCTACCTGTTTACCGGTGGGGTCCTGATAATAAACTGCGCCTTTTTCAGCGTCTATATCATAGACACCAATCGC
>JBAXNA010000036.1:0-5729 GCA_037133995.1 Candidatus Saccharimonadota bacterium
TCGTTTACGAGGATTGGGGCCAGGTCGCTAAATTAGCAAGACAATCATTGCGCTAGTGATGATTCGGTTCCCTCCGTAACCATGGGGCTGTAAGTGATAGCTTACGAAGAATAAGTACGCATTAGCGTAGAATTAAGGTGGCACCGCGATAATCTCGCCCTTAGTACAGTAACAATACTGTAATAAGGGTGGGATTTTTTAATTCCACAAGTAGTATAAACTGCAGAAGATATCTGTAGTTACTTGACAACGAAAGGGGCAAACATGCCCATTACCTGCGTAAAGAAGCATTCTGACCGTGCGCCAGATTTGGCTTTCAGAGAAATTCTGGCTGACGTTTCTGACCACAATACATCTACGCCCAGAAGTGATCTTGAATTAGCAATCCCTTCCCTACCTCCGCTTCATGTCATTGATGAAGCGCTCAAGAATACAGAGGTAGAAGTTGATTTTGAGACGATTATGCATGCGATGCTCTATATGCTTAGTGGATCAAACAGGCAATTGCGTGACATCGTCAATGATCGCGTACTTGAGGTATATAATGATGAGTCTGCTTGCGACGGGCAGGCATTTATTGCCAGAGCCATTTCTGTTGTTCAGGCTCTAGCATGCCGACAGAGGTTTCATAGTTTGACGGCTTCAGAAGTGGCAGCGATAGCTGCTGGCGGCATGGCCGACTGTGTAGCTCATCTAGATTTAGGCGAGGTCATTGAAACTTGCGGAATGGGTGCAGATAAAGGATTCGGTAAGAGTTCTCATGGTGCAGTCCAGTACAAGACTATCAATGTATCGACACTGAGTGCATTGGTCCTATCTTCTATTGGCCTACCAGCCATTAAGCATGGTTCTTACGGCAATACCTCGAAGGTAGCCAGCTCGAATGCAGCTGATATGCTTGATATTCCGCGTCATTTCGAATCATATGAATTGATGATGGAATACTTTTGCGAGACTGGTTTTCTCTATCTTGAGGCAGGCGTATTCAAAACGGTGCACGACCTTTCTCATATGATCAAGCATGAGACGGTGAATCATATTCTTGGTCCGATGTCGGTACCTGTTAGTAGCAATACGATACTCCACAAGCTAATTGGACTTAATGGACACATGGACCCTAGGGTTATCGTAGAGGCCTACAACATCCTTCATGAAAGGAACTACCAAGCTATGGGCGGGATTGTGGCTATTTGCGGCCTCAGCTCAGATGTGGAATTTAGGAAGTTTGACCTCACGGTTCCGAATGATCTTTATCGTTCGACTGTTGTGGACGAAATTTCACCCCATGGTACGCTATTGGCAGTTGGCTGCGGTGGAGACTACTTTGGTCAGGTCGTTATCGAACTTAATGACTTTGGTGAATGTAGCTTTACTGAAGCTGAGATTATGATTCCTAACGAGGAAGAAGCTGTGAAGGTAGCAAACATGGCTGCTCTTACTGATGAGGATAGTAGGCTCTCGGACTATCTCGCTGCTAACGCAGCGCTAGCTCTGATTGCTTACAGTAGCCCGAATATTGAGTTCATAACTAATCGACAGTACCGACAAGGAGAGCTGCGAAGAGCATATGATATTTGTAGGGATGCTATTTCTACGGGAGAAGTCAAACGCTATTTGCAGAGTATTTCCCCAAATCTTGAAATCTAACTATAAGGGGTGGGGCATATTTATGTGCTCCACCCCCTTTTCTTTGCTATTATAAAGAGAGTAAACAAATGAAGCTAAACAAAACAATTATTGGCGCCCTTCATCTAGCCCCACTTTTGGGTTATTCAGGCTGCCCAGGAAAGGATGAGATCATAAGGCTTGCTCTGGATGATCTTAAGTCATTTCAAGAAGGCGGAATCGATGCCATTATATATGAGAATAATTATGACCTCCCGCACACAGAGAAGATTTCTGATGCCAATTATCAACTCATGCTGGCTGTCGGCAAGAAGCTAAATGAGGTCGCGAACGTGCCACTTGGGGTAAATGTACTTTGGAATGATTACAAATCAGCCCTGAAACTGGCAAAAGAACTAAACCTTAGTTTTGTTAGGGTACCCGTACTAGTTGATGATGTCGAGACAAGCTACGGCACGTTCGTTGCACCAATGAAAGAAGTTCTAAAATATCGTACGAAGATTGGCGCGGATAATACCCTAATCTATGCTGATATTCATGTTAAGCATTCAAAGATAGTTTCTGACTATACAATTGAAGAGTCTGCAAAGCTTGCAATTGATGTTGGCGCAGACGGATTAATTATTACCGGCCGATGGACGGGTGACTCACCTGATACAGAGGACTTGAAGCGGGTTAGGCGTGCAGTTGGAGAGTTCCCAATTATTATTGGTAGTGGTGCAGATAAAGACAATATTAAGGTGCTCACGAAATATGCTGACGCTGTAATTGTATCTACATCTCTTAAGCAAGGGCCGATAGATACCTCCTTAACAAACTTATCTGAGTGGAGTCAAAGAATATCTGCCCAGAAGACAAGAGAATTTATGAATATTGTTAAACGGTAGGTAGTTTGTGCCCGTACGGTAATAAAAATACTATCCGAGATGCCCGCAATGCACTTAGCTTAGCTTTTTACGCTACTAACGGAATACCTGAGCTGAGAACTTTGAGAAAACATGCATCGGATTGTTAGACTGAAGGCTAAAGAATCTTCAATCAGCAGACTATGCAATGCAGGATATCTAGCTACGATTCAATTATTTTAGCTCGCTACCGCCCCATTCAATTACGCTAAAGCCTTTACGTTCAAATGTTTGCAGGCTTTGTTCTTTAACTTGCTTGGGCTGGTCTAGTGGTCTAAATACCATAAATACTCTAAGCACAGAATCTGGCTTAGGCTCTACTTCTAGCCGTGCCGTATCTGTGTAGCTGGTGGTAGCGAAGTAGACATGGTTGTAGGCATTGTGTTGCATCTTGGGCAGCCAAAACACAATCATTTCGTTGTATTCTTTAGCGGTTAAGCCAAGATAGGCGAGTTTTTGTTGCAAGAATTCTACTGTATCGCTCCCCTTGACCACAAATCCTTCATTAGGCAAAGCTATTTCTTTGGTTGGCTGGCCTTCCCAGAAAAGATAAGAGTATGGCTTGAAGGTAGTTAGGTCTGTAAGCTCACCACTAGGCTGGGCTAGTACTTTCCAGCCATCTGGCTGGTTAAAGCCAGGGTATATATCTGTTAATTGGCCATCGTATTTTAGTTTTACAGAAACTTCTTGGGGGCTGGTGGGGTAAAGGTAGATGACTGGTTTGAGTACTTCCCCTCTATCAAACGCGGCCTTTCTTTCATCTATGCCGCTTTTATCTAAACAGATATTGTCTGATTTTCGATTACCGCTTGGGGCACCACCACTCCATGCTTCATAATACCCTTCTTTACAAAAACCGCGATCGTAGCCTTTGTACTGGTCGGTCTTGTTGTCAGCTAAAAAAGTATCTGTAAATATAAACAGGAACGCTAATACCAGTGTAGCTGAAAGTAATATTAATACTGTAGATACTACTACGCCGGCTATCGCTAGGCCCTTGCCTTTTTGATTGGTCTTTTTGATCTGAAATAGAGCCACAATAGAAAGTACTAGCCCTACTATTGGAACAATAAGTGACATCACCAAACCAACTATCGAGAGGGTGTTAGTTTTTTGAGCTGTTTTTTCTGCTGGCTGAGGCTGTGGTTGTGGTCGTGACACTTGCTCTGGTTTGGTGGGCTTGCTTGGCTCTGGCATAATTTGTTCCTTTGTTTAGGTATTTTGCTTTTATACCTAGTAGTATACCTCATGAGCACTGGCTTACAATAGCCATAAGAAATTTAGTGCAGAGTAGTCACAGTGGGTACGCCATGCTTGGGCCAAAACTATAGTAGACCTTTTTTAGTATTCATGGCATGAATTTAGGCTTTTTTGGCACCGATAGGTAACGTTGCGAGCTTGAATACTACCACCTTAGGTGGTATAACAAATGTATCGCGCCAGCCGGTGTGATTACCAGTACCTTCAAACAGATTGGCCCAAAAAATGGCAAAAGACGCCGAGCTTGACCGCCTACAGGCGGCGCAAGACAGTATGTTTACCCGCAAGCAAGATGCTTATAATGCTCAAGACCAAGCCTGGCAGGCCAGGTCACGGGCCCGCGATATACTCAATAACGCCCACGAGCAAAAGCAAAGGGCTTATGCAGTTCAAGACGCCTCTTGGCGAGCTTTTGAGAGTGTGCGGTCTAGCCTAGGCCCACAGATAGACCAGCTCAACAGCCAGCAAGAGCGAGCTTTTGAAAACATGAAGCAGGCTTTTGAAAGTGCTTCTAGTGCTCACTCAAGCCGCGATGGGGCTGGAGCCAGAAGATATGCAGACCAAGGCCAAGGCTATAAGGCCGAAGCCCAAAGCTGTGTTGCACGGCGGCGACAGCTGGTAGACCAAATTAGATCTGCCAGAGCCAGTCACGAAAGTGCCAAGCCGGGCTTTGCAAGAGCAAAAGAAATCTTTAATCATGCCAAAGCTGAATTTGAAATAGCTAAGGCAACTCACGAAGCGGCTCAAGCTCATTTTAAAAGAGCTAAAGCAGATTTTGACAAAGCCTCAGAGGCTTTTAAAAATCGCCTAGAGATTGTTAAGGCCGCCAACAAAAAGCGCAAAGATGAAAATCGTAGTATTGCCCAAAGAGCTGGGGTGCCAAGCAGATACCTAGACGACGTCTATGTATCAACAGACTCAAGTGGCACAAGCAATATCTACTTTGGTGGCATTGGTGCGCCAGATGGCCCGGGCCATGGTCACTACTCCATAGACTCTAGCGGCAAGGTTACCTACAGGCGAGATCCTTTTGACCCGCACGGTAGCCATAACTTTACCGAAAACGTACACTATGACCACAGTACTTTTTGTGCAATAGAGTACGGCTATATAGACGGTAAGCCTGTTACTTTTGCTCAAGGCAAAAATAACAGAGTCGGACATACCCTTATTGCTGACGGCCACCTGGAAGCGGGGGTATTCTGGGCAAAAAAGAATCACGACCATTATGGCTCTGGTGATGGCCCAAACAACAACGGTACTGATCTAGGTCGCTATACTGGGCCTGGCTCTAAATAGACTACTAGACCTGAGACAGGTCTTTAAACTGTCTCTTTTTTTGTGTATGATGAAAGCTATGAAAATTGGTACATTCTCACAGCTAAATTTTTGCGATGTTGCTTTTCAAATAATTGACAACGATAAAACAAATATTAAGCAGCTAGAGGTAGTTCTTGATGTGGCTATTTCAATTATATTAGATGTAGACGAACAAAACGGCACTATTATTTTCTTTTATGAATACTTGTACGAAGAAATTCGTACCCTAGAAAAAGCCCCAGGTGCCGCAGACTATTCACATTTCCGCAAAGAGATAGAGCAAGATATCTCCTTATCTCTAGGAATTGTGAGGGATGGGCATTCTGCCATAGAAATTGACGACTTTTCTCAACTCAATTTTTGCGATGTTGCTTTTCAAATAATTGATAATAATAAAACGAATGTTAAGCGACTGCAGGAAGTATTAGATATGGCCGAGATAATAAAAAAGTATGCCAGCAGAAATAATGGCACAATTTATATCTTTTGCGAATATTTGTATGAGGAAGTTCGCAGAGCCGAAAAGAACCCTAAGGCAGCAGACTATTCACACTTTCGTAAAGAGATTGAACAAGATATTGCCCGCGAGCTAATGATTAAAAGACCTAATAGTTAGAC
>JBAXNA010000037.1:0-5636 GCA_037133995.1 Candidatus Saccharimonadota bacterium
TCTACTGATTGGATTGTGATATTATTAAGCATAAGGAGTAAAAATATGTCTAATCCCTCACTACAATCAATAGCCAGCCAGCTTATGGCCTCCCCTAAAGGCCTACTGGCTGCTGACGAAAGCAATAAATCAGCTAAAAAGCGCTTTGATGCTTTAAATATCCCCTGCACCGAAGAAACTAGGCGGCAGTATCGTCAAATGCTGATCACTTCGCCTAAGTTCGCACAATATATAAGCGGCGTTATTTTTTATGACGAGACTATTAGACAAACTACTGACGATGGCACCGCGTTCACCAAACTACTTGAAAATAACCTCGTTATACCTGGTATTAAGGTAGATGGTGGCCTTGTAGACTTGCCTAATTTTGCCGGTGAGACCATTACAGAAGGCCTAGACGGCCTGTCTGCTCGGCTTGATGAGTACTACAAAATGGGTGCCCGCTTCACCAAGTGGCGCTCGGCTTTTAGTATCGACGAGGCTGCTCGTTTGCCCACCCCAACCGCTATTCACGCCAACCTCAACGTCATGGCTCGCTACGCAGCAATTGTGCAGTCAGCTGGCATGGTGCCAATAGTAGAGCCAGAGGTGCTTTTTGATGGCAATCACTCCATAAAAGCCAGTGGCGACACTCTATCTCTGGTTCTCAGAGTACTTTTTGAGCTACTGCTGGCCTACAGAGTAGATTTAACTGGCCTAATCTTAAAAACCAGTATGGTACTGGCTGGAAAAGATACCACAAATCAGTCTACCCCTCAAGAAGTTGGCCAAGCTACTCTAGATATCTTAAGCAAACGAGTGCCAAAAGACGTTGCTGGTATCGTCTTTCTATCTGGTGGGCAGAGCCCAGAGCAAGCCACCGCCAATCTTGCTGCCGTTGCTTCTGCTGATCAGCAACCATGGCCTATTACCTTCTCTTTCTCGAGAGCGGTTCAAGACGGAGCTATTGCTAAGTGGGCCGGTAAAGCTGAAAACGTTGCCTCTGCCCAAGATCAGCTTATGAGTCGTATTGTTGCAAACTCTAGCGCTCGACAAGGAAACATTACCGCCTAAATAGCAGCTCGGCCGACGACTAAATTTAATAAAATCAAAAAAACATGAAAAAACTTTGAAAAAAGCTGTTGACAAGGCTTATGCTTAAGCTATATGATGTATGTAGTGCTGCACACTAAAATTACTCAAAACAAAAACAAAGCTCTTTTCAACAGATTGGCGACGCCCCACAAAGGCTCGCCAGTTTGTTTTATAAAACCAAAATAAATACATATATAAATTAAAATTCCCTCTCAAAAAAAGTGAGGGGATTTTTTTGTCTGTGTTTTTGACTTGGCAATCTCATTAGACCCTAAAAAGTGCTTGTGCTATATATGAGTATGGTGTTAGTATAAAAAGTAATAAATAAAACAAAAATGTTATTAAAAATAAAAAGTAAAGCTATAGAGATTGGTAAGCCAGTAGCCATATTGGCGGGTTTAGTTGCGATAGTGGCCTGCGTAATTGTATTGACTAGGCCAGCCATAGCCGCACCGAGTGATGACTTTGTCACCACCTGGAAAACCGACAATCCAGGTACCTCAAACTCCACCTCTATCACTATCCCTACCAATTCATCTTACGCATATAGCTATGACGTAGACTGGGACAACGACGGTACCTTTGACCAGTTTGGTATAGCTGGAGACGTAACCCACGACTTTGGAGTTAGCGGCACCTACACAATACGCATTCAGGGAAGTTTTCCTAGTATTTATTTTAATGCCACCTTGGATGATCAAAAAATACTAAGTATCGACCAGTGGGGCACTATTGCCTGGTCTTCTATGTATCATTCTTATCAGGGCTGTACTTCTTTGCAGGTTTTAGCTACAGATTCGCCAGACCTCTCTGGAGTTACTAGTATGGAGTCAATGTTTGCGCTTTCAACTGTTAATGCCAATCTAAACAGCTGGAACACTGCCAATGTAACAAATATGAACTCGCTTTTTGCAACTAGTAATTTTAATGGCGATATTAGCTCCTGGAACACCGCTAGCGTAACTAACATGGGTAGCATGTTTGCAAACACGGCTTTCAATCAAGACATTAGCAGCTGGGATTTGAGCAGTGTCACAGATACCAGCGGGATGTTTTCTGGCGCCTCTAGCTTCAATCAAAATATTGGTAGCTGGAACACGAGTAGTGTCACAGATATCAGCGGGATGTTTGGTTATGCGACTAGCTTCAATCAAGACATTTCTGGCTGGGATGTGTCTGGCGCTATAGACGCCACTGCAATGTTTGCCTATGCTACTAGCTTCAATCAAAATATAGGTGGCTGGAACGTCTCAGCAGTCACGGCTATGAGCGGGATGTTTGGATTTGCTACTAGCTTCAATCAAAACATAGGTGGCTGGAATGTATCATCAGTTGCAGACATGGCAAGCATGTTTGATGGTGTCACTCTCTCCACTAATAATTATGATCTGCTTTTGGCCGGCTGGAGCGCTCAAGCCCTGCAGCCTGGAGTGGTATTTAGTGCTGGCAATAGCCAATACTGCAACGCAGTCGACAGAGCTAGTATCGTAACCAGCTACGCATGGGCTATAACAGATGGCGGGCCAGCCGTATGTAGCGCACCAGTAGTAGCAACCTCTACTGCAAGCAACATCACTGCAACATCTGCTACAGCTAGCGCAATAATAACAAGTGATGGTGGGGGCTCAATAAGCGACGCTGGCTTGCAATACGGCCCTACTCCGTCTTATGGAAATACTACCTCCATTGGCGCCGGTATAGTCGGCAATAACCCTGTAAATATATCTGGTCTTAGCTGTAGTACTACTTACCACTACCGTGCTTACGCAACTAATGCATATGCTACTGGATATGGCTCTGATCAAAGCCTCTCTACTATAGCTTGTGGTGGTGGTGGTGGTGGTGGCGGCGGTGGTGGCACAATTATCAACCCAGATAATGGGCCAATAAGCACACTGATAATACCTAGTGTGGGCATTCCAGCCACCCCTCTGGTCACGCCTACCATTGATGTGCCAATAATACTGCCCTCTCCCACCGGCATAGCCGCTGCATTAGACGCACTGGTAAGGCTAGCCGAGAAAGTCCCACCAGAAGTTGCCGCCTCTATACCATATCTCTTGCTACTGATACTACTGGGTCTAGCGGCGCTCTATTCACTGCAGTCGTATCGTGAATACAAAAGTGTTGGCTCATATGACAAGCAAATAGCGAGATACAAAAATATTCAGCTGGGTGGTAAAAATTTTATAGCACTCACTAGTCACTACCTGAATACCCCTATTGGTATTATGCAGTTTAGTAGTGAGCTGTTGCTCTCAGCAGGTATAATCACAAAGCAAAAAGCCGGTATAATTGCCGAAAGCATCAAGTCTATTAGAGATAGCGCCAGGCAGCTTATAGAAAATAGCAGTAGCGCCACAGAAAGCATTGTCACAGAGGTAGACAAAAACGTACTAAAGTCAAAAGTAAGTATTTCTAGTATCAAGCCTGCAGTTTTTGCGCCTGTAATTATAGCTGGCCTGCTAATTGCTCTGTCCAACCTGATTTTTGTAAAAGCTAAGGTAATAAATATAGGCCTTGAGTCAGTAGTAATACAATCACTACTGCTACTACTAGTCTTGGTGCTAATAATTCTGGCCTACCGTAGCCTAGTGCGTAACAAATATCTTAATAGTCAGCGCCAAAGCCTAGTTAAGGCCGAAGAAGCCCTTATGGACACAAAAATAGATTTTATAAATACCACAGCCAACAGGCTTTATAAAAATATTGTGCTTTTAAAAAGCGTGTCAGCCGGCTTTAAGAAAGATAAATCGGTCGAAAATTTTGCCCGTGGTCTAGCTATGATATCAAGCGTGGAGAGTTCTTTTAGCCTACTTGCCAGGTTCACAAACTACCAGCCCTCTGGTGTTGCGAATAGTAACGACACCAAAGATATACTTACAAAAATTATATCTAAGCAAAAAGCCAATATTGATTTAAAGCATTTGCATATCAAAAAACAAGTTGATAGTGATTTCACTATAGACCTAGATCAGCAGGCACTTATTATGCTTATCGGCTCGACTGTGAGTAACGCAGTGAAGTTTAGCAAAAACGGCGGTGTAATTGACGTTGAAATAAAAAATAAACGCGAATATGTTCTTATTTCAGTCAAAGACCGAGGCCTAGGAATTGCCAAAGATAAGCTTGATCAAATCATGATGCCTTTTGTCAGAGCAACAGATGTACTTCAGTACGACTATGAAGGAGTTGGCCTGGCTTTGTATCTAGATCGTATTATTCTTGACCAATCAGGTGGCAGCATAGATATAATATCAAAGCCAAATGAAGGCACTACTGTGGAAATAAAAGTACCTAAGATTCAAAATTCTCACCCCGGCATGATCTATGATGCTAAAGGATACCTTGTGCCCGCATAAGTTCTAGGCCAAAACTGTTTTGTTGCCCTCTGCTGCTCACTCAATCAATACTTGTTGTTATAAAAAATATAAGACCCTCCACTCAAAGTGGAAGGTCTTATTTATAGCCTACGGGCCGTAAAAGTATGCCTGTGGGTCATTCTAGAACTGTCTAGACTTAGGCCAGTGAATAATGGTCTCTATATTCATCTTTAGAAAGCCGGCCAGCCTGACAGCCTCTGTAAGCTCCCAGTGCTGTTTTTCGAACAGCTGGTCTGCATAGCTCTCACTCATGCCCGTTATTTTGCAAAATTCAGACTTACTTAGCGTGCTGTAGTTAAGGTAAGCAATAACCGAGTGGCGTATTTTGCTGGCTAGGCCTACTTCTAGACTGCAGCTCTTGCTAAGGCGATGAGGTTCGCTATACTGGGCTTTTTTATATCTTGGATCATCTCTTCTGGTCATATCAATCCCCCAATTGAAAGGTGCGATGTGTCTTACAATTCTATTGTTACTCTCGAAAATAAAAAAAGCAACAAAAAAACAGACTCTTGTACAAACAGAGTCTGTTTTTGTATCTAGTCTAGACTAGATTAGTCGCGTGGCTGCTGTGGGCGAGCTTCGCTTACAGTAATAGCACGGCCATCGATTTCTTTACCGTTGGTAGCTTCTACGACAGTATTTACATCTGCGCTTTCAGCTAACTCAACAAAACCAAAACCTTTGCTACGACCATTCATACGGTCGGTGATAACATTTGCAGAAACAACTTCTGCGTTTTCACCGAAGATTTCAGCAAGCTGCTCTGAAGTAACACTATAGGGCAGATTGCCAACAAATAACTTTTTCATATATCTTGTAGTAACCTTGTTTAATTATCTTGGGGTAGGACGACCTTCTTTTCTTACTTTTCGTCTTGAAACAAGAGAACACTATGAAATGAAACCTACTTAAGCTCTATTATAGCACATCTGAGTACTAAATACTAGTGGTTTAGCCCCCTACCACAGACATAATGCAAATAAAAAATACTCCTGGTTCTAACCAGGAGTATAAATAATCTTAGAGTCGTTCGAGTATTCCTATCGCTAGCAACCTGCCAACATTGATTCGGCTCTGCCACTCATTCATAATTGCTGTGTTAATTGCTTTATCGTCTTGCAGTCCCTCAAAATTAGATGGATAAATTGGGCTACATACAACACCAACAATAACTTTTCG
>JBAXNA010000038.1:0-5625 GCA_037133995.1 Candidatus Saccharimonadota bacterium
CTTTTTGCTAATTGTTTTTTGGTGAGCAGCTATTTTCTGAGTACTATCACAAAATATTGTCTGTAGCTCTCTTGCGAGTGAATAGAGTATCGGCTATAGTAAGCTTAAGAAATTAACTAAGGAGAGTGACTTATGGGTAGCGAATTTAGTACTGGCGCACATGCTGGTGGCCAAGACAGAAATAATTATGACAGACTGACACTTAGTGATGCTGGCAGAAGAGAAGGCGCTAAGTATAAAACCCAAAACTACATTTCGCTGCGCGATGTTGCGAAGGCAGTTGCGGCTCTTGCAATAATAGGCATTGGTGCCAACGCAAAATCGGCCTATGATAGCCGGCCAGCACCAGTCAAAGAAGGTGCCACAGAAGAACCAATTGTTATTGAAGAGCCTGGCTTTGCCCCGGGTGACAAGAAAGTAGTAAGCAACCACGCCTACCTTGTGACTGGCGAAAATGTTCGTACTAGCGCAGAGATTAAAGACTCAGAAGGTGAGCATAACTTGCTAGAAGGCACTAATCTAAAAGGTAAAATTATTGTTCGCCCAGAAATTGTTGCCGATTTAGAAAATCCTCACAATGATGACTGGCTAAAATTTGTCGATAAAAATGGTAAGGTGATGTATCTAAGCTCCCAAAACGCCAAAGAAATTCCGGCAGAATCAGATAATACACAGGAGAGTCTAGAAGTCAAAGTGGTCGAAACCACTACTGGTGGTGTGTACGCCTCTAATGGCACCAACCAAAAGATAAAAGTTGCTACAGTTATAGATATGGGCTAAATAATAAAATAGCTAGCACAAGTGTAGCTCTGTAAAGTATAGTAATAAGCATGAGCATTGATTCTTCGAAATTTAAGAAAACAAAGATAATAGCAACTATTGGCCCGGCTAGCGAAGAGAAGCTAGAGCAGCTTTTGGCTGCCGGCGTGAATGGTGTACGACTAAATTTTAGTCATGGCTCTCACGCCTGGCACAAAGAAATAATAGCTAAGGCCCGAAAAGCCGCCAAAAAGCTCGATCGCTCAGTGGCTATTATTCAAGATTTGCAGGGCCCAAAGATTAGGCTAGGTAGCTTGCCTCAAGGTGGTGTAGAGCTTAAGGCTGGTCAAAAAGTTGAGCTTTGCTACCACAAAGACTGCAAGGCAGATCACCTGCCAATTCAATTTGATTTTTCAAGCATTGTAAAAAAAGGCGATAGGCTTTTTTTGCGTGACGGCACAATCAAAGCCAAGATCTTGTCTACCACCACTGGCAAGGTAGTAGTAGAGATTCAAAACTCTGGCAAGGTGCTTAGCAATCATGGCATTAATTTGCCAGACACGGTTTTTGATTCTAAATCTATCATGACGCCAAAAGACATGAAAGACCTAGAGTTTACTTATATAAATGACGTTGACTATGTAGCCTTGAGCTTTGTACAAACGGCGAGCGATATAGTGCATCTCAAAGAACTCTTGCAAAAGCACAAAAGCCCCGCCAAAGTGATTGCCAAGATAGAGACCCAAGTAGCTACCCGTAATCTTGAAGAGATTATTGCAGTCAGTGACGCCGTGATGATAGCTCGTGGTGATCTCGCCATAGAGACAAGCAACGAAGACGTGCCACTAATAGGTAGAAAAATAATAATGCTCGCTCGCCATCATAAAAAACCAGTTATTATGGCCACTCAGATGCTAGAGAGCATGATAAGTAGCCCCCAGCCTAGCCGGGCTGAGGTAAATGATATAGCTAGTGCCGTGAGCTTGAGTGTGAGTTGTGTGATGCTTTCTGGCGAGACTGCAATGGGCCAGTACCCCGTGCAGACGGTCGAGCTCATGAAGCGGGTAATACTAAAAAGCGAGCAATACTTCTTAGAGAACCGCCTAGAGATAGACTTTGTTCCAGACAAAAGAGTCAAAAGTGCGGTTTTGCCAGTTGAGTTTAGTGAAGACATTGGTCCAACCAGAAGTTTTGTGACCAACGCCCGCAAGATTTTTGGCCACTCATTTGCAAGCGGAAAAATAGCTAGCGATGAGGCTCAAACAAGCGTGAGCTTGGCAGCCATAACACTAGCTCAGCAGGTGGGGGCAAAAATAATACTTGCCGAAACCTTGACCGGTAGCACTGCGCTGTCTATTGCGTCTCTTAGGCCGCCAATGCCAATTATTATCGCTAGCCCCAGCCAGCGGGTGTGTAACCAAATGTCTATAGTCTGGGGCGGTAAGTCTTATTTGGTTTCAAAAAAACAACATATTAGTTCTGGAATAATCAACAAACTCAAAGTCAAAAAAAGTTTATTAGACGGTGACTGGGTAGTGCAGGCTTTTGGGCGCAATCACAGCGTAGGTGGCGGCACAGACACGGTGCGACTCATAGAAGTAAAATAACTAAGCATAGTACTTAAGGCTAAATTCTCGTATAATCAAGCTTATGGAATCACACTCTCAGAAAATAATAGTTGCCAATTGGAAAATGAACACCACAATTGCTGAAGGCTCACTGCTGCTAAATAGGCTGCACAAAGAGCTAGCTGGATTTAAGGGCACAAAGATTGTTATTTGCCCGCCAGCCACACATCTTTTTGCTATGCACCGTGAGATAAGCAATTTCAAATCTCTACCGTACTTTAAGCTAGGTGCCCAAAACATTAGCCAGTATGAACAGGGGGCCTATACCGGCGATATTTCTGCCGAGATGATAAATGATTTGGTGGGCTATGTTATTGTTGGCCACTCTGAGCGCCGAAAATATTTTGCCGAAACAGACGAGGTAGTATCTCAGAAAGTTGAAATGGCGCTTAGAAATAGTCTCAAAGTCATTGTTTGCGTTGGCGAAAATGAAATACAGCGCCAAGACGGTCATGCTAAGCAAACTGTCTTAGACCAGCTAAATGTTGCGCTAAGCGGGGTGGTGGCCGGCGATCTTGAAAACATAATTATTGCTTATGAGCCGGTCTGGGCAATAGGCACGGGCAAATACGCCAAGCCTCACCAGGTAGAAGAAATGGTCGAGCTTATCGTCTCAACACTAAAGCAAACTTTTCATAAGCAGCCTTCTGAGCCCGTCGACATCTTGTATGGTGGCAGCGTAGATGATGAAAACTCTAATGCATATCTAGAAATTGAAGGAATTAGTGGCCTACTAGTAGGTGGTGCAAGTCTTAATTACAAAAAATTTGCCAAAATTGTTCGTCTGGCTGTTTAGCCTCTAGCCTCTAGCAGACAAGTGCTTTGTCGGCTATAATACTACCTATAACAATAAGGTAAGTAAGGAATATATATGTCACTTTTAGAACTCAGCTACGGCGAAGATGCTCCCAAAATTGTAAACTTAGTAATAGAAATTCGTAAGGGCGAAAAAAATAAATATGAATACGACAAAGAGACTGGCCGGCTTTTTCTAGACAGAGTAAACGGCACAGCCTTGGGCTACCCTACTGACTATGGCTACGTACCAGAAACTCTTTGTGACGATGGCGACCCGCTAGACGGCCTGCTAATAATAGACGAGTCTGTGCCGCACGGCACCGTCGTACCAGCCAGACCAATTGGTGTTTTGTATATGATAGATGACGGCGAAGGTGACGAAAAGCTTATTTGTGTTGCAGCCAGTGACGTTAGCAAAGACCATATCAAAGACCTAAGCGATCTAGGCGAGAACTTTCCAAAAGTAATAGAGCACTTTTATACTCACTACAAAGACTGGAAAAACAACTGGAGTGGAGTAAGTGTGAGCTTTAACGGCTGGGGAGACGCTCAGGCTGCCCAAAAAGTGATTACCGAAAGTATCGCTAGCGCCAAAAACAAGTAGTAAAAAACCGATAGATAAAAACCCCGCAAAGTGACGACTATTAGTCGCTACTATGCGGGGTTATTTTTTAGGGGCAGCTACCAAATTCTGGCACAATATAGCCATGCTTGATCTCATCATAGCTAGGCGTAAGAGGCAGCACGCCACGGTTTTGCAAGAAAGCGTCAAGCTGGGTTTTGTTATTTTCAAACCTTGCCCGAGCTTTTTGTTGGGCCTTAGCCGGCAAACAGTAGGTGTTTTTTACAATTGCTACTTGCCTGGCTACCTCACGAAGCTGGCTCATGTGGACACTTGCAACAGGGTTTGACCCATCACTGCCACCTGCAGATGCCTGCATGTTATTGATTGCCAAAAATGCTACTACGCCAATCAGTAACAGCACAATTGCCTTGATTGTCTTAGGTACTTTTTTCACTTAACTCTCCCAGTGCTCTAATACCAAGCGGCTGCTCGATAGCATTATTATATAATATAAATAACCAAAAAGCAATTGATAGCACAAGATTTAGCCTTACTCGTGTACAATAAGACAATGCTAAAGATTCTAGAAGATCTAAATGAAGAGCAGCGAGCCGCTGTTTTGGCTACAGATGGCCCAGTATTAATGCTAGCCGGTGCCGGTAGTGGAAAAACCAAGACTCTCACTCACCGCTTGGCTTATTTGGTGCAAGAAAAAAAAGTTGACCCTGCTAATATCTTAGCGGTGACTTTCACCAACAAGGCGGCGGGCGAAATGCGAAGGCGCGTGGCCAGGCTATTAAAGTTTGATGAAGACAATACTCAGTACATGTCTTTTTTGGGAACTTTTCATTCAGTCGCCAACAAAATATTGCGCCGAGAAGCTAGCCATATTGGCTACAGCAGTAATTTTTTGATTTATGACTCTGGTGATAGTCACGCTCTTATCAAATCTATAATAAAAAGTATGAATATAGATGAGAAACAAATAACCCCAAATGCCGTAGCTAACGTAATATCTAGTGCCAAAAATGAGCTGATAAGTGCTGGCGAATACAAAAACTTTGCCACTGGCAAGCTGCAAGAAACAGCTGCCGAAATATACCCAAAATACCAGCTAGCACTACAAAAAGCTGGAGCAATGGATTTTGATGATCTTATTATGAAGCTCACCCTTATGCTAGAAGACGACGCAGAAATGCTCGAAAAATACCAGCGGCAGTTTCACTATATTATGGTAGATGAGTACCAAGACACCAATCACGCCCAGTATAGACTTATTCAGCTGCTAGCCAAAAAACACAAAAATATTTGCGTTGTAGGAGACGACTGGCAGAGTATTTATTCTTGGCGTGGAGCAAACTACCAAAATATTCTAAATTTTGAAAAAGACTACCCAGACGCCAAGATTGTAAAACTGGAGCGTAATTATAGAAGTACTCAAACAATTTTAGATGCAGCCGGGGCAGTTATTTCTAAAAACTCAGCTCGCTCTGAAAAAACTCTATGGACAGAAGCCGGTATGGGCGAAAAAATAAAAATCATTCAAGTTGCTAACGAACTTGAAGAAGGTCGTTTTATAGTTCAGTCAATTCAAGACATGATAGCTAAAGATTCGCATTTGAGCCTGCATGATTTTGCGGTACTATACAGAACCAACGCCCAGTCGCGCTCGCTAGAAGAGTCTTTTTTGCGCTATGGCTTGGCTTATCAAATAATTGGCGGTGTAAGATTCTATGAGCGCAAAGAAGTCAAAGATGTTTTGGCTCATCTAAGATTTATTTATCAGCCCAATGATCAAGTTTCGCTAAACAGAATTATAAATGTTCCACCGCGTGGCTTAGGCCAAAAAAGCCTTCAGTTGTTTTTTGACCACAC
>JBAXNA010000039.1:0-5325 GCA_037133995.1 Candidatus Saccharimonadota bacterium
CGGCGGCTTCTTTGAGTTTTTGACCGTGTTCGTCGGTACCTGTTACAAAGTAAGTATCTTGGCCGGCCTGACGATAATACCTAGCCAGAGTGTCGGCCTGCAAAAGCTCCATGGCGTAACCGACATGGGGCTTGGCATTGGCATAAGCTATCGAGGTGGTTACATAAAATTTATTTTTTGGTGTTGTGGCCATTTTGTGATGATTCCTCTGGTGAATTAGTCTGAGTTGGGATTGGTCTAGAAACAAGCTTTGCTGAGCTAACTTGATGATTGCTCTTTCTGAGACTAAATCTTACCACCTTATAGATGACAATTCCAGCCAGCAGTATGGCGATAAGTATGGCTGGCCAAAGCTGAGTTCTTATTTTGGTGCTATCAAGAATTATTGAGTTTGTGCCGGCTTGGGCGAAATCGATACTTGCCCCACCAAATGCGGTGGCGCCCAATACTAGCTTGAGTTTTGATACCTTTTGTCTTGGTGCAAGTGAGCCTAGCTCAACGGTATCTATCTGCGAGCCCTGCCTTGAGCGAGTTGAGTAGCTGTCGCCGGCAGTTCCGCTGGGCGCCTGCACATCAGTCTTGGTGATAGCCAAAAATGGTAAGATGAGCCATTTTTGGGCCTCTAGCTTTCCGTCTTGAGCGATTATTGGCGGGGCGTCTTTATAAGCTATTGTGGTGTTTTCATACTGATAGTTAGTGTCTTGGCCGTTTTGCATAATCGGAGCCGGTGAATTGTCTTTTTCGCCCCACAGCAAAAAAGTCATGTGATCTAGGTCACTAGAACCAAAGCTGTTAAACTTTTCGTTCCAGGTAGGGTCTAGATTCATCCAGCCTACATTTGGCACATAGGCCTGCACCCAAGAGTGCAGTGAATCGCTCACAGAGCTAGACTTTTTTAAATTACCTGAATAGCCGTAGCCAACAGGCATACGGGCAGGAATTTTGGCGGCCCGCAAAAGACTAATTGTTAGATCAGAATATTCTAGACAAACAGCGTTACTCGGCTCTTGCAAGGCCTTGAGGCCACCTTGACGCACATTATATTTTATTTTTTCATCATTATAAGTAAGCGTACTCACTACATAGTCGTTGATTGCCCGCACTTGCTCGGCCACGGTATTTTTACCCTTGGTTAGCTCGTTGGCTTTAGCTACAATTTCAGGGTTAGTTGAGTCCCAGTACTGCTGAGGGCTGGTGTATTTAGCAACCAAGTCTTTTGGTATTTCGGCTAAGGTGCCGCTCTTAGACAAGTCATAGTCAACATAACTAATTACTCCAATTACGTTGGTCTGAACTACTATTTTTGACCTAGCCGGTACATCATAGTCTGCCAAAATATTACCGTCAGCATCTAGTCGAGTAGATTTTGGCTGGGGGTCAAGTTTTTGTATCAAAACCTTTTGACCAGACGTATTGGGCGGCAGGGCCACTGTAAATGTACTGGTAAAGTTAGATTTGTTGTCTAGCGGAAAATTAAAATTAACTTCATATATAGTACTGTCACCAAAAACCAAGAGAGTTGTTTTTTTAAGTGATTCTTTGTCTTTAAAAACATAGCGCTGTTGGCCATTTTGATTTTCTAGCCTAGTTGGTGCTTGGCCAGTGGCATGAATGCTCCCAAAGCTTTCTGGCACCAAAAGCTCAACCGAATATTTGTCACTGGCATCTTGCGGCACTGCAGGAATAGTAACGGTGTGGGCGCTACCTTTTGTCTCTACTAGCTTGGCCGTGCTATAGCTAACAACAAAACCCCAGCGCGTATTTTGACCAGCATTATTTCTTGGAAAGGTAATATTTATTTCGACATAGTCATAGCTATAGCCAGACTGAGATGAGACTTTTTTGTTGGTCGTAAAAGGTATCGCGGTGCCGTCTTGGTACTCAACAGACAAGTTTTTGACATCATCAACTGGCACAGAAAGTACAATGCTCTGCAGATAGCGATTGCTAGTATTGTTGGTGACAGTATAGACTTCTTCTACTCTTGTATTAGCATCACTGGTGACTTGATACCTAGCGGCAACATTGTAGCCAAAATCGGTTGAAGCCTGGCTATTTCTAGGAATAGCTAGCAGTAAAAGCGCAATGCCTATAAATATTGCGAGGCTAGCCCGCCAGTGGCGAGCGGTAATATTGCGAAACTTCATACTGTTATTTTAACATAAGCCGTATCTTTGCTAGATAGATTTATTTATATTTTTTAGAGAGTGCTTTATACAAACTATTCCACTGCTCAAATGTAAGCTCTTGGGCTCTAGCCGAATCAGCTATACCTGCTTCGTTAAGTAGCTGAGTTGCCTCTGCGGCACTTATTCGCAAGCCACCAGCTAGACTATTTCTAATTGTTTTTCGCTTTTCGCCAAAACCAGCTTTTACCAGCTGCATAAACTTTTGGGGCTCTACGTCGAGCACCGGCTTTTCGAGCCTGGTGAGCCTGAGTATAGCTGAGTCTACTTTTGGTGGTGGCTGAAACTTATCTCTTGTGACTGTTGCGACGTATTCTGCCTTGGCGTACAGCTGAACACTTAGCGCCAATACCGACATCTGGCCGGGCTCAGAACAGATTCGTTCGGCTACTTCTTTTTGAATTAATAAGACAAGTTTTTTTGGTGGGTTTGTAGACTCCATGAGTAAGCGAACTATTGCCGAGGTGAGATAGTAAGGTATATTTGCTACCACCACATAGTCGCTGGGTAGCTCGCGCAAATCAAAGCTCAAAATATCAGCTTCTATAATTTCAACATTTTCTTGCAGTATAAACTGCACCTTGAGAGTTGGCACAAGATCAGAGTCTTTTTCGACTGCCACTACTCTTTTTACTTTCTGCGAAAGTAGCTCTGTAAGCGGGCCGCGACCTGGGCCTATTTCTAGAACCGTATCATCTGCGCTGAGACTAGATGCTTCAATTATGGCCTGCAAACTAGGGCCGTCAAACAGCCAGTGCTGACCAAGGTACTTTTTGGTTCTTGTTGATTTAGATTTTTTAGATTTAGACATACTCAACTAAGTATCAGGTATTAAGCCACAAGATTCAAGTCTAGCAGCGAGACTGGTAATTTTTGACGCCTATATTTGCTCTAGAAAATAAACGATGTGCTAGCGCAAGAATCTACCGCAAAGTGGCCAGGGGCTGGCGCCTCTTCGAGCGTAGGTTTCAAATGCCTTGGAATCTTGTACTTCAGGTGGGGCATCTGCTGGATCGTAGTAGCCTCCATAGTTGTTCCAGGTAGAAAAATCAAACTGATAAGCGCCTCTGTATTTTGGGTTTTTCTTGTTTTGGTAGTTACCGCCAGATTCGCAAAATCTTAGCTTAGCCCAACCTTCAGCGTTGCCAACACTAGCTGGCCCCACAACAATAACTTTTGGCTTGGCTTCTACAACAACTTTCTCTTCTAGTACTTGTCTTGACTGAACACTGCCGTCTTGCTCTGTGAGCAGAACGCTCAATATTTTTTTACCTGCACTACCAGGCTCTACTACTTCACTAAAGCCAACTGGCTTGGTCTTGTCTACTGTTTGTACTACTGCTGGCTCAATAGCTTCTTCTTGATTGACAATTCTTTGAGCTAGACGGCTAACAACAATCTTCATATTGGCCGTAAGTGGCTCATTTAGTGAGGTTTTAACAATGTCTTGGGGCTTAATCTCTAGGCCTTTTTCTGCAAAAAGCTCACCAACAGTATTCTTGTGAGTTCTAAACTCAAAAGTCTTACCGGCCAAAACTACTGTGACGGGTGTAGCGTGATCAACAACAATTCGCTGCCCCACAGCGTCGTCGGCCACAAAGTCATCTACACGTTCTGTGGTGATGTTGTCTTCTGGGTAAACTGCTATGCCGGCTTCTTCAACAACTTTGCGAGGGCTTCTGTAGCCAGAGTTGGTGGTTATAGTCTTGGTACCATCTACTACTACATAGCTAAAGGCCCGATAAACGTTGATATTGGTGACTCCGCGCGATACTGGCTGATCTAAGCCTGGCTCTACTACATCACCTTTTGCAAGGGTGATACCCATTTTGCCCAAAGCTTCGCCTACTGTTTCGGCGCTAGTTGCTATGGTCTTGTTTTGACCATCATAATAAATACTAACCAGGTTCTGGCCGTCTGCCATTGCCTTATTGCTAGATGTAAACTGGTCATTAGAGAATGAAATACTACTTAATATAAAAATCAAAATAAGACCACTAACAATCAGCCCGCGCTTGATTGTATATGGCTTTGACTTGCTAGGTAGTCGCTTTGCTTTTTTAGCTGAATGAATATCTGAAAATCGAGCTTTCGGTAAAATGGCTGGGCCTCACAATTTAAGCATTAAAAATCTTATAAAGCTTTTTGTTTTTGTTTTACCGACCGTAAGTACTATTCTAGCGCTTATGGCTATGCCAAGTCAAGATAAAACTGGCCTTTTTAGCTCCTAAAATTGCTTAAATCTTTTTTACCTTAGCAAAATTAAGGTTGAGGGTTTTTTGGCCAATGCCTGCAAATCTTATCACTGCCTCTAGCTCATCTACGGCTACCACCTCACCCTTGCCAAAGCTCTCGTGAGAGACCTTGTCGCCAGGTGAAAGCCTCACTATATCTGCAAAAGGCTCATCGTCATAATCACTGCTTGGTGCAGCTAGTGATTCGTGAGATGGCGGCTGGCTAGAGCCTGAGTGAGTTACTAGGCCGGCTGGTATTTCTGCCAGAAATCTTGACGGCACATTGTACTGAGTGTTGCCGTACAAAAGCCTGGCACTAGCACTAAGCATGTAGAGTTGCTGCTTGGCCCGTGTCATACCCACATAGCAGAGCCGGCGCTCTTCTTCTAGTTCGCTGGGCTCAAAAAAAGTTCGGCTGTGTGGAAAAATTCCCTCTTCAAGACCCACCATAAATACTGTGTTAAACTCTAGCCCCTTGGCTGAGTGCAAGGTCATTAGCGTTACCGCCCCATTGCTATCACGCATATTGTCTAGGTCTGAAATAAGACTTATTTCTGTCAAAAATTCTTCTAGGCTAAGACTATTGTAGGCCTTGGCCACACTAAGAAGCTCACGAACGTTTTCAACCCGCTCGCTCGAGCTAATACTGCCATCTTCAAGATATTCTATATAGCCACTGCGCTTCAAAACTAAATCAATAAAATCACTTACCACCAGTACTAGAGCCTGAGCCTGCAAATCAACAATCATAGTAGCAAACTGCTTTAGGCTCGCTATCGCCTTAGGGCTAAGCCCTTCAATAGTACTGGCTTTGAGCATGCTCTCTAGCAGTGGTAGCTCATATTTTGCAGTGTGGTCAAAAAACAACTGAAGGCTTTTTTGGCCTAAGCCACGCGGTGGAACAT
>JBAXNA010000040.1:0-5161 GCA_037133995.1 Candidatus Saccharimonadota bacterium
GCTATAGATCGAATTAGTGTTGATTCAGACAATCCTCAGCGGCTGGTTGAGTCTGTTGAGGCGGCACTCCACCTTGGCGAAGGCGTAATAAACGTAGTGAATTATGAGACTAATGAAGAGCAGCTGTTTTCTGAGCATTACACCACTGCAAACTCAGACTTTGCCTTGCCAGAAATTGAGCCACGAATTTTTAGTTTTAATAGTCCGCATGGTGCCTGCACTAAATGCATGGGGCTTGGCTCACTATTAATAGTTGACCCAGATCTAATTGCGCCCAATAAAGGCCTAAGTATTGTAGAAGGAGCTATTAGGCCCTGGAGCAGAACAACCCAGAGACTTAATTGGTATACAAAACTCTTAGAGTCTGTGGCTAAGGCTCATAAATTTAGCTTGAGTAACCCCTTTAGCGCGCTAACCCCCAAAGATTTAAAAATCTTGTATTATGGCACCGGTGAAGAAGAAATAGGCGTACCTGGGCCTGGTGGACGCACTTACAAAACAAAATTTGAAGGCGTAATACCAAACCTCGAGCGTCGCTACCGTGAGACAGATAGTGATTTTGTAAAGCGCGAGATAGAAAAGTATATGACGACGCAAATATGCGAAAGCTGTGAAGGCCAGCGACTCAAGCCAGAAGTTTTGGCAGTAACTGTGCATGGTAATTCAATCGCAGATGTTACCGAGCTAACTGTAGAGCAAGCCCTTGGCTATTTTGGCGATTTAAAACTAGAGGGTCAAGAAAAGATTATCGCTGAGCAGATACTTAAAGAAATTAACTCAAGACTTAAGTTTTTGAACAACGTTGGCTTAAGCTATCTGTCTCTAAATAGAAGCGCCACAACTCTAGCCGGCGGTGAGGCCCAACGAATTAGACTTGCTACTCAAATTGGCTCTAGCCTTATGGGTGTTCTATACATTCTAGACGAGCCTTCTATTGGACTCCATCAAAGAGATAACGACAGGCTAATCGAGACTTTAAATAACCTTAGAGATCTTGGCAATACTGTTATAGTTGTTGAGCACGACGAAGACACAATTAGAGCCGCAGACTACGTGGTAGATATTGGTCCTCTAGCTGGAGAAAATGGCGGTGAGGTTGTTGCAATTGGTACACCTGCACAAGTCGAAAAGGTCGCCAAATCGCTAACTGGCCAGTATTTGAGTGGTAAAAAATCTATTGAAGTCCCTAAGTCACGCCGAAAGCTAGACGGCCGATACCTAGAGGTGCTTGGTGCCACTGAGCATAATTTGAAAAATGTAGATATAAAAATCCCACTTGGCATAATGACTGTAGTGAGTGGTGTTTCTGGTAGCGGGAAGTCAAGCTTAATAAACGATATTTTGGCACGTAAGCTTAGTCAAGAATACCACCGTAGCCAGGTACCAGTTGGTAAATACAGAGAGATTAAGGGGGTAGAGCATCTAGACAAAGTTATTGATATTGATCAAAGCCCAATTGGCCGTACTCCAAGAAGTAACACAGCTACTTATACAGGTGCTTTTGGCGACATTCGGGATCTTTTTGCGATGGTTCCAGAAGCTAAGATTCGGGGCTACAGCTCTGGCAGATTTAGTTTTAATGTCAAAGGTGGCCGCTGCGAGACCTGTAAGGGCGACGGCATAATCAAAATTGAAATGCATTTTTTGCCAGATGTTTATGTGACCTGCGAGACCTGCCACGGCAAGAGATATAACCGTGAGGCTCTTGAGATTGTCTACAAAGGTAAAAATATATCAGACGTTCTAGATATGACAGTTGATAAAGCTTGCGAGTTTTTTGCTAATATTCCGTCTATCTCACGCAAGCTAGAAACACTAAGAAGTGTTGGCCTTGGCTATATCAAGCTTGGTCAGCCAGCTACAACTCTTTCTGGTGGTGAAGCTCAAAGAATAAAACTTGCTTCTGAATTAAGCCGTAGAGCAACTGGTAGAACGCTGTACATTCTAGATGAGCCAACTACAGGCCTTCACTTTGAAGACGTACGCAAGCTATTAGAAGTTTTGCAAGCGCTAGTATCTATGGGTAATAGCGTACTCATAATTGAACACAACCTAGATGTAATTAAGTGCGCAGACTGGGTTATTGACCTTGGCCCAGAAGGCGGCAGCGGCGGCGGCACAATAGTAGGTGAAGGCACCCCAGAGGTGATAGCTAAAATAGACGGGTCTCACACGGGAAGATATCTAAAAAGATTGCTTTAGTACACATTAGGCCAGCTAAGTAAAAACCCCTGCATATGGCAGGGGTAAAGCTTATAAATCTTGAGTGCTGGCTTCGCTGTTAGCTTCAGAGATATCGAATAGTTCTTCTGTCGAAAAACCGTACTCATTTCTCAGCTTTTCAACTATCTTTGCTATTGGCTCGCGGAGCGAAATAATATCTGCCCTTGAGAGCGAAGAAATATCAAGTTCAGCTGTGCTTTTTCCATGATCAATGAACTCTTGAAGTAACTTGGTTATCTCGTTTTCATCTTCTGGATTTCTGGAATGCTGTAAAACAATTTCTCTAATGCTGCTCATATATTTCACCTCCTCAAGGCGAAGTAGGTACGATTCAGCCTTATAGTAACAGAAATAATAAATAAATCAAGCAAATCAAGTGTTAAATTACCTAGGATAGTAGGGTTGAGGTATAATCAATAATTATGAATACTAATCTAAAAAATAAACTTACAACACTACCTACTTCACCAGGAGTGTATTTTTTCTATAATGAAGCTGGCAAGATTATATACATTGGTAAGGCCTCAATACTAAAAAGGCGAGTCAGCTCATATTTTCAGAAAAATCACCGCGACTACAAAACCCCACTACTTGTCAAAAATATTCATTCAGTCGAATGGATAGTGGCCAGCTCGGAGATTGAGGCCTTATTTTTAGAAGCTGAATACATAAAACGCCATAAACCGATATATAACGTAGATCTAAAAGATGATAAGAATTTTATATATATTAAAGTAACTGCCCAAGAAGATTTTCCTATAGTCACTTTGGTGCGAAGACCAACTGACGACAAAGCCCGTTACTTTGGGCCTTTTGTTGCGGGCTATCAAGTACGGCAAGCTTTGAGGTATTTGCGAAGAATTTTTCCGTACTATTCAAAGCCCGCATCGTCCTACCAAAGTAAGCTTGATTATCAGATAGGGGTATTGCCAGCTCCAGATATTTCTAGGGCTCAGTACAAAAGTAATATTCGTAAATTAATGCTAGTTTTTTCTGGTAAAAGTGAGTATCTAGCGAACAGCCTAGAAAAGGATATGAAAAAACTTGCGAAATCTAAAGACTATGAGCAGGCGGCTGGCCTGAGAAATCAGTATTTGGCACTAAAAGGCCTCTCAACCAAGATTGTTTTTGGCAAAGAGGAGACTTTTGACATATCGCTCGACAAAGCGATGGCCGAACTAACCAGCACAATTGGCCTAAAGGGTATTCCAAAAAGAATTGAGTGCTACGACATATCAAATTTCGCTGGCGGCGATGCAGTAAGTAGCATGGTAGTATTTACAGATGGCCTGCCAGATCAAAAACAATACCGTCATTTTAAGATGAATACACCTGGACCAAATGATTTTGCAATGATGCAAGAAACATTACTTAGAAGGTTCTCAAAACGTAATACCTCTTGGCCTAAGCCAGATCTTATAATAGTCGATGGTGGTAAGGGCCAGCTTAGTTCAGCACTTGTAGTTCTTAATGATCTCAAAATAAATATACCTATTGTTGGACTGGCAAAACGCTATGAGACTATAATTCAAAAATCTAGCACCAGGCCAGTCATGACAGATGATAACAGTACCCGGCCTCAAGAGGAGTATTTGAGTTTTAATTTTGATGACAAGCTACCGGTACTTCATCTCGTTCAGCGCATTAGAGATGAAGCGCATCGTTTTGCAGTCAGCTACCACACTATTGTTCGTAAAAAAAGAACTCAAAAATCAGAACTAGACAGCATTAATGGTATTGGTCCTGTTGCGAGAAAAAAACTAGTAGATGCTTTTGGCAGCGTTAGGGGAATAAAAATTGCTACTAGGGCTGAAATTGCCAAAGTAGTAGGGCCAGCAAAAGCAAGGATTATAGACGAAAGCCTTGGTTTAAAAGGCTAGACAAAAACTTCTCAAATAAGCTATTTTCTGGTAAAATAGGCATGTGTTAAAAAGATTTTTATGGAGCTGGCTTGCAAACGCCATTGGCCTATTTGCCGCAGCCTGGGTATTTAGCAGTGTTGACTATGGCGATCGACTGGCAGTACTGCTTATAGCCAGTCTAATATTTGGGCTAGTCAATGCCCTCATAAGGCCCTTTATAATAATCTTGAGTCTGCCAGCAATTGTTTTGACATTAGGCCTTTTTACTCTGGTAGTAAATGCACTTATGCTGTTTATAACCAGCCGCATCTACCCGGCTTTTCAGATAAAGTCTTGGGGAGCAGCAGCCGGAGCAGTTGTGATAGTATGGCTTGTTAATTACTTTTTTGATCTATTTATACTAAAGGAGAAAAACTCATGAAAAATACATTGTCAGTCGTAACCGTTATTTCTAGCGTGATGCTTATTATATCTGTTCTACTTCAAAATCAAGGCAGTGGACTTGGCTCTACATTTGGAGGCGAATCTAGCTTTTACCGTACTAAAAGAGGAGCCGAACGGGCGTTATTTATTACAACTATAGTTTTAGCAATAATTTTTGTTGCCTGCTTAGTAGGCCTGTTGCTCGTACCACAAAGCTAGATGGCTTCTTATTTTCAATTTCAAATAAATAGAAATAGTCGCCGTTTTAGGCGTAGTGTTAAAGTTTGGCGTACATGGTTTTTGCACTATTCACAAAGACATGTCTTTGGTGGCTGGCAAAAACTAGGTAACTCTAAAGAAGTCTTTCTACTATGGGCACTTGTGGTAGGGCTTAGTCTTGTTGGTTTGTTTCAGCAAAGTGATCAAATAAATAGCAGTTATTTAGCCCAGGCTCCTACAAGTGGCGGAATATACTCTGAAGCCCTCGGCGGATCTGTAAAGGGAGTTAACCCAGTTTACCCAGATAATTCCGCAACTACAGATGTTTCAGCAGTGGTTTTTAGTGGGCTGACAAAAGTAGATTCTAAAAGGCAGATAGCTGGCGACCTCGCCTCTAGCTGGGAAATAAGCCCAGATAAAAAAACTTATACCTT
>JBAXNA010000041.1:0-5145 GCA_037133995.1 Candidatus Saccharimonadota bacterium
AAACCCCTTTGCAGGCCATCTGGCTTAACTAGTATTAGTGATTTTTCCATTATTTTTCCTCCATTATTTTTTCGAAATCTTCTATTCTGTCTTTGTCGTACGGCCCTATCATTGCAAGTCGAATCAAATCTTTGTACAAGTAGCGCTTGGCACAGGCCAAAATATCGTCTGGCGTAACTTTGTCAATTTTCGCCAAAGTCTCATGCAAGACCCAAGCCTTGCCTGTCAAAACCATTTGAGTGCCTTGCATATCAGCAACCGCAGAATTGCCCTCTAGGCCCATTATGTAGCGACCCCGAACTTGCTCTTTAGCTTTATTAAGTTCGCGCTCACCCACCAATTCTTGTTGTATTTTTTGCAACTCTTCGTTGATAGCTCTAATTGCTTCATCTATTTTGTCGTTGTTGACGCCGGCGTATATTTCAAACTTGCCGCTGTCAATAAAGCTAGAGTAGCTCATATATACAGTGTAAGCTAAACCTTTGCTTTCTCGAACGTTTAGAAACAATCTTGAGCTCATACCAGAGCCCAGAATAGTGCTGAGTAGCTTCATGGCTGGCTCGTCTGTAGCGTTGATTTCTGGGGCCCTACCCACTAGTAGAAGGTGGCTCTGATTAGTTTCTAGCTTCATCACACTGACACGCTGTTTTGAGATGCCACCACGTACTGGTGCCCATGTTCTTTGGGACTGTGATTGTACTTTTGACAACAACTCTTCTGCTAGCTCTACTACCTTTTTGTGGGTAATGTTACCTGCTACAGACACTACAATGTTGTTCATAGCGTACAGGTCACGAAAATAGTTTACTATGGTTTTGCGGCTCATTGAACTAATAATTTGCTCATTGCCAATTACGTTTGTACGTAAACTATCATTTGGCCAAAGTAAGTCACCAACTAGGTCATAGACGTAGCGGGCCGGGTCGTCTTTGTAGACTTTCATTTCTTCTAAAATAACATTTCGCTCGCGGTCAATTTCGACCTGCTCAAAAAGTGGATCGGTGACAATGTCTGCCAAAATATTAAAAGCCAAGCCAAAGTAGTTTTTTGGTAGCTTTATATAGTAGCTAGTATGGTCTTCTGCGGTATAGGCGTTGATATAGCCCCCTACTGAGTCAACCTCTTCTGATATTTGCTTGGCAGATGGTCTTTTGTGGGTGCCCTTAAAGAGAAGGTGCTCTAAGAAGTGCGATGCCCCATATTCTGTCTTCATATCTTCATACCTGCCACCGGCCCCAACAAAAATATTTACAGTTACGCTTTCGGCATCTGTCATGGTGCGAGTTATTATCTTTAGACCGTTGGGTAGCTGGGTTATTTCGTGCATATTACTTGACCTTTCTAGTCTTTTTGAGCTTAGTGATTACATATCTTACCAGTAAAACTACCACCACTGCAATAACCAGGTAGTCTATATAGTGGAGGTAGCTGTAGTAGCTACGCCATGAGTCTCCTAGCCAGTAGCCAATAATCACAAAAAGCAGTGTCCACACCAGGGAGCCCAAAAAACTATCTCTCAAAAAAATCCACTTGTCCATTTTGAATGTTCCTGCTGCAAAACCAGCAAAGGTACGAATAACAGGTGTAATTCTTGAGAGCAATATTGCTCCCTGTCCACGTTTTGCGAACCAAGCCTCAGCTTTTTCGTAGTCATGAGCACTAATAAAAATATATTTACCATATTTTTTTACTAGCGGGCCGCCGCCGTATTCTCCTATAAGGTAAGCTATGTAAGTTCCTAGGGTTTGGGCGGTTGCACCAAGAAATATCACCAAGAAAATACTAAAACGACCAGTGCGAGCCAAGTTGCCTGCTAGGGCCAAGGTTGCCTCAGAAGGAATGGGCACGCCAGCATTATCAACAATCAAAATAAGTACCAATCCGAGGTAGCCAATCTTATCTATTAGGTTGAGAGCAAAATCTAAGAGCCAAGCTGTTATTCCCAAGAGTTATTCCTTGTCATTTAAGAAGTTATTTGTTCTACTATTGTACAGGCTTAGGCTGCTGCGCGCAAAGCTACAGCATGTACCATTATTATGCTAAGATCAGCCGGTGTCACGCCCTGCACCAGTGATGCCTGGGCTAGCGACTGAGGCTGTATCTCAGCCAGTCTTTTTTTGGCTTCATTGCGCAGACCAGAAATATTATCATAATCTAGTGAACTAGGCAGGCTGTAGTGTTGCTTGTCTTTAAGCTTGCGAGCCTGGCGATCTTGCCGGTCGAAATACCCAGAATACTTGGCCAGCAGCTCAACATTGTAGCCATACTCTGTATCTAGAGTGATGCCACATAGCTTGGGCAAGTCTTGCATAGAGTTGCCTGGTCTCTTAAGCCAGCTATGAGCACTTATTGTCTCACCTTTGAGTTTAACTTTGGTTTTTTTGAGTAGCTCTAGCTGGCTTTGTATAAGCTTTGTTTTGGCCTCCACTCTATCAAGGCTAGCTTGGTCTTGTAGGCCCAAAATATAGCCTTTTTTGGTAAGTCTGGTGTCGGCGTTATCATTTCTGAGTAGCAGACGGTATTCTGCCCTGCTGGTAAACATTCTGTACGGCTCTACGTGAGTCTTGGTGACCAAGTCTTCTATAAGAACGCCGATGTAGGCCTCGCCGCGGTCTAAAACAAAGGCTGGTTTGCCAGCCGCTAGTAAGCTGGCGTTGATACCTGCAATTAAGCCCTGTGCGGCGGCTTCTTCATAGCCAGTGGTGCCATTGAGCTGACCTGCCAAAAACAGCCCAGCAACTGGCTTGGTTTCTAGACTAGTCTTGAGCTGGTGTGGCAAAAAATAATCGTAGCGCACTGCGTAGCCGTATTCCATAAATTCAGCATTTTCTAGCCCAGCGATTGTACGCATAATCTTTTCTTGCCATTTAGGCGAAAAAGCCGTGCTACAACCCTGCAAATACATTCTCTCACCATCTTCACTACCCAGTCTTCCTACTGGCTCAATAAAAATAGGGTGGCGGGTTTTTTGGGGAAAGTTTTTTACCTTTAGGTCAAGGCTGGGGCAGCTTCTAGGACCCACTTCTTTGATTAGTCCAGAGATATTACCAGATTTTTCATAGTTTTCTAGTATCATTTGGTGGGTTTTGTCGTTGGTATAGGTGAGCCAGCAAAGCTCTTGGCTACCGAGTGGTATTAGTTCTTGGTCTGGGTGGGTGAAGCTAATCTTGCCAGCAGTACCTGGGGCTTCTGTCATTTTAGAAAAATCTATACTACTTCTTTTGATGCGTGGCGGAGTGCCTGTTTTGAGTCGCCCTCTTTTTAGGCCTAGTGCAGTAAGAGATTCAGAAAGACCTTGGCTAGATTTTTCGTCTATTCTGCCGCCTTTTTTGATGACTTTTGGGCCAAGTACTATTTCACCATTAAGAAATGTTCCAGAGCAGACAACTGCGGTCTTGGTGGCTACTAAGCCGTGGTTCTTGGTTTTTACTGCATAGACTTTTTTTGCTTTAGATTCTACACCCAGGGCTTCGTCTTCAAGAAAATCTAAGTTTTTGGTTGATTTTAGCTGAGACAACATCGCTGAGTTATAGTCGCTTCTATCTAGCTGTGCCCTATAGGCTCGCACCGCTGGGCCCTTACTAGTGTTTAGCTCTTTAAGTTGTATTGCGCTGGCGTCTACTACTTTGGCCATTACACCGCCCAGAGCGTCTATTTCGCGCACCAAATGACCCTTGCCGGGGCCGCCCACAGAAGGGTTGCATGGCAAGGCTGCCATTTTTTGAAGATTGGCAGTTACTAGTAGAGTTTTGGCACCCATTTTGGCGCTTGCTATGGCCGCTTCACAGCCAGCATGGCCTGCACCAATAACCACTACATCATATTTATCTTGGAGTTTTTTAGTTTGCATTTTAAGCGTAATTATACCTTAAAAGTGCATTTTATTCAAGCTGATAAATAGAGGCTGGGGGCCTCCGCTAGCCAGTGGGCTGGCTGGGTTATGGCAGGGCAAAATTAGTCTAACTTCACCAGCAAGCCTATTTCAGCCGCTAAGTTTGGGGCTATAGTAATTAGCTGAGTATTTGAAATAGTAGCTCCACTTAGCTTTAGTAGCCCGTTAAGGCCTGCAATATTACTTGATCTTAGGTCGAGACTCTTTATGGTGGCAAGTGAGAAATCTGCCTTGACTAGATCGCAGCGAGTAAATACCACTGAGCTAAATATGCAGTTCGAAAAATCAGCCTCGCTCAACACGCAGTCAACAAACACCACTCTCTCTAGCTCACTAAATCGAAAATTAGACAGGTCTAGCTTGCAATCTAAGAACGTCACATCTTTAAGATTTGATTCGTATATTTGCAGCCCGCTAAGTCTGCAGTGTGAAAAAACTGTTCTATGAGCTGAAAGACTCGCAAGCTTTACTGAAGAGAAATCACTTTTATCAAAATGTACATCAAGAAGACTGGCATTTTTAAGCTCTGAATTAAGTACTCTCACCTGCTCAAATTTTGAGTCTTTTACACTCAGTGCATTATTCTCTATATTTACCAGACTCTGCTTAGATATGCAGACTGCCTCAATCGTTGTGGCATCACTAAGCAATTCACTTGCGTTAGGAGTCACCGGAAGGCACTTGGGTAGCTTTGGCTTGATTGGCTTCATATCAACGTATTATACTCTATTCTCAGCTGCACAGGAACGACGACGCAGTAGTGGCATTGTAAATTGTGCGACGCTGTAAGATAATAAACTTATGTTTAGCGAATACACCAGTGATTTTTTAGAATACCTAGAAGTAGAAAAAGGCCGCAGCCTCAAGACTATCGAAAACTACAGCCTCTATCTAAGCCGCTATATAGAATTCAAAGATGACTGCGAGGTATCAAAAATCACTCTTGAGAGTATAAGTAAGTGGCGGCAGTGGCTCAACCGCTACAAGTCTCATGATGGGCGCACTATTGGCAAGGCTACCCAAAACTACCACCTCATTGCGATGCGCAGCTTTTTGAAATACCTAGCCCGGCGCGACATAGACTCTCTGGCGCCAGAAAAAATAGAGCTGGCTACAGCCGTAAGACCTCAAGTTAGCTTTCTAAATGAAGAAGAAGTGATACGGCTTTTTGAGGCAATACCCACAAACAATATAGTGGGTCTTAGAGACCGTTCTATTGTTGAGCTACTCTTCTCTACCGGCCTACGAGTTTC
>JBAXNA010000042.1:0-4905 GCA_037133995.1 Candidatus Saccharimonadota bacterium
TAGTAGTCTATTCTTGGTAAATACTTGCGTCGTCATAATTTTTCTCATTTCTTTTTTAGTTAGTCTATATAAACCTTATGTTTAGTATATATATATTTCCATGCTCGTCAAGTAGCCTATCTGCGGCCACTACTAGCAATACTACTGGCGAGCCATCTTAGTGCTACTTTTCACTTAAAACCTTAGTGCAATCGTTGCAGAATCCAGCATTATCCTTGTGCTCTAGCTTTTGGGCAAGATCTACCGCTTCTACAACCGAAGCCACTTGTTGCATTGTGCAGGTGTTATTGCAGTGCCCCAAATATATACCACCCCTTTCATCTTTATTAAGAATTGTAAGCTCATCAAGCCCAACCAGGTGGCCAAATTCATGCCTAGCGATATGCCTTGTAACAAGATGTATTTCCGCTACACTCAGTTCTGGCTTTGCAATTATAAACTGAAAAATAGACTGCACGCTCTGGCCTAAATTTGTATCTGTGGCCCCAAATATAAAATTCATTAAATTTCCATCTGGCCCAACTGCAGTAATATCAGATTTAACTAACATAAAGCCCATGTGCGGTGCAGACACACGCCGCGGGTCGGCTTGAAGGTCACGGTGCAGAGCACCCCATAGCAACTTATTCTCATATCTAGCACCATGGCCTGTAATTCTTGCCCTAGAAGTAAACCACTCTGTACTTTCATATTCACCTTCACCCCACTTATCACCGACATTGGTAACCTCAAGTGGTGACTTCATTAGCTCCACCACATCTCTAATTCCAAATGTAGCTGCAGCGACAATCGTAGGTGCTTTTTCTGTCAGAACTTGATCGGCTGAAATAAATACCTGGCTTGAAGGTAGCGGTCTTTCGGGGTGAGAAGTATGGGGCGTAATAATCTCTGGCATATATCCAATATACTAACACAAAAGACCCTTGCGGGTCTTTTGTGTTAGTAAATGATTACAATGGTGGGCCTTTCTATTGAGATTTGGGACCAAATCAAGAAAGTCTTAGTTTAATTGATCAAATGATGCAATAGCAGGATGTGGCCCAGTGCCGTTTTTGATTTGAACTAACTATCTTAGACAAAACGATTCTCAACTTTGGGTGCAGCTTCTGAATATGGAGTCGCTTTGACTATTTCTAATGCATCGCCATCGTCCTGCTCAAAACTAGTTGGTAAAATGTTTATCAAATTATTCGCACAGCCATCTTCGCTGCACTGATCGTGCTTTAAACGCCCAAGTCGAACTAAATACCATGCAGCCAAGTAAAGAGATGGGTTGTGATACTTTTTGTCACCTTGCAATTGCTCAGCTAACATTGGGTCCAGCTTGTCAAAATCAATTATTTTCAAAACTTCATCGCAAGCATCCTTAAGTTGTGATTCTCGAAAAACCACTTCGGGTTGAAGCCCAGCACTATCTAGCCAGCTTACTGCATTGTTTAAATCGTATGACTTGTCAGTAAAGGTGGTATCGTCTACCAGCAGTACTTGACTAAATGTTTTACCCTCGCGAGCCAAGTTAGATTTTAATGACTTCAGCTCAGCAATCAGAACTTCGTTGGCTTCATTACTCTTATAATCTTTTGCACATTCTATGGAATAATCTTTCATATTTTATATCATATCTTAAAAGACCTTCTGGGTCTATTAAGCGCAAGGAGTAACCCCACCACCTTTTGCAGCTATTTCATAGTGTGACAAAATAAATGCTGGGTTCAAAAAAACCATTAGGTTTTAATAACCCGGGCAAAGGTACTGTTAGTCAAACAGCCTTTTTACAGCACCAAATAGATCTTAGGCGCCGTAAGTAGTAAAAAGCTAAGCACAAATAATATCGTAGTGCATTTCAATACTGCTGGGCCTAAGCTGCAAGATGGGCAATAATTCCATCTAGTATTTTTCTGCCGTTGTTTCTACCAATACTTACCTCTGGATGAAACTGCATGGCGTATATTGGCTTAGTAATATGCCTAAAAATCTCAACTTCACTTTTAGACCTAGCGAGCTCTAGTAACGGTGACTCAACAGACTCTAGCATCCAGCGGTGGGCCTGGTAGGTCAATACACTTTCTAGCCCTGCAATAGCTGGGTCTTGGTGAGTCTTATGTATTCTTACCAGTCTGTGAAGCCGTCTTTTTCTCAGTTTTAGATTGGCGCCATAGCATTCAGCAATAAGCTCAAAGCCTAGGCAAATACCAATGATGGGCATTTTTGAGTTTTTGATTAGGGCCATTTCTTTGGCGTATAACTTGTGATTGTATTTAACGGGGTAGATATGGCCACCAGAAAGCACTAATATAGTATTTTTGCTATCTACTACCTGCTCTAGGTTATCAAAACTTAGCACTTCTGTGCGACCATGTTTTTGGCATATTTTTTCAATAGCCTTTATGTGCTTACTGCCGTTATCAACAATTATTATTTTCATAATTTACTATAACTGTAGCACAAAAGACCTTAGTAATGAGGTTACTTTCTAAGATTTGGAACTCAACTAAGAAAGGCTTGTTTGAATTCTATCAGTGAATAAAACTACAGAATGTGGCACAGCAGCATATTTGATTTGAACTACATCGATTGATACGTATTTAGTCGGTCATGAACTATCCAACCAAGTCCGCCCTGATCTTTTGACCGAGACCAAAGATCAAAAATATCCCCGAACTGAGAGTGTGCGCTTAAATGATCAATAATTATTACATCAATCATCGCATTCAAAAAGAAATCTTTCTCTTGAGCCAACTTCAGCCCCTTATCGGTCAATGCAACGGCAAAGTATCTTTCCAGATAATGACAAATAACAAAGTTTAACATCGCTGTCTCGCCGGCAATAAGAGTATGGCCCCAAATAACTTTGCTCGATTCAGGGTCACCATCGACAAACTTTTTACCACTAAGCTTTAATTGATGTCCACGCTCCATTCTTACAACAAGCTCGTTCATTGCCGCACCGTAGTACTGTGAATCAACGTCAGTAGACTGCAGGACGATTTCTGTAAGTAGTACTTTTCTGTCTCCAAGTTCATTAAGAATATCGGAAGCACTTACCTTTGATGCACTGCCAACACTACCTTTTTGTGTTTCCAATACTCGTTTGGCGTTCTGGATTATTTTTCGTTCAGTCTCAGTTAGCCGAGTCATCCTCTCAATTACTTGCACATATTCTGAGTAGTTATCGAAAGCGGCGTTTATATTTCCTACAGCCTGCTGAAGAGCTGTTTCGAGTTCTGGTACAGCTGACAATCTTGACTTCATTTGATCAAATAACTGGCTAACGCTCAATTTCGATATCTGCATTGCTTTCATTCGCTTAGTATAACAAAAAGAAGCCTTGATGGCTTCTTTGAGATTTCATAGAAAAAAATGTTTTAATTGTTTTTTGATAAATAATTTTCCAGAACCAGTCTTGAGAAATTTTTCTCTATCCATGGCGTCGGTTTTATCACGATAACCTTCAATATAGATAAGAATCCAGGGTCTAGCTGACTTTGTCGAGACATTTCCGCCAGAATTGTGAGTTTCGAGTCTCTGCTTTGGATTTTGGCTAAAACCTACGTAGAGTTTTTTATTAAGTTCAGATTGAATTACGTAAACAAAATACATCACTACACTATAACAACTCAAAATTAGTTAGTCACAAGAAGTAACCCTACCACCTTTCTTTTGCACCTATTTCATAGTGTGACAAAAAGAAGCAGTTTTGGGCCACATAAAAACTCCTCTCTGTTCCAGAGGCGTGCCATGAAGGCGACGCTTCTGAAATAACACGATGTAATCGGTTTTTCAGACAGGAGTTTTTATGGTGGGCCTGGTTGGATTTGAACCAACGACCAATCAGTTATGAGCCGACTGCTCTAACCCCTGAGCTACAGGCCCTTGATACAATTATCAAGTAAAGTGACAGATTTTTCAAGCTAAAGCACTTAATAATTACCAGCTGGTATAATACCGCAAATTATCTTGATACGCAAAAAGCACCTTCTTGCGTTGGTGCTTTTTTGCTTGTAGCTAAGTGCTACTGTATCTAGACTATCTGTCTTTTTTCAAGATAGGTAGGCCGGTTCGTGTATTTTCGATAACCAAGTAGCCTTCTGGAAGTGCGTCAATAGCACCATCTTTTACTTCTTTTGCGAAGAAGTAAATAGTTTGTAGTCGGCCACCCTTAAGGGTAACTTCTCGCTCGTGTAAATAATATGTTTGACCTTTTGAATTAACTTGTTCGAATGTCATTTAAAATCTCCTCCTTTTAATTATTACCTATGCAACCTAGATTACGTCTAGGCATTTTCAAAGTCAATAGCCCTAACCTTATTTTATTTTATTATCAGGTTAGAAAATATTCATAATCTCAAATATATGGACACTTATATGGCAAATGGGCCTACGAGATAGGCCTATCAAGAAGACTTGTTATAAAGAACCAGCTTACAAGGCGCTAGCGATCTAGAAAAATAAGTTTTGTATAATTTCTTATATAAAATAGTGTTGACATGTTCGTATACTGTTCGTTATAATTGAGCATAAGTTAATTAGGAGACAAAACATGAAACAAGCCCTCACAAAAAAACAACGAAAGACCCTAGACTATATCTCTACTTTTATTGAGCAGAGAGGCTACTCCCCTAGCTACCGTGAAATAGCAAACGGGCTAAAACTAAACTCTGTAGCTACCGTAGCACAGCACATAGACACGCTAGTGACTAAGGGCCTGCTGGTAAAAGGTAATAATTCAGCACGCTCGCTAATGCCCGTAGAAGAGCTGCAAGAGCAGATGAGCAAGCCTGGCATCAATCTACCAATACTCGGCCTAATAGCAGCTGGTAGCCCCATAGAGACTCTTGAGGGGCACGCCGACACGCTTGAGGTTCCACCTTTTATGGTTGGCAATAAAAACTCTTACGTATTGCA
>JBAXNA010000043.1:0-4892 GCA_037133995.1 Candidatus Saccharimonadota bacterium
GTAGTTTTCCAGGTTTTATTGGTGGTGTTTTTATCAAACATCTTGTTTGTGACTGGCTCGTTGTGTTGATTGGTGTCTTTCATGCCTAGCTACTTACTAGCTGTAATATTTTTAAATGATTCTTGAAGTGACTTAGCTTGCTTGGCTTGAAGCTCTTGTACAATCTTGACTGTTGAGCACTGGGTAGCTGGTGCGTTGTATACGTAGTAGGCAACATCTTGCTTTTTGACTATTAGTACATCTGTGTCTTTGACCTCTTCAATCTTTACGCCCTTAACTAAAGAACCGGCTTCATACTTTGTAATTGTACCTAGCGGTGAGCTGTTTAAACCACAAGAATTCAAAACTGCTGGCGTACTTGGGTTGATTGCAGAAAGCGACTGAAGGGCTGGTGAGCTAAAATAAGCCACACTAGCAGTCACTGTCGCCGCTGTTGTGGCGGCTGTAGTTGTTGCGGCTGGGGTTGTGGTAGCTGGGGTTGTAGTACTAGCTACAGTATTAGGAACATAATAAAAAATCTCTTTGGCATCTGTTGGTTTTGGCATTTGTACACCAAACTCAGATATTTTTAAGATGGTAGTAGCTTCTGCTGCAGACTGCAGTGTAGCTACTTGCTCTTTGCTAGTAGACAATTCGGCGTTAAGATTAGATACTTCAGATTTTTTTGAGCTCATCTGCATATAGGCGTATGCTCCAACGCCTATAAGTGCCAAAATAGCTAAGATAGCAATAATTATCCATATTTTACTAGCTCCACCACCTGAGCTTGGTGGCATAGCAATAGAGTCAGGCATAGCGTCTATTGGGTCTTGTGAGGCTATAGGCTCCATTGGCTCTGGTGGTTGTGGTGCACTGGCAGTATTTTGGGGCTCGATTATTTCTGGTGGTTTTCTTAGGTCCATTTTTTCTCCTCTGATGATTGCTTGTTTATTAATTTAATACTTATGCTTATTATACATCTTTTTGAGGACCATAGCCAAACTTTTTGCTGCAAATAAGCTGGTACTACTATTTTTCGGCGATTTCTTTAGCTAGCCTAGCACCATCGTTTTGCATTATTGCAATTCTATTTTCGTTATCTAGAGCCTGGGTTCGGTAGGCTAGCTTGTTGGCAGCAATTACTCTCATTGCCTCATCTACTCCTCTTCTAAGGGCGTTCACTGCACTACTCGCCTCTTGGCCACTTCTGGCATACTGAGTGTTATTAAAAACTAGCAAGCTTTCATTTATTTTATTGGCAAGACTTGATATTATTTGGTCTATCTCGGTATGGCTGTTGCCAGTTTTGGTCTTTAGACTACCCAGCTTTTCAGATACATCATTTGCCATGCTAGCCATGTCTTGACTCGGCTTAGCTTGCTCAAGAGCTAGAAAGTCTGTCTCAAGTGAGCTCCTATATTCTTGATAGTCGCCGTTTTTAGAAGATTTATCGCCAATATTTTTTACAACCCGGTCTGTCTTAGACTTACTTTCTCGAAAAGCTTGTTCAACGGCTTGAGCTGTTTCTACCGCCATTCTGTCTACTTGGTCACTCTCACGGTGGTTACCTATTACCTGCCTAGTCATTTCCTTAATACTTTTTTGTAAGGTGTCTTGAAGCCTTGAATATATTTCTGTTGATTCAGATAGAGAATCAATACCACCCAAGACCTCTTTGCTATAGTGCGCCATGGCCCGCTGTATCTCTTGGTCTGTTTCTGTCTCTGGGCCCTTAATACTATCAACAGTCAATGGCTCGGTATTATTTTCTTGTTTAATGGCCACCAGATCGGCCTGTAATAATTCTTTTGTATTATCTGTATTTAGGGGAATACTTGGGTTGTTTTCAGTGAGAGTCATATACTAGCATTATACCAAAGCATAGCCATTTTGTATGCTAGCAGATTATTCCGCCGCCCATCACTACTTCGCCATCATAAAACACTGCAGACTGACCAGGGCTAATGGCTCTTTCTGGTTTTTCTAGCTCAACGGCGTATTGATTATCTTTAATAGCAACTATTTTTGCAGGCTCAAGCTTGCTTCTGTAGCGCACCCTCACTTCATAGGTTTTTTGTAGCTGCGGCTTAGACCACCATACAGTATCGTTTATTTCAAATTTTGAGCTGTTGAGCAAAGGTGAGTTTTCGTCTGTTACTACTCTGACAATGTTATTTTTGGCATCTATTTGATAGACAAAGTAAGGCTGGCCACCACCCAAACCCAAGCCGTGTCTCTGGCCAATAGTAAAAGCAAATGCGCCATTATGCTCACCAAGCTTGCTACCCTGGTCATCTAAGATGTCGCCTAGCTTAGGCTTGATAAACTCACCTAAAAAATCTCGCATAGCTACATTACCCACAAAACAAAGTCCCTGGCTGTCTGCTCTATTATGGTTTGGCAGGCCGTATTCATGAGCCAGCTGTCTTACTTTGGTTTTTTCAATACCGCCCAGTGGAAACAAAATATTCTTAGCAATAGCCGGATTCATACGATACAAAAAATATGTTTGGTCTTTAGTGGTGTCTAGGGCTACTTTTAGACAGCCATCTTGCATTGTTGCGTAGTGCCCAGTAGCAACTAGACTAGCACCATTTTCTAAGCACTTGTTATAAAAGGTATCAAATTTTATTTTTTGATTACACATTACATCTGGGTTAGGGGTTAATCCACTTTTATAAGTACTCACCATGTACTGGGTGACTTCTTCAAAATATTCTTTTTCAAAATCATAAACCTCAAATGGCACGCCCAAATGTGCCGCCACACTTCTAGCGCTCGCTAGATCTTCTTGCCAGGGGCACTTATGTCCAGCAATGTCTTTACTCCAGTTCTTCATATATACGCCATGCACTTCATAGCCTTGTTTTATAAGTAATGCAGCAGCTACACCACTGTCTACTCCGCCAGAAAGCCCTACAAATACTTTTTTCATTGGTAGTTGCCTGTTAGATAAATATAGGTAAGTTTTTGCAGCTCACTAATCGATATGTTGCGACCAAATGTTGTTCCCCACCAGCTAGACTTACTCCAGCGATCGTCATAAGAACTAGCATTCTCAACGCTGTATTCAGGCCCAAGAACCTGTGTAAATGTGTCGTGGGTTCGCCGCTGGTGATAGGGGCTTGTGACCAAGATAATATTTTTAGAATTTGTATCTTCTAAAAGTCGCTTTGAGTTTACGGCATTTTGATAAGTATTTTGCGAGTCTGTATCGGTGAGAATCTGAGATGCTGGCACCCCTGCTTCTATAGCTTGGTCACGCATAGCGCTGGCATTACTTGGGCCGTCGTCTAGGGCAGCGCCCGAAAAAATTATATTTTTAGCAAGACCCTGCTTGTATAGCTCAATTCCCTTTTCAGCTCGAGTAGTAGTCTGGCCGCCACTTACCACCACAATAGCATCTGCTTTAGTAAGTGGGTCTGACTGGGGGCTCAAGAAAAAACCTAGACCAAAAAAAATAGCCAAAAATAGCCCGGCTATAATAGCCAAGATCACGGCTAGTGATATAAAGAAGTTTTTCATACAACTATAATAACGCAGAAATGGTTTTTTTGAGACATTTTTGCAGTAAATCTACTTGCTTAGGTGTGGTTGACAACCCGAAAGAAATTCGTAAGCTGCCCTGAGCCTGGGCCCTAGTTCTGCCGATAGCCATAAGAGCCGAGCTAGGCTCATCATTGCTAGCCTCGCAAGCTGCCCCGGTTGATACCTCGAATCCTTGGGCGTCTAGATAGGCCACTAGGTCTTCACCGTTTAAGCCCTCAAAACATAAACTCAAAACAGAATACAGACGATCCTAGGGGTGGCCATTTTCTATAAAATCAAGTTCTTCAAGATTGTGCATGCAGCTTATATAGTATTGCTGGTATTTTGCAGTGCAAGACGCTTTATTTGCAGCTATTAGCTCAACGGCACTTGCAAAGCCTACTACTAGCGGCAAGCTTTCAGTTCCGGCCCGTAGGCCAGACTCTTGATTGCCGCCATACATCAGCTGCTGCAATTGAGTTTTTCTTCTTACATAAAGTAAGCCAATTCCTTTAGGGCCATATATTTTGGCTGAGCTGGCTGTTAGCAAGTCTACTCCTAGGCGGCTAACGTCACAGCTGAGTAAGGCTAGTGCCGAGCTAGCATCTGTATGAAAAATAATCTTACAAGAATTAGCTTTTTCATATTTTCTTACTTGCTGTACTAGCTTAGCGATTTGCGAGATAGTACCAATTTCGCCGTTTGCATAGCTTATACTCACAAGAACAGTGTCTTTTCTTAGAAGACTTATAAAGTCGGCAACATTGACTCGGCCGGCCTTATCTACTTTGCACCAGTCTACACTAAAACCTTCTTTGCCGAGCTGCATAACAGGCCCGCGTATTGAAGAGTGTTCAGTCTTAATAGATATAATCCTACCCTGCTTGGCCTTTCGAGCCGAGCCTAAAATTGCCAGGTTATTTGACTCTGTTGCTCCGCTTGTAAAAATAATCTCGTCTGTGTTGGCGCCAAAAAACATTGCAATTTTTTTTCTTGAGCTTTCTAATAGCTGGCTGGCTTCTCGGCCAGAAGCATACATAGTAGAGGGATTAGCAAAAATGTCTTCTGTAATTCGCATTTTTTTAGCTACACTTTTGTCTAGTGGAGTGGCCGAAGAGTAGTCTAGGTAGATACTACTCATATAGCAAATAGCTCCTTGGCATTATTGCTGCTCTGGCGGGCAATATCAGCGTAGTCTTCAGCCCTTAGATTAGATAAAAACTCACCAGTGTATTTTACAAAGCTCGGCTCATTTCGTTTGCCGCGCATTGGGGATGGGCTCAAATACGGGCAATCTGTCTCTAGTAGTAGCCGGCCGGCCGGTATAATGTTGGCGGCCTCAAGCTGGGCTTGGTCTTTGGTAAAAGTCATGATGCCGTTTAGGC
>JBAXNA010000044.1:0-4857 GCA_037133995.1 Candidatus Saccharimonadota bacterium
AGCTGACGCTCTATGAATTTGGCTGTAAAATTTGCCGCGTAAATAGGTGCCGGTAGCTTTGGAAGAATAAAAGGAATACCGCCTACGTGATCCATATGGGCGTGAGTGATCAAGTGAGCTCTAATCTTATGCTTGCGCTCTTCTAGCCAGGTAATATCTGGAATAATATAATCGATGCCAGGAGTATCGGGGCCCGGAAACTTAAAGCCAATGTCCATTACAATAATGTCATCCTCATACTCAAGCGCCATCAGGTTTTTACCTATCTCGCCAAGTCCCCCTAGAGCCACAATTTTTAGTTTACCAGCATCGGTTTTACTCATACCAACCGTACTTGGTACTGGGGCCGGCTTTTGCGGCTGAGCCTTTGGGCCGCCTTCACTGTTAAAACTACCCTCAGAAAATATAGCTGGGCCGCGGTCATACTTACGCCGTTGGGCAAAATTATCTCCACCCATACCTACGCCACGTGGGCCGCTGCCGCCACCTTGGCGGTTTTGGTTATTATTTCGAGATTGGTTTTGGCCGTTTTGTGACCTAGCTGGTCTTTGAGAAGTACCTGGCTCCATGAGCTTGGGTGTTGCTGAGCCAGGTGAAGCAGCTGCAGCGGCGGCTGCGGCTTTGGCGGCAGTACCAGCAGGCATAAGCTTGGGTGTAGGTGGCTTTGTGGCTTGGCTAGCAGCTGCAGGCGGTGCAGCAGCTGGCTTAGCAGCTGGTGCTGGTGCAGGTGCTGGCGTAGCAGCAGGCTTGCTAGAAGACATACCCAAATCTTGGGCTGTTAGGGGTCGGCTATTAAATTGTTTTTTATTGTTTGAATCCATTATTTTGTAATGATTTCTCCTTTTTTGTTTGCAGTAAAAATTACGTGCAACGGTTAATAATAATGACAGATGTCATTTCGGCTAAGCTAGAAGGGTTGGTTTATTGTTCTCTAGCGCAATCGAAATGGCACGATGTTATTTTGTGATGTTAAGTTCTAAAGCTGTTCTAAAATCTTGGGTATTTGAGCAAAGTCTGCCTTGAGTGTACTGCGTAGCTTACCATTATACAGGGCTGCGGCCGGGTGATATAGGGGTAGAAAGGTTATTTTTGGTTTAATAAATATTTTACCGTGAGCCTCAGATATTTTTTGATCTGGCAAAAATACGTTCATGCTATGTCTACCAAGCAAAACCACCAAGCGTGGCTCCACTACCTCTATTTGTGAGAGCAAGTATGGCAAGCAAACTTCTATCTCATGTGCGTTGGGGTCGCGATTTTTAGGTGGCCGAAATTTAACTATATTTGTGACAAAAACTTCTTCTCTACTTAGGCCAATGCTTTCGAGCATTTCGTCTAAAAACTTACCGCTGGCACCTACAAAAGGCTGACCTAGCAAATCTTCTTTGGCACCTGGTGCCTCGCCCACGAACATTAGCTGAGCCTGAGGGTTGCCATTGCCAGGTACGGGGTTCTGGCAGTCAAGAGCTATTTGCAGGCCACACTTGCGTGAGACTATTTCTTGGGCAATAAGCTCTAACTTAGCTTTTTTTTGTCGTTTTGTCATTTCAAATCCCCAGTGATGCCCCAAAAATTTTGGGACACGGCTAGAGTGTTGTTATTTGTCGGCTAGTTTTTTAGAAAGATTGAGTCGTCCTCTGTCGTCAATCTCAGTGAGCTTAACTCTAAACTCATCACCTTCGCTGACAACGTCATGAACGTTTTCAACTCGGGCATCTGAAAACTGGCTTACATGTACTAGGCCTTCTTTGCCGGGCATTATTTCTACAAAAGCTCCGAAGTCCATAACTCTTATCACCTTGCCGTTATAGGTCTTGCCTATTTCGGCCTCAGCTGTGATTGACTCTATCCACTCTTTAGCAGCATCTGCTTTAGCCTGGTCTTCTGAATAAATAAGTATTAGCCCAGAGTCTTCAATATCAATCTCTACACCTGTCTCGGCGGTGATTTTCTGAATAGTTTCGCCACCTTTACCAATAACTTCTCTGATTTTTTCAGGGTTGATTGTAAGCTTGGTGATACGAGGCGCATACTGGCTCACTTCTGGCTTTGGCTCAGCTATTACTTCAAGCATTTTTTCCATAATGTGCATTCGAGAGTCTTTGGCCTGTTCTAGAGCAAGCGACATAATGCTTGGTGAGATACCCTTTACCTTGATGTCCATTTGCAAGGCAGTGATGCCGTCTTTGGTACCAGCTACCTTGAAATCCATATCACCAGCGTAGTCTTCGGCGTCTTGAATGTCTGAGAGAATAACGTAGTTTTCAGGATTTTCGTGATCTATCATTAGCCCCATTGCGATACCAGCCACTGGTGCACTAATAGGTACGCCAGCATCCATAAGGCTCATGGTGCTACCGCAGACACTGGCCATTGATGTTGAGCCGGCGCTACTTAGTAGCTCTGAGACAACTCTAATGGTATAAGGAAAATCTTCTACTTCTGGTATCACTGGCACTAGGGCTTTTTCGGCCAAATAGCCGTGGCCTACTTCGCGTCTACCAACAGATCTAACTGGCTTAGCTTCGCCAGTACTATAGGGTGGAAAATTGTAATGATGCATATAGCGCTTAGTGGTGTCTTGTTCCATAGTGTCTATTAGCTGAGCGTCTGAGATTGAACCAAGAGTTGTGAGAGTAAGAGCTTGAGTAGTGCCACGAGTAAAAACTGCGCTACCGTGGGTGCGAGGCAAAATACCTGCAGCACCAGAAATAGGTCTTACCTGTGTTGTTTCTCTGTTGTCTGGGCGTTTTTTATCTTCAAAAATAGCTCTGCGAATCTCGGTGTTTATTAGTTTTTCAAAAGCCAGCTTGATGTCGGCATGACTAAAACGCACCTTGTCGTCGGCTACTACATCGCTTGGCAATGTTCCAAAGTCTTGCAAAGCTTGGGTTTCGAGCTCAGCAATAGCTTCATGGCGAGCCTGCTTGTTTTCGTGCCTTACGCGTTCGCCAAGTTGTTTTTCAAGACCTTTTTTGACTGCTTCATAAGCTTCGGCGTTAGGTGTAAAAAGCTCAAACTCTAGTGGCTTTACGGCCATTTTTTTGGCTAGCTCTTCTTGCAGAGCAATAACTGGCTGCCAGCTTTTTAGGGCTAGTTCTAGAGCCTCAGTGAGAGTGTCTTCTTTGGCCTCTTGAGCAGCGCACTCTACCATCATAATGGCGTCTTTGGTGCCGGCTACTGTTAGGTTTAGATTGCTGTTTTCTTGCTCTGTGACAGTTGGGTTCACTACTAGCTTGCCATCTATTTGGCCAATACGCACAGCGGCTACTGGGCCGTCAAAAGGCGCTCCAGTAAGCATTAGTGCAGTACTTGCAGCTATTACCGCCAGGGTGTCTGGCTCGTGCTCAAGATCTGCGCTCAAGACTGTTACCATTACCTGTACATCGTTGCGAAAACCTTTTGGAAAAAGTGGTCTTATTGGTCTGTCTATAAGTCTACTAGTGAGTACGGCTTGGTCTGAAGGGCGGCCTTCTCGCTTCATAAATCGACTACCAGAAATCTTACCACTGGCGTACATTCGCTCTTCATAGTCTATGAGTAGTGGAAAAAAGTCTGTTTCTTCTCTGGCCTGAGGGGCTACTACAGCAGTAGCTAGCAATACTGTATCGCCATACTGCACGGTCACAGCACCGTCGGCTCTAAAAGCCAGCTGACCTGTTTCGATTGTTAGTTTTTTACCTGCAAATTCGGTTTCTAATTTTATTTGCTTGCCGTCAAAAGGGTGAATTATTTTCATATATTACCTTGTATCTTTCTAGATAGCCTTTTATTCGTGAGTTAGTTAGAGGGTTATACAATCACAGTATATACTGTGCTGGTTGCCTGGCAGCTGCCTAGCAAATGAACAAGTATTGTGATCAAACAACTCTATTACCAATCTCAAGGGTATCTTATTTATTCGTTTTATTAATATGCGTACGTGCTATCAGTACTAGCAAAAACTAGCGTCTAAGTTTGAGTTTTTTGACTACTGCAGAGTAGCGTTCTGGAGATTTCTTCTGGAGATAGTCAAGTAGACGACGTCTCTTGCTTACCATAGCAAGAAGACCACGACGACTGTGATTGTCTTTTTTGTGCTCTTTAAGGTGCAGAGTAAGCTCGTTTATTTTTTCAGTAAACAAAGCTATCTGTACCTCGGCTGATCCAGTGTCCTTCTCGTGCTGAGAATGAGTAGTTATTACTTTTTTCTTAGTAGTTTTTGCTAACATATGATTAGACTATAGTAGCAGATAAGTTTAACTTAATCAAGCGATATTGCGTTTTTAAGCAGGTCTTTCCCTATTGAAGTGCGAACTATCTGGGTGCAATAGGCCCCTGTTGCTAGTTTTTTACCAAGATCTTCACCTAACGTGCGAATATAGGTGCCGCTGCTGACATCGGCTCGCAGCCTCAGCTCTGGATAGCTATATTCGAGTAGTTCTAGCTTATCTATTGTGACTTTTCTAGGCTTGATCTCTACCTCTTCACCCCTTCTGGCTCTCTTATAGGCCCTGACACCATCTATTTTTATAGCACTGTACTTGGGCGGCACCTGCTCAATAACTCCTCTGAAGCCCTCTAGTGATTCTAGAATAGCCTTTTTGGTGGGTACGGCGTCAGATATGGCTATTTTTTCACCTTCTTGGTCGCCTGTATCTGAATTTTCACCTAGTTTTAGGCTAAATTCGTAGGTCTTATCAAGCTTGAGATAGCTCTCAGACAGACGAGTGTAGTCTTTGCCCACCAAGACAATCAAAAGACCTTCGGCTTCTGGGTCTAGAGTGCCAGCGTGCCCTACTTTCTTAATGCCACTGAGTCGACGCATTTGAGCCACCATACTAAAACTACTACGGCCGCGGGGTTTGTTTATTAGAT
>JBAXNA010000045.1:0-4856 GCA_037133995.1 Candidatus Saccharimonadota bacterium
CTGGGTTTCCCCATTCGGATATCCCCGGATCAAAGCTTGATTGACAGCTCCCCGAGGCTTTTCGCAGCCTTCTACGTCCTTTATCGGCACAGTTCGTCAAGGCATCCATCATATGCTCTTAAGTAACTTTTTGTTTGCAATTGCGAATTAGACTGGCAATTTGCAGATATCAATCTGTAAATTGTCATTGTCAATTCATTTTATACTACTCTATTTAATAACTACTTAAAAAATAGAGACAGTAAAGATACTCTTATTGTTTTACCCGTATAAACACTACCAATAAATAGTGTCTATACATTATTCAATTGTCAAAGAAACAAAAAGGGCCGCTACTACTACAAAGCAATTTGCTTTTTTGAGGCGACCACATATGAGTAAAAAATATTACTACCTAGGTAGCACCTCTTGGTTTAAGTTATTTTTACTCATATATAGTCACCTTTTGTTTTATTCGTTTAACCTAGATAATATACCAAAGTTTTTGCCTGGTGTAAAGGGGAAAATTCTATTATTTTGACAGAGTAGTGCAGAGCAGCCTTTGTGGCTGTCAAAAAATAGGCTCCAAAGCCTCGATAGCTACTTAACAAATACTACTATCGTAGACCCAGCGGGTGCAGTTTCTCCGGCAGGCAAGCTACCAACAGTGCCGCCAAGCTCTTGAGCTATTTGCTTGGCAGATTCAGCGTATTGACCAGAAACGTCGACAACAGTAAGTTGCTTTACGCTATTTTTATTTTTGGCGTCAGTGACATCTGATATTACGACCGTTCCGGCAAATTTATCGCCTAGCTTCTTTGTGACAGCTGCAGTATCTCCACCGGCGCTAACAATAGCTACTTGAATCTGTGGTTTTTGATCTATTGCAAATGGCCCTACGTTTATTAGCTTATTTTGACTAGGTCTATACACAATGGCTTTTTTGTCTTTGGTATAAATCAAAATCTTATCGCCATTTTCAGCATTTGCAAAAAATGCTTGGCCCGCGAGCTTTTCTTTATCTAGCACAGTTGCGACTGTTGGGGTTTCGTCTTTTGGTAGATCTATGAGCTTTCCTACTTTAGCAACGAGCTGTTCGGTCTCTGCCTGAGCAGCTTGATTTGGATTTTTCTTAATACTCTGATATTGGCTGTAAAAATAAAAGGCGACTATTGCTAGCGCCAAAACAATAACACCAAGACCTACTAATAAAAACGTGTTAAAATTACTTGACTTCTTTTTATGTTCCATCTGTAAACAGCCCTACCTTTACTTTAAAATATTATCTATATTGTATCTAGTTGAAGCTAAATATGCAATCTGAATCTCACAATAATGCTCATTCTATATTAGTAGTTATTAGCTACCCTAAGAGAGTTTTTGTACAAAATTATCTAGATCTTGCCAAGAAGCGACTGCTGAGGGCTCATCATAGCTATCTCTACCCGGCTGAAAGTAAGCGTGGCCAGCATCATAAATTTTTTCAGTGTAGTTAATTTTGGCATTTTTAAATGCCTGAGAGGTGAGCTGCCTGTCAGCTTCTGGAATGCTGCCGTCTTTATTGCCATAAAACGATAACACATCAAGACTTTCATCTTCTTTGCGTGCTTCGCAGAGTGCTTCAATAGGGGTTTTGTCTTGATAATAGCCGGGGGTATTTCCACCAGCACCATAAAAAGATACTACCTTTTTGACCGTGCTATTTAGACCGCTTAAATAAGCCAAGCGCCCGCCAAAACAAAAGCCGATAATAAAAATCGATTCAAGCTGGGGCTGACTGCTGCTAATTTCTTCTACTACCTTACTAAAGATATTCACAAAATCTTGGCCTGTCATTTTAGCCATTAAGCCCGTGGCGATGGCTTGATCAGCTTGTGGGTCGAAATTATTGAGCTGCCCGGTAAGCTGGTAGAAGTAATCTAGCATATAAACAGGCGAGCTAAGCCTGGCTGCAAACTGCGTTGCGGTATCATTAGCATAGGCCGTTTGACCCCAAATATCTGGCAGCATGATAATAGCATTTGAGCTAGTCGGCTTAGCTGAGTACGCCTTAATATATTCATTCATAAAAGTATTATATCATTTGTTGGTCATGCAAGTTGACAGAGTAGCCGCTCAATAGGTACAATACTGCCATCTATTTAGAGTTAAATATCTCAAAAGAATGGAGGTAGCTTGAAAACCAACCCAGCAGAAATCTTGGCCCCACGCTAGAAACCAAGTCTTAGGGAGAACACAAAAGTGTCTCGGCGAACTAGAAAAATCAACCCAGAACGTGCCAGTAAGAGTCTTGCTTACCGCCTAGAAAGGGGCGACCGCTTTCATTACGTTAGCTGGAATGGCACAGTAATGCCAATACTCGCTAAAAATTCTGTTGATGCCTGCAGCTTATTTAATATTTGGTGCGGAGCTGAAAGAGGCTTTGACCCAGGCTTCAGTGACGGACAATGCGGTATTGTGAAAATAACAGCCGAAATACCCAAGCAGTATTGCGTGTTTGCAGGCCGAAGTGGCGGCAAACCTATGGTGAAGCACGTTGCGATGCCCTAATCCAGCTCGCTTCTCTACCTCCTTCAGAAATTTCTGGGGGAGGTTTTATTTTACTCTGTTAAACCTCCAAAAAGAGTTGTCTGAGCGCAGACGAGTGTTGCTAAATAATCTAATAAGGTTATGATATAACTGTATGAAAACCCATTTTAAATTAAAAACCTACCTACCTTTGCTTGTTATTTTTAGCCTGATATTTGTATTCACTATAGCTAAAGCGCTAATAACCACAGACTACTCTTCGCAATCTTTAATGCTTGATTTTATGGCAGGTTTCTTCTTGGTTTTTGGTGGCTTTAAGGCTGCTAAGCTAGGGGCTTTTGCAGAAGCTTATGCCATGTATGACATTATTGCCATGCGTAGCAAAATATACGCTCATGTATACCCCTTTATTGAAATTGCGCTTGGCTTAGCATTTTTATTTAGATTTGAAGTTATTTTTGTAGCCTGGATCACTTTACTGCTAATGAGCGTCAACGCTGTTGGGGCTTATAAAGGTATTCGCGACAAAAAGGTTCTAATGTGTGCTTGTTTGGGCAGCGTGTTTAAGCTTCCAATGAGCTTCGTAAGTCTTGGTGAAGACTTGCTAATGGCCGTAATGGCCCTTTTTATAATATTAATGGTCTGACATCAAGAATTGTCTGCACAAAAAAACACCCCCTGCTGGGTGTTTTATGATTCATATTTGGTGGAGCATGTCGGACTCGAACCGACCACCTCCTGCTTGCAAAGCAGGCGCTCTAGCCAGATGAGCTAATGCCCCATATATGCGGGTGGCTAATTACAATTTTTTATAAAATTTATTTGGTGGGCTTGGGAGGACTTGAACCACCGACCTCGTCATTATCAGTGACGCGCTCTAACCAGCTGAGCTACAAGCCCGTAAAAATACCTAAGTATTGTAGCCTAAAGCATAGAATTTTTCAAGGTTAGCATTTATAATAGAGCTATGACAATATTATTAGGCTTAGCATTTTTAATAGTAGGCGTACTAACAGTTATGTTCGCTCAACAAATATGGAACTTTACTGGAGCAATTGACTTTATAGAAAGTAAATTTCCTGGTAACACCAGAGCTTTTATTCAACTCGCCGGAGTTGTTCTGGTACTTCTTGGCATCTTGTTTGTGACAGGTCTTGGGGCAAGCTTAACTGACCCAATTGGTCAGACTCTTGGGCAAATTTTTGGCAAATAAAAAGACCAAATGCATTTATTAAATAACAAAATTATTCGCAACCAGGTCATACCAATAAGTGTCAGTATAGTGGTATGCGCAATACTAATTGTTATTTTATATATAGAGCTACTAACTATAAACAGTCTGTCTGCTGAAAATATTTCACTTCAGCTTAGTTGGCCAGCCGTACTCGTGGGTATGATTATCTATCTCAAAACATCTGTGGACTTCGCAATACTGATTGGCAGAATGATGTCAAAAAACAAGGGCCTGAAAGCTAGGCTGGGCATAGAGGTCGGAACAGCCCTGGGCAATGCGCTTGGCACAATGGCGGTATTGCTCGTATGGGTTTTTGTAAAGCAAGTAAACTGGCTACTAGCACTTATGGTTTTTCTAGCCTCACTGGTTCTGCTGCGACTAGCCCAAGACAGCCTTGAAGACATTATAAGAAATGGTGGCGACAAGGCCTATGATAAAATTGCAAAAAAACTAGATCGTGGCCTGAAGTTTATAAATCAAATATTCGACCCCGTGCTCTCAAAAATAATCCCCTCTCAGGCCCTAAAAATCCGCACCGTAACTGGCTTTGGTGCACTTATTGCGCTGTCTTTTACTGTACCATTTATACTTGGTCTAGATGATTTTGCTGGCTACGTGCCACTTTTTAACGTAGTGAACGTTTTTGGCTTTGCTGTTGGTGTATTTATAGGCCATATGATTTTGAATATATTTTTATTCGCAGCACCGTCTAAAACAATCGCAATAGTAAAAAATCCAGCTATATCACTCGCAGGTAGCATTGTTTTTGTAGGCCTAGCAATATGGGGTCTTCATGAGGCATATAAACTACTACTTCACTAAGTAGTCAACAGATATAGCTTTAACAAAAAAATCTCCACTTATCGTGGAGATTTTTTTAAATACTTTTGTATTAATATCTTAAATGTGTCAGCAGACCTGCGTCACCACTAGTTGTAAACAACTAGAAGTCCGACCTAGAAGTGTCACAGCTACTTTTGGGAGCGACTCAATAAATTGAATGCTCAACCAATCATAGCTGGCCTCAGATTAAATCTGAGGATCTGATTGCTCAGACATTTCTCCCTAGAAAGGAGGTGATCCATCCGCACCTTCCGGTACGGATACCTTGTTA
>JBAXNA010000046.1:0-4844 GCA_037133995.1 Candidatus Saccharimonadota bacterium
ATAAAGGCTGTTTGGTTCAATCAACCTTTTTTAATAAATAGTTTAAAAAAAGGTGAAAAATATCTTTTCGCGGGTAATTTTGAGTTTAAAAATAACTACCTTAGTCTCAATAGCCCAACCATCGAAGCTGTCACAGAAGACAACTACAAAGGTAAGATATATAGTATTTATCCCGAAACAAGCTCTATTTCTTCTAAGGTTTTACAAAAATTAGTCGCACAGGTGATTGGGCTGACTATAGAGCTTCAAGATAGCTTGCCCGTAATAGTCGAGAAGGAGTATCGGCTTGGTAGCTACAGTCAGGCCCTTAAGTACCTGCACCAGCCGACCAGTATGGGCCAAATAGATGAGGCCAAAAGAAGAATCGGCTTTGCAGAGCTTTTTGAGCTAATCTTGACCGGCTTAGCCATAAAAAAAGATATAAAAACAGAAAGTTCAGCCAAAGTTGTTTTTAAAAAAGAAGTAGTAGAAGAAGTTCTCAGTCAGCTTGATTTTGATCTGACAGACGGCCAGCGCAAGGCCACTTGGCAGATATTGCAAGACTTAGAAAGTGAACAGCCAATGAGTAGAATGCTCGAAGGCGATGTGGGATCTGGCAAAACTCTCGTGGCTTTGATCGCCAGTGCAATGACTTTGCGGTCTGGCTATCAAGCTGCTCTAATGGTGCCAACTGAAATTCTAGCTCGTCAGCACATCGTTACGATCAAAAAAATATTTAAAAAAATGGGTATAGCAGCTGAGCTTCTCATCTCGGCACTTCCAGCAAAAGAAAAAAAACAAGTCCAGGCTAATGTCGCAAGCGGAAAAACACAGATGGTTGTGGGTACCCATGCGCTACTGTCTAGTGGGGTAGAGTTTGAGAATCTAGGCCTAGTAATAATAGACGAACAGCACCGTTTTGGGGTTAATCAGCGCCGCAATCTCAAGTCCAAAGCTAGCTTTATGCCACATGTTTTGACAATGACCGCTACACCTATTCCGCGTAGTTTGGCACTAGTAGTCTATGGCGATCTTGATGTCTCGGTTATAGATCAGCTGCCGCCTGGGCGTAAGCCGGTTCAGACCAAGGCGGTGCGAGATATTGATCGTAGTACCGTGCAGTTTTTTGTAGATCAGCTTTTGGCCCAAGGCCAGCAGGCTTTTGTTGTCTGTCCGCTTATTGAAGAAAACGACACAAGCGGTATGAAATCAGTTAAGTCAGAATTTGCCAGGCTACAGAAAACAGTTTTCTCACACCGGCGCATAGCAATGCTGCACGGAAAAATGAAACCAGATGAAAAACAACAGATAATGAGTGATTTTAGAGATAAGAAATATGATATTTTACTCGCAACAACAGTGATTGAGGTTGGCGTAGATGTACCTAACGCCACTGTTTTGATTGTCGAAAACGCCGACAGGTTTGGCCTAGCTGCACTACATCAGCTTAGGGGCCGAGTGGGTCGCAGTAGCACCCAGTCTTATTGCTACTTATTTTCTGAATCTGAAAACCCAGTAAGCTATAAGCGACTACAGGCTATGGAAAAAACAACAGATGGCTTTAGGCTGGCCCAAATAGATCTTGAGATGAGGGGGCCGGGCGAGATATACGGCACTGGTCAGCACGGATTGCTTGATATGCGCTTTGCAAATATTTTTGATGCCAAGCTGCTTTCAGAGGTTAAGCAAGCCGCTTCGGCTTTTATAACTCAACAAAATATGGTACAATATCCCAGAACTGTAGAGCGCATAAACAGTCTTAAAAAATTAACTTCACTCGATTAAAACAGGTCTTTTACAGGCCAAGGGTTTTACGGCAAACAACTTAAATAAAGCAAAAAATGAATTCAGGAGTTATAACATATTTCACCAAGGGTAAAGTCTTAAATACCGTTGGTACCCATCAGAAGTTCGACAAAACCGCCTTTCGGTTGATTTCGCCTATGCTTGGCTCTGAGAATATGTTTCCATCTAAGTCGATGATACTAAAGTTTGAAGGAATGGGTGGTCCAGACGGCCTAAAAATTAAAAGTCGTCGCTATAAAACAGACCACCTCTGGGACCCAGTAAACAAAATTGGAAGCCTGCCTACCTGGATAGAGGTACATTTTGCAAATCTAGTGGCGGCCCTAAAAGAAGATGATTTGGTCAAGGCTTCTTTTGAAGCTGGTTTCATGGCCCACTACCTGACTGACAGCTTAACCCCAGCCCACCACACCAGTATGAAGCTAGTGGCTGCCGAGCACGAAGACTCTAGTAAGATGCGCCTAGGTTGGCTCTATTTTGGCCGCAAAGGACTCATGACCTCACATATGATGTTCGAAGGTGGAGTATCGACCACAATAGCTATGAATAGAATAAGAGTTGAATTCGACAAAGAGCTGTACCAGAAAGTTCTTAAAAAAGGCATTAAATCAGTAGTTGAGGAGGAATCTTTGAGGATTGCAAAGCTAGACTTGTATGATCAGTTTATACAAAAGGGCTGGACAGTAAGCCTGGCTAAAACCGTTAAGACAGTAGTGGTTAAGCGCATTCCTCAGCTGATAGCGGCGACTTGGCTGGCAGCATATAAAGAAGCGGGCGGCGATGTTGGCCCATTTGTTGATGGTCACAGCGCGGTAATTTAGTAGTGTTAAGAATTACCTCTGGCATCTTGAAGGGCCAAATTATATTCCAGCCTAAAACCTCCCAGACTAGACCGGTCAGCGAGCAAACAAGACACGCAATTTTTCAGGTCTTGGGTGACATTGAGGGCCTGAGCGTTCTAGATCTTTACGCCGGAAGCGGAGCATTGGGCTTTGAAGCCTTGAGCTTAGGCTGCAAACAAGCAACATTCGTTGATATTGGCAGTAAGGCCATTGAAGCAATCAAGAATAGTGCAAAGTCACTGGGCGTTGATGATAGATCTAAAATCATAAAAAGCTCAGATAGCAATTTTTTGTCTAAAAATACTGAAAAATATAATCTTATATTTTTTGACCCACCATACTCTAAGTTTGACTCTGTGACCCTAGAAAAAACTTTTGGTCATCTCGCTGAAACAGGAATTATTATTACTAGCTGCTCTGCCAAAACTACTTTGCTTGAATATGGCTCGATTGCTGAGCTTGTAAAACAAAAGAACTATGGAGATACCACGATAGGCTATTATTGCCAGATAAAAAGATCCCAGAAAACAGACTAAAGACAAAATTGAGCTCATATAGCAGCCAGCTAATTATCTTAAAGTAAGGCATTCTCATCTAGCGATAAATCTGCTATAATAATGCGGTTCAAGTGAATTTTAAAAAATAGATAAGAAATTAAAGAACAAAATTATGCCGCGGTGGTGGAATTGGTAGACACGCCAGCCTTAGGAGCTGGTGAGGTAATACTCGTGGAGGTTCAAGTCCTCTCCGCGGTACCATTTGTAACTAATTTGTATAAATTAGAGCAATAAAGGTGCCATTGATAAGCTTACACTTAGACAGTGTGGTCTTAGTAAGGACCAAATTTGTACTTTATGTTTTACGGTAACAGCTAGATTTTTAGGATTTTTCTAAAAACCTAGCAATTGCTGTAAAGCAGTAGCGCGGAACTCAGCAGATCGCCATCTGCCCCCAACGGCTATGGGGCTGGGGGCAGCTGGTCGCTCGGGAGCACCTTGGAGTTATCTCTGCAAAAAGCCAACTTTTAGCAGGGGCTAGTACGGATGCTGGCACTCCACTTAAGGGGTGCTTCCGGGCACATTACTACAGATTTTATATCAAATTTGATAAATTATCTGGCTAAATCGCGGACGAAGCTCAATGGTGAGCGTCAATTCAAAAGGCCAGTAATATGGTCAAAAGTGAGTTGGAGGAAGGGGGTTCGAATCCTCTCGTCTGCACAAACCAAAAATCCTTAACATTTATTGTTAGGGATTTTAACTTTTCTAGTTCATCGACCAAATCATTGCAGGCAAAACTTACAAAAAAGCTATATTTACTCTAGAAATATATTAATCAGTCTGCTACAATAGCCAGACTTATGATTACACACAAAATTACCAAACAAACCAAAACCGATGTCACTTTGCATATTTCAGTAGATGCGCAGTTTATCGACCCTTACCAAAAATCAGTTCTTAAAAGACTCAAAAAAGACCTTAAAGTCGATGGCTTTCGACCCGGCAACGTGCCAGACAAAATCGCTGAACGTGAGCTTGGAGCCGAACGAGTACAGGCCGAAGTACTAGAAGAAGTCGTGATGCACGCCTACACTCGTGCTGCCAGAGAGCTAAAGCTCGATACAATAGCCAGCCCAAACATCTCGCTCAAGAAATTTGTTCCGTACACAGAGCTAGAGTTCGAGGCTGAAGTAGCAATAATGCCAGAAGTTAAGATTGACCTTACCAAGCTACTCGTCAAAAAGGCCAAAGTAAAAGTAGACCCCAAAGAAATAACTGAAACCCTAGACAACTTACGCAAGCAGTCTGCTACCAAAATCGCAAGCAAATCTGGCATAAAAAATGGCGATGAAGTTAAATTTGATTTTGACGGCACCAGAGCTGGTAAGCCAGTAGATGGCGCTAGCTCCAAAGGGCACGTTCTAACAATCGGTGAAGGCAGCTTCATACCTGGTTTTGAAGATAATATGATTGGTCTAAAAAATGGCGAAACCAAAACCTTTACTGTTACATTCCCTAAAGACTACCATGCCAAAGATCTAGCAAGTGCAGATGTTGAGTTTACAGTTACAATTCATGAAATAAACACCTCAGAGCTACCAAAGCTTAACGACTCATGGGCAAAAACTGTTGGTCCAGTTCAAGATCTAAAGGCTCTAAAGGTAGAGATAGCTAAAAGCCTTGAGCACAACAAGCAGGCTGAAATTGACAAGCAATT
>JBAXNA010000047.1:0-4842 GCA_037133995.1 Candidatus Saccharimonadota bacterium
TTGAGATCACCACCCACGCTCTGGGGCAGGGTAAGGCCTTCGGCGCTGGTGAGGCCGTTGAGGTTGAGATCACCCCTCACGCTTTCAGGAAGCTTTAGGTCTTCGGCGCTAGTGAGGCTAGAAAGACTAAGACCGCCCAAGCTATGAGGTAGGTTTAGGCCTTTGGCGCTGGTGAGGCCGCCGAGGTCGAGAAAACCACTCACGCTTTGGGGCAGGGTTAGGCCTTTGGCGCTGGTGAGGAAGGAGAGGTCGAGATTGCCGTCATGTTGCTCTATCCCTTCGAATATATAATTTAAATCATTAATCATATCCCTGCCACGCTTAATTTGTTCAATTCTTGGGTCTTCGCCATAGCCCAAGCTAACTATTTTATTATCTAGTTGGAGTATGAATCTTAGCTCTTCAGTTGTAAGCTCAACATTAGGCGTGTCATAACCCAAAAACTTGGCCTCTAGATCGTTATAACGAGCGCCCATTTTGGCCTCAATGGCCGTGACTTGCTTCATGTCTACGGTGCCCTGCATATATTCTTTGGAATTAGGAAAAGCGCTTTCGTCTTGGATTTTACTCTCTAGCACTTCGCCAATATATGGGTCAAGATGCTGGTCATGTTCAATACCTCTAATCTCGGCTATTCTATCGTCTTCCATTCTTATAGCAATTCTGGGGATAGTTGGCTGATCACTGGCATCAAAAGAATAATAGACATAGAAGTCTCCACCGTATACTTGATCCTGCGCGGTACCAAGGTCCCCTGCAGTACACCATTCTAGGGTGTGGCCCTGCAAGCTTTGATAGAGGTCTGTGGCATCGCTACCTTGTTGGTATTTGACCCATTCACCGCGGGTTTCTTGAAGTCGTTCGATGGATATAGACGGGTTTTCGGCCAAGAACTGCCCATAAAGCTGAGCGAAATTACCATTATTTATAAACTGCTTAAACTTCTCATCGCTTAACACACTAGAGGTGTTATCTAATTTGCGCTCGGCCTTTGGTAGACCTTGTTGTTCTAAATGCTTTTGCATGGCATCAATGGTTTGAGCTAGGGCTTTAGAATTAAGTTCTGGAAATGGGGCTGCAGTATGCTCGTCTCGCTTGTCGAATTTGACCTCAATAGTACCATCTTCTTTGGGGTGTTTTTGCATGCGGCCCATCTTAGTGACTGCCATAAAGGCCCAATACTTGGCCCACATGGGGTAGCCAGCTGCATCGGCGTCTTCACTAGTGAGATAATCTACCCAACGATCTAAGCTGGCTTGCTGAGCAGATACAATCTCTTGAGCCTTACCGGCTTTAAATTCTTCATATGGCGGAATGTTACTATCGCCTCGCTCTCTGGCAATCTTGACTTCTAAACCAAACACGCCCTCTGGGATGTTTTCTTTTTTTATTACGTAGCGCCTATGGTAGCCTTCTTTTATTCGCTCTAGTACCCTTGCGTCGTCACGGTGGCCATGAGTACGTTCTAGTACGCTCATCCAGCTATCTATTTTAATTGCTGGTGTTTGTGAAGTAGGGTCTTCTTTAAGAAGCTCTTTTTTAGATAAAACTTTAAGCCTAGCTTGTTCATGCTCGACTGGGTTAGGTACTTCTCTTGGCTGGCTACCAGTAATGTCTCCCAGCTCTAGTCGTGGCTTGTGGTGCAGTTCGTCGTCTTTTTTGTGTAAGAATTGGGCTCCGGCTATGTCTGATGATGGTGTATTTTCCATAAGTATTTTTATTATATTACAACTTAAGCGTTATATATAGGCCTTATGGCAGAAGCGATTTCATTTGCTTGGCGATAAGGCCAGTGGCGTAGCCCGGGCTGAGGCGGTACAGACGATTCATAAACTTGGAGTCTTTGCCTGCAAAAACTCGTGGCTGATTGGTCTCAATAGCTTTGATAACAAGCCCAGCTACTTCTGCTGGTGACTGTGTGGGTATATTTGCAGCCTTGGCATCTTGCTCGCTAATAGGAGATTTAACCCCAGAGTTCTTGGTGATGTTGGTACTTGTAGCACCAGGGAAAACCACTGTCACTCCCACGCCAGTGTCTAGTAGCTCAACCTGCAGAGCCTCGGTGAGTAGTTTTACGGCGGCTTTTGATGCACCATAGACACCTTGCCCTGGTACTGGCAAGAACCCGCCCATGCTAGAGATATCTACAATGTGGGCTGCTGGTCGCTTGAGTAGCTCTGGCAAAAAAGCCTTGAGCATATATAGCGTGCCGTAAAAGTTGACACCCATAACTCTATCTATTGCTTCATAATCTAGATCGTTGATTTTCTCAAAAGGCTGAATAATACCGGCGTTATTGATAACCCCGTCTACTTGCCCAAGATTGGCGATAACTTCGCCCGGTAAGGCCTCAACGGCTTTTTTGTCAGCCACACTTAGAGCGTGGGTACTAATGTTTTTGCTATTCTCGCCCAGTTCTTTGCTGAGCTCTGCAAGAGATTCTTTTTTGAGATCTACAGCTGCAACTTTGGCACCTTTTGCCAAAAGCTCTAAAGTTATTTCTTTGCCAATACCACTAGCTGCGCCAGTAACTACAAAAACTTTGCCTGAAATATTCATAAAATCCTTACTCCTTTATGCTGTAATTGTAGCAATTATAAGCATAAAAGGCTACAGAAATACGTGAGACACTGCTACTCTGGAGTCATGAGAGAGCTGGGCGCGGTAGCTTCATATTCAGACTCGACAAACTTCCAGTCGATAATCTGCCAGATAGCGGCGAGGTAGCCTGGGCGTTTGTTGCGGTAGTCTATATAGTAGGCGTGTTCCCAAACATCTACGGCGAGAAGTGGCTTGAGGCCGTCTTGAATAGGTGTGCCGGCGTCGTGCATAGCAATCATTTCGAGCTTGCCAGATTTGCCAACAAACAGCCAGGCCCAGCCACTACCAAAATGTTTGCTAGCCATCTCGCTAAACTGAGTCTTGAAAGTGGCAAAATCTGTAAAAGCCTCGTCTATGGCCTGGGCTAGCTTGCCCGATGGCGCATTGTCTTCACCTTGCGGCGTAGTGAGACACTGCCAGTAAAAGCTATGATTGTAGACTTGGGCAGAATTATTAAAAATTGGGCCCGGCTCAGCCTTAACAATGACCTCTTCAATAGGCAGGCCGGCAAGATCTGTGCCCTCGATAAGACCATTGAGATTGTCAATATAGGCCTGGTGGTGCTTGCCATAGTGGTACTCAATAGTTTCTTGTGACATTATTGGCTCTAGGGCATTTGTGGCATATTTAAGCTTAGGTAGTACGAATTTTTTGATAACTTTGACCTTTCTTTTAGCTTTTAACTTTGTAATATCTACATTATAGCAGAATAAGCCTAGGGTATTTAGCCTAGCTGAACTTGGCCATAAAGGCCTCTAGCTCTTTGCTAAATTGGGCTGAATATGGGTACTCGATTTGGCTAGTTAGAGGCATAGTACTGGCGTCTTGCGAGCCAATGTCGCGCAAAATATGAACAACATTTTTTAGCTCTACGTATTTGAAGCTGTCTACACTCTTAGGCTTGAAGGCCTGAGCTAGAGCCCAAACGCCAGAGCCGGCCGGGCCGTTTGTGACTGGTGGGGTATTGAAGTCTTTGCTACCAGCCGTAATTAGCGTGGGCAAGCTAAGGCTTGCTGCGATCTCGCAGGGGTCTAGGGCGTCTTCTGTTTTGATGAGTAAGTTTTGCATTCGCTGGTAGACAATACTGGCCACCATATCTTGCCACTGCTGAGCTTCTTTGCTGGGCTTAAGCAAGGGCGGCTGTGGCGGCTGAGTATCTGCAAAGCCAGCTTTGTTTTCGCGAATTTGAGCAATCCCAGCATTGACCCAGCTTATTAGTGATTTTTTTTCATTAGAATCAATCTTGGCTTGGCTTATCTGCTCCACCAGCTGGCGGGCTACAATATCTAAAAATCTGCCATATGATGGCTCGGCTAGTACTAGACCGGCCGGCTGTGGTCCGGGCTTTTTCTGGCTGGCTAGAAGCATTGCGATAAGCCCGCCTTCACTGTGGCCAAGAATAATGATTTTTTCTGGGTCTACGCCAGGCTGTTTGGCCAAATACTGCAGGCCACTCTGAGCCGGCTCAGCAAATATTTGCTCAAAGCTGCGTGCAACAAGGCTACTAGGGCTAGATGCGTAGGGGCCAAGCCCAGTGGCTCCAGAAGTAACTTTGTCGTATCGCAGCGATGCTATACCTTGTGCAGCCAGTATATCGGCTAGCCAATTATAAACATCCAGCTTGAGCTGAGGTAGCCCGGCCTGAGTAGGTGCATTACCGTCTCTGTCTACAGGCCCGCTACCAGATATAATAAGTACCGCCGGTAGGCTTTGGCTAGAATCTTTTGGTAGCCTAATGCTACCGTGCAGCTCAATACCGCTCGGCGTACTAAAAACTACATCTTTGTCTGGCTCGATAGCTATGGGAGCTGACTTGTTTGCTTGGGATTTATTCATATACTTAAGTTTTGCCTTATTTAAATACTACAGTCGCCAGATTACCCAAAATATACTAGTAGGTTAGCGTGACCGCCTGGCCAAGATAGCGCTTGGCTTTGAGCTCATCAAGTATAAAGCGGGCTACATCTTTGCGGGAAATATGCGGGTCGAGGCCGAATTTGATAGACTCGCCGGCTCGGTAGTGGCCTTTGGCTGGGCCAGAAGTAAGCCGAATTGGCCGGATGATTGTATAGTCTAGGCCCGAGCTAGCTACGATTTTTTCCATTTTGTCTTTGTCGAGTGACATTGGCCCTAGCAAAGTTTTGTGAATTAGCTTGTAATAAAAGGGTAAGCTCTGCCAAGAATCTGCCGCACCAAAAGCCGACTGAGTAATGAGCCGTTTGATTTTAAGTTTTTGCATAT
>JBAXNA010000048.1:0-4816 GCA_037133995.1 Candidatus Saccharimonadota bacterium
TTTTTATTTGGTCTAGGCTTGTCGCTAATACTAATGCTTCGCTTTTGGATAATAGCCAGAAGTACTCAAGAAGTGCTTGGTGTGAGTTTTAGCCAAGTACAAGCCGAACGCTATGGCAGCGATTGGCGAGCCAACTATACTGCCGTCATTGACGAGCTGGGGTTTAAGCATTTACGAGTTGCAGCCTACTGGGACAGGCTAGAGCCTCAGCCAGGCCAGTATGATTTTACTGAGACTGACTACATGGTGGCAGAGGCCAAAAAGCGCGGCGCCAAGCTAACCATGGTGATTGGCCAAAAAAGTCTTAGAGTACCTGAGTGCTACTACCCTGCTTGGCTAGACAAAAATGATGCTGGCTTGGTGGAAGAAAATACCAACAAAATGCTCAAAGTAGTTGTTGAACGATATAAAAACGAATCTACAGTTGAGGCCTGGCAGCTAGAAAATGAATTCTTACTAAAATCTTTTGGTGACTGCCCTGCTCAAAATCTAAACAATGAAGCGCTAAAAAAAGAACTCGCTACAGTACAATCTGTAGACACTAGTCGCCCAATAATTTTGACTCAAAGCAATCAAACTGGGTTTCCAGTATTTGGCCCGCTTGCTGATATTTTTGGATTTTCTATGTATAGATGGGTGTGGTCACCTTTTGGCTACTACAAATATCCTCAGACCGGTATATTTAATTGGTGGAAGGCAGCAATTATCAATGCCTATACTGGCAACCAGATAAAAGTACACGAGCTGCAAGCCGAGGCCTGGGACTATACCGGCAATGAGAACCTAGAGTTTGCACGCTCTCAGGCTACAATGAACCCAGCCCAGCTATTAGACAATATCGAATACGCCCGCCAAACTCAAATTAAAAGAATAGACCTCTGGGGCTCTGAATGGTGGTACGCACTCAAGCAGCAGGCTCACCCAGAAATGTGGGAAACTGTTAAGCAGTTGCCAAATAAGAACTAGCTGTGTTTCAATTTTGCTGGCAAGCCAATATATAAGCCTTTTTTATTAATTTTTTTTACAACTGCTGATGAAGATCCAATTGTGCAATCAGAGCATACGCTAATATTGTCATTCACTACAGAACCAGCTCCAAAGTTATTTCGTGAAGCAATAACACATCGCCCACAAATAATTGCTCCTGGCCCAAAATGATTATTGTCTGTAATTTTTACGTCATGACCTATAAGCACTCCTCTGTTGAAATAGTTATATCTACCTATTTTTGTTTGCGGCCCTATGACTACACCGGCACCAAAGTAATTTCCAGCGCCAAAGACCGTGCCTTGTGCTATATATGCTTTTGGATGTATCAGATTCGACATTACTAGATTATGGGTCTGTAGTAATTCTAATAGGGTATCTTTGTTGGGGTTGAGAAAACCAAAGATGTATTTTTCATTTGTAGATGGTCTAAAGTCACCTATAGTCTCAATTTTAATTGGCAGTCTTCTGGCAAGCTCTGCATCAATCTGCATATTTGTTACTATTCTCGTTGCATTTTCGTTATTCGCATTAATAGCGTCTAATATATCAAATATAAAATTTCCTACGCCAAAGATTGTCCAGCTGTCTACTGTATTACTAGCCTTCATAAAAAAACTCCAATAGCTGTGAAACGATATAGTCTATGATAGGCTCATCCATATTTTGGTTCAGAGGGATACAAATACTCTTATCAAAGAATGCCCATGCATTGGGTGTATACTTTTTACTTGCAAGCGGTTCGTACTTTACTGTGGTGTATATATTTTTACTTATCATAAAGTTAGCCAAATCATTTCGTGTCTTTTTATCTTTTACTAGTAGCCAAAAAAGGTAGTTGGCATTTTTTACATTGTCATTCTTTGGAGGTAGCATTATATGCCCATCTTTTATGAGCTGTTGTAACTTTTTATAATACTTCTTTACTATTCTGTCTCTAACTATCAATATATTATTCACCTTACTAAGTTGTACTAGGCCTATGCCGGCTGAGATATTGTTCATTGCAAGTTTTAAGCTTGGTGAAGTGTCACCTACTAGCCACCATTCTACATTAGCTGAACTTTTAGAAAACCCACTCTTGGATTTACCGATGATGCCATAATATGATAGTGACCGGCACCTTTCCATTATTTCTCTATCGTTGGAAAGTATCATGCCTCCCTCACCCGTCACAAGTGTTTTATTCATATCGAACGAATACAGAGCATAGTCATATTCTTTTGCTATAAATTTATTATTGAGTTTTGTAAAAGGTGAATTTGCAGCATCCAATACCAACACTATATCTTGACGACCTATCTTCTTCAAGTAAGTTTTCAACTTTTTGACTACAAAGGGATTGCCACCATAATCAAGTGTAATTATAGCTTTGGTATTTTTTGTGATTAGCGCCATACAGCTCTCAATATTCATATTTGGCACAATACTATCTACTTCTGCTACTTTGTATTTAATGTTTAATAGCTTGAGTATGTTTACGATTCCAAAGAAGTGAATGCTAGGTAGTATTACTTCATCGCTCGATTTAAGATTGAGAGCATTGAGTAGCACCCATAGAGCATTGGTGCATGAGTTTGTTGCTACAGCGTGCCTAAATCCAATGTAACTTGAGAACATCAACTCAAACTCGGTTACCACCCTGCCATAACCTACCAAGTGAGACTGCAAAACTTCATTTACCTTTTCTATCTCAGTATTATCAAATGAATTACCAAAAACCGAAATAAGCTCTTTGCCAATATTTTCTTCATGTCGAATGTCTGATGCTCGCTTATAGCCTCTGTCATCACCCTCAATAGTTGCTAGAAAATCTAAGTATATAATGCTGTTTTTGTTAATTTTTTTCCAATATACCCAGTCATTGCCTTGAACTTTTTTATTGTCGTATTTTATAGGGTACCGATGCTTTCTTGCTATTTCATTGGTAAAGCAGTAATTACTCACCTGTATACTGCCTTCAATACCAACTGGATGTATTGGCAAGAGAGTGCCGTGATATTTACAGTTTGTGACGAAAATATCTTTTTTATATACTTGGTGAGCAAAAAAAAGCTTTGAGAAGTAGTTATTATCAACAATATGCATATCGGCGTCTAAGAATAAGAAACGTTTAGGGTTGTATGTGCGTAAACAGTAATCTCGCCTTGAGCCTAAGTTAGACATCAATGAAGCAAAGTCTGGAGTTGGCACATATTTACTTGCAACATATACAAATCTTGGATCATCAGCGGATATTTTTTTAACATATTCTTCTATTTGAGGCGAGGCGCCATTACTAATCATTACATGAATATAGTCTGTGTAGCTCTGGTTTTTCAAATCCTTCACTAGTTTTTTTACTGAAGATAAGGCAGGTTCATAAACAGGGGTAATCACACATAAGAAAACTTCGTCACTATTTTTTATAAACTTACTTATAAGATTTGATGCTGGGTGAAGTAATATTAATTTGTTTTTTGTATATTTTTTTGTTCTTGAAAGATTCATTTTATACCCCCAAAATTACTCTTGCTTCTTGGGGGGTTGCTATCTCTAAACCTGCATCTCTTATGAACTTAGTAATTCTTTCTACCAGAGCAACATTAGTAGCTAAAACATTCTTTTCTCTATCAAGGTAGTTATTATCTTCAAGACCAATTCTTACACCTCCTCCAAAAGATATTGCAGCCAGGTTTGCATCTAATTGATAATTACCTATGCCAGCCAATGACCATACAGCACCTTGAGGCAGTTGTGATATAAAACTTGCAAGACTTATTGGAGTGAGTGGCGATGTACCTAGAGAACCTAGTAGAATATTAAAGTATGGTGAGTTACTGTCAATAATACCTTTTTGAATTAAGTAATTAGCTTTATTTACCATGCCGGGCTCAAAGACTTCAAGCTCTGGCTTGATGCCTTTTTCCTTCATTTTTATTGCCAAACGCTCAATCATATCTGGCTCATTAATACTAGCAGACTTAATAAAATTCATTGATCCAATAGTAAGTGATGCCATATCTGGCTTTAGATCCCCTGATAAGTCTAGGCAGTCTGACCGTTTTTCGAATTCACCCCAGTCTCTACCGCTTGTAGTTGTGTTTAGTATTATAGAATCGTTTTTTTCTCTTATTCCAGCAATTATCTCGGCAACAATTTCTTTTCTCCAGCTTGGCTTGCCATTTTCTTCACGTGCGTGGATGTGTGCGATTGATACACCTAAGTCTGCACAAGCCAACACATCGGCAATAATTTCATTTGGAGTTATGGGAATATTTGGATTATCGGATTTAACTCCAACCATCCCAGTAGGACAAAGGTTAATGATTACTTTTTGCATGATACCTCTATAATGACAGGTCATAGCTACGAATAATAGATTAGACTTATTTTTTTACCTCAATATATATCGTGACTGGATCGTTGTGCGTATCCCAACAGTATCCATATCTTGAATTCATATATTTGCACTGTCTTGGTTCCACAAAACCTATTTCTTTTAGGATGTCCTTCATGTGCCTCGGAGTGTATGCATACCTATGTTCCCAAGAGAACAATCTGTCAGCAAGGATCTCATCCCAATGGCCATAGCGCAGGTTTAGGTGGGGCAGGATGTGTTTTTTGTGCTTTCTTGAATGAGTGAGATAAGAGCTCACTAACCTATTGAGTCCTGGCCAACCAATTCTCATTGTCCCGCCCGGCTTAAGTACTCTATAACATTCTTTTATAAGCATGTACCCTGACTCCTTAGTAAAATGCTCTATAACATGCTCGGAGAATATTTTATTCACAGTATTATCAACCAAAGGGATGCCATTTATTAAATCTGCTTTTATAGCTCCCCCGC
>JBAXNA010000049.1:0-4601 GCA_037133995.1 Candidatus Saccharimonadota bacterium
ATAATTATACCAGAAATATCATTTTTATCAAGTACTAGATCTTAAGAGTCAGAAACAAAGGCGGTCATAAAAATTTTAGCCACGTCTACTGAAGGCCCCGAGCTAGGTGAGTGAAACCATTTTAGGCCAGGTGCACTGTTTACCTCGAGAATATGAGCTTTGCCATTTATGTCCAGTAAGTAGTCTACTGCCGAAAACTGCAAGCCAATTATTTTTGTAATCTTGACCGAAAGCTCGCAAAGCTCTTGGTTCCACTCGCTCTGGGGGTATGATATTCTCTCTAGCTCTCGCCCAGGCTCAACAGAGAGACCGTATTCACTCTCATGAACAGCTATTACGTTGTCGCCAAAGACTAAGTAACGCAACTCTTTGCCCTGAATATATTTTTCGAGTATCACTTTGCCAATATTCACTTCTTCTAGCTGGGCTGGAGTATCTATAATTCTAATATCCTTTGAACCCATGCCGCCTCTTGGCTTAGAAACAATTTTCTTGTGGGTCTTAAGAAAAGCCTGAGCCTGAGCCATTGTCTTGGGGCTCATATAGGCAATATTGGCTAGCTTGTTGCGCTCTAGAATAAGTCTAGTGAGGTATTTATTTTTTGCTATTCCTGTACTCAAGTGAGAATTAAGGCTGCTACTACTATGATTTACGTATTTTTCGCCGTCATCTGTACTGACAACAAAAAGGCCATCTTCTATTACCCAAGCTGGCTGTAGGCCCATTTGTTGAGCCCTAGCGAACAATAGATTTGGGGTACTGGTTTTTTTTGTAATCATAATTTTAAAGAGTCAAATGCTGGCAGACTAGTACTACTGGCTTAGAGACTATTTTCCTTACTATTTAATTTTATTTATAATTTTGACTTTTACGACTAACGATAATATTTAGTGGCGATATAAAATAATTACTGCTTGGCTAGCCATGGCTGAAAGAATAATTTCTTTTTACTCCACTTATTATATCATTAAAATTAGTATTTATCCACAGGCTAGGTCTAGACCCCCTCATGTATGCTTGACAAGCTACCTTGTTGGGCATATGCTTTTGGTGAACGAAGATTTAGTAAATTTAAAAAATACTAGTTCTTCCCGTACCACAATGAAAGCTGGTTGAGATGCCAAAAGAATGCAGAGAGTGCGGAACTAGCACTACGTGTACTGAATGCCGCGGCAGGGGCTACTATTCAGGATTTTTCGTAGCTGGTCGCAACTGCAGCCACTGTAAAGGCACAGGCAAGTGCCCCGACAACGAGTAAGATATGCCTCAGTCATTTGTTTAGAAGCAAGTGACTGAGGTTTTTTATTGCCTAGAGCAGTAAAATATGCTAAAATATCTGACAATATTATTAAGACCGTTTGGAGGGTGAGATGGAGCAATTTTGCGTTTTGCAAAACTTACTATTCTTACCGCATTTGCTGTTTTGGTACTTACGGGCCTTGGCCTTCTAGCTACCTACACTCCCCTTGCGGCCCTAGCACTCGGTGAAGCCAACGAGACGCCTGTGAAAATACAAATAAACTCTCAAGCTATTGATCTACCAATTCAAAAAGGAGAATACTTAAGAGCAACTGGTCAATGGCAAATCTCAGAAAGTAGTGCTTTTTTTGCGGCAGCCAGTACTGCGCCAAATAGCTACAGTGGCAATACCTTAATATATGCTCATAATAGACCCAGCTTGTTTGCTAAGACTATAAATCTAGTTATAGGTGATGAGATATCACTTAGCACAATTAGCGGCAAGATTTTTAGATACCAAGTCACGGGTGCTCAAGACGTGGATCCTCGCGATACCACAATTCTAAACTACAAGGGCGAGCCCCAGCTAACTCTTTTGACCTGTAGTGGACCTGGCGACAGTACTCGTCGACTAACTTACGCTAAGCTGATAGCTAAAATTGATAAATAACTAGCCAAAAATACTTTTTCAAGATAAAATATTTTTATGACAAGTAGACAAATAAAAGCTACAGCTAATATTGCCATCTCTAAAAATACCGAAGAAGTTGTTCTAATTGACCGCAACGACCAGCCACTTGGCACAAGCCCAAAAGCAGCTATCCACACCTCTGCCACCCCGCTACATAGAGGTTTCTCAGTATTTATATTTAACAGCCTTGGCCAAGTTTTACTCCAAAAGCGAGCACTAAGCAAAATAACCTGGCCGGGCATATGGAGTAATTCGTGTTGTGGCCACCCAGCACTCGGTGAAATCTCAACACAAGCCGCAAGCCGCAGACTTAAATATGAGCTAGGCCTAGAGCTACTGGCTTCTGAAATAGTGGTAGTTTTACCTAAATATCGCTACAGAGCCGAACTATACGGAATAGTTGAAAATGAGATTTGCCCAGTCATGGTGGCCTACTCTAGCTTGGCCGTAAAAGCCAACCCAGAAGAAGTAGCAGATACAAAATGGCTAGACTGGCGTGATTTTATGAATGTGCTAAGTAAGCCAAATGATTTTTCTGCTTGGTGCAATGAAGAGTCTAGGCTTTTAGATGAAAATATAGAGTTTCAAGAATTCTTAAAAAAGATTAAGACCTAATTCGACTTATCAGCGGGCCATAGCTGGTATCAGAAATGTTTATCGCGAAATTATCTCTAAGGTTTATTCTTATCTCATCTGAGACTACATACTGTTTGCTGCTGCGAGCACTGTCATAGTCTGTTACTAATGCCTTGATCTCTGAGCTAAGGGGTGTTGCGTCTACTATACCTATACCTAGAACATCATCTATTCTAGCTAGTGCTTTGAGGGTTTCAACGGAGTAGGTTTTTCCCTCAATACCACTAAATGCCGCAAGCGCACTTGGCGTATTGAGGTCATCACTGATGGCTTCAATGAATTCTGCAACAAATTTAGCAGTTGCCGGTGTTTGGTCTTTTTCTGGCAGCTGGGCTGGCCAGGCCAAGATCATTTGATCTGCATAGGCTCTTAGGGTGTTGAGGCGCTCAACAGCTGCGGCGAATGCAACTTCAGAAAATTCCATATGTGAGCGGTAGTGCGACTGCAATACTAGAAAACGGTAGGCAAGTGGGTCTTTCATTTGTGCAAGAGTGGTGATGTTGCCTACGCTTTTACTCATTTTTTCACCCTCAATCTGCAAAAATTCGTTATGAACAAAATAATTAGCTTGATGACCACCACACTGGGCTATTTCGTTTTCGTGGTGAGGAAATTTAAGGTCTACACCGCCAGTGTGAATATCAAAAGGCTGCCCCAAATAGCTAGTACTCATCACCGAACACTCAATGTGCCAGCCAGGCCTGCCAGGATAGTTTTGCTTAAGCCAGTCAAAGTCCCAGGCTGGCTCACCAGGTTTTTGAGCTTTCCATAGGGCAAAGTCGCCTGCTCCAGCTTTTTGATCTTGGTCATCTAAGACCCTACCTTGAGCTTGGTAGTCTAAGTCCACTAGCTGGCCGTATTTCTTACCGGTTTTTTTATACTCACTAAGACTAAAATAAATACTGCCTTCGCTAATGTAGGCTATTTTCTCACGAAGTAGTTTTTTTATAAGATCTTGCATGCCCTCGATATGGTCGGTGGCTCTTGGCAACTTGGCAATATCGCCCCGACTAATACCCACTAGCTCAATGTCATCTATAAAAATATCTGTAAATTTGTCGGCTAGCTGACCAAGGGCGAGCATAGGATCAGTATCTGTATTATCTCGCTGAATGCGAGCTATCATTTTGTCATCAATATCGGTGATGTTCATAACCCAATTGAGCTTATAGCCCTCAATGTGAGTCAATACTCTTTGCAAAAGATCAGCGGTTATAAAAGACCGCAGATTGCCAATGTGTACGTGGTCATAAACAGTTGGCCCGCAGCTGTACATATTCACTGCCTTGGCGTGAATAGGTTTAAATATTTTTTTACTTCTGGTGAGGGAGTTGTAAAGTGTTAGCATGGTTTAAGTATAAAGCAGAAGTGAGAAAGGATAAAGTGTGATGAATGCTAATGTCATTGCGGGGCTTGATTGGGGATTAAGACTTTATTAATTTTTACTTCTGGATCTCGCATTAGGTATTGGGTGGCGCTGCAGGGGTGCTGGTTTATTTTTCAAATACAATTTTTCGTAATACCTCGGCGGTGTGACGACAGTCTTCTAGAGCATCATGATTGCCGCGCTTAGGCAGGCCAAACTCTTCAAAAATCTTAACTGAGTTAAATAACTCTCCCTTACCTTGTTTTACGCAGTGTACATAGGCAAGTGGCCAGATATCTAAAAAGTGATAGTTATATTCCATAAACTCGTGCCCTATTGCTACCATCATCTGCTCTAGCATGCGCATGTCTAGAGCTGTTGTCCAGGTGCTCAAAAATAGGTCGGTACCAAAAAAATCTAGAAACTTTTGCATAACTTCGTTTTGACTAGGGGCGTCATCTAGCTGAGCCTGAGTAATGCCGTGCACCTGGCTAGCTCTAGGGTCGGCACCGGTCATATCTTGCTTGATGTAGCTAGTGAATTCCTTTTTTTCTTTGAGCGTGTCTTTGTCTAGCAAGATAGCAGCTAGCTGAATTGGCTTAGCCAGTGGCGGTCTGCCATCTGTAGTCTCAAAGTCGAGCATTAAAATGTCTTTTTTGAATTTCATAT
>JBAXNA010000050.1:0-4583 GCA_037133995.1 Candidatus Saccharimonadota bacterium
CAGAATACGTGTGGCTACTTAATAACGACGCCACGGCAGACAAAGATTGCCTCAAAAACTTGCTGCGAACTGCAACTATGCAGTCTGCAGACATAGTGGCTTCAGTAATTCTTACCCGTAATGACACTATAATAGATTCAGACGGTGACACCTACGGAATGTACGGGCTGCCTTTTCCGCGTCACCGCAATGCGCCAGCCAGCCAAGTGCCTAAGGCAGATGAGCCAATTGTTTCGGCCAGCGGGGGAGCCAGCCTATACAAAACTAGTCTCTTTGACGAAATAGGCTACTTTGATGAAATGTTTTTTGCCTACTATGAAGACGTAGACCTAAGTATGCGAGCGCAGCTGCGAGGCAAAAAGATTTGGCTCAGCCATAACGCCATGGTGCACCACCGCATGAATCACACCGCAGACCGCATACCTGGCTTTGGCCAAGAGATGACAATAAAAAACAGCATCTACTTGTTCTGGAAAATTATTCCTTTCCCGCTTATTCTAAAAGTGTTTCCAAGATTCTTGTATGCCAACTGGCGCGTAACTGCAGTCACCGCTTTGCGCGGTCACCCTTGGCGAGCTGTACGAGCTCATCTAGTTGCAGCTTGGCACACACCCCAGCTAATGCGTGCCCGTAAGCAAATACAGAGTTCACGTACAATCAGCCCTAAAGAACTAGAGGCCTTACTAGACAAGCGCAATCCGTTTAGGGCCCTCAAAAAGCTTGATAGAAGTACCCCTAAGGCTAAATAGATTCATACTCCGACATCCCATTCTGTCATTCCCGAGAAGTCGGGAATCCAGTAAAGTGAAAAAGCCTAGATTCCTCCGCTAGCCAGCGGACACCACGGGAATGACGGAGTGAGAACAGCCCGGGCCTTTTAACATTAAGAATTAAGAGTATTGACATACACATACACAAACAATACAATATATGTATGAATAAAAAAATTGTCAATCTATCACTTCCAGAAGATTTACTAAAGCGCGTAGACGCTGCAGCCAAGAAAGAATATTCTAGCCGCAGTGACTTTGTGCGCCTTGCATTACTAAACCAGTTGCGTACTCAAAATCTAGAGCGAGAGTATCAAGACTTCAACTCCATATATGGCACTACGTTAAAAGCATTAGCTGATAAATAATACCAATTCTAAAGATGAAGTATTTATTAGAATCAGAGATCTTATACTTTCACTATAAGGTTATAAATGACTATGGCGGCTCTCATGGTGTCAGAGACCAAAATAGACTTAAAGCACTCGTTGCTGCACCAAAACAAGAAGTTTTTGGTGAAATACAGTATAAGACAGTGCACCATAAAGCCGCAGTCTACTTACGTAATATCATTTCTGACCATCTCTTTGTAGACGGCAATAAAAGAACGGCCCTACTCTGTACCGGTATATTCTTAAAACGGAATGGTTATGTACTTGCCTGCCAGCAAAAAGGACTTGAAGAATATATTGTGCTTGTCGCAACTCAAAAACCCAGTATCGAAGAGATAGCTACTTGGCTGAAAGAGCACACCAAATGAATAAATCTGTCGATGTCTCAATAATCTACGTCAACTACAACACCCAAGCACTCATAGAAGATAGCTTGAACAGTGTTATAAAAAACCTCCATGGTTTTAGCTATGAAGTGATTGTGGTAGACAACGCCTCAAATAGCTTTGACAAAAGCGCACTTAAAAAAATATACCCCCAAGTAAAGATACTTATTCAAGATAAAAATCTTGGCTTTGGTGGTGGTAATAATGCCGGCGCAGCAATTGCTAATGGCAAGTATCTGTGGCTACTCAATACCGACACACTTATTCCAGAAGATAATGAGCTGCATCTTATTCATGATTTTTTAGAAAACCACACTGGCTACGCCGCCGCCTCACCGCTGCTAGTAAATAAGAAGGGGGAGTATCAAAGCTCGCAAATTGCTTATTTTCCTGGTGTCACTAGAATGGTTAGTGAAAAGCCACTTAAATTTATTGTACGAGTATTGCCGGCCACACGCACTTTATTTAAGAGTGTAAATGCTGACTACCTGCCGCTAGAAGCCCGTGATATAGACAGCGCCGCGGCCGCCGCATTTTTTATTCGCCATACTATATTTGAAGAAGTGGGTGGTTTTAGCAAGCAGTACTTTATGTATTATGAAGATACTGATCTGTGCAAAAAAATTGCCTCAGATGGTTATAAAATTAGATTTGTTCCTGAGGCTAAAGTGGTGCATTTGCTTGGCCAAAGCATACGCTCTAGCTATGAGCGCAAAAAAATGTATTTTAAGTCTCAAGATATCTACTTTGCTTATTGGCAATCGCGTATTTCTCAGCTAGGTGTAAAAATATTGCGTTTGCCACTGGTGTTTTTGTATTGGCTACGTAGAGGCAGTATCTAGTGAATGACCTAATCAAAAAGTACAAAGAAAACAGCCCCCGTATTTGCGCCGTGCTTTTAGGCCTAGTTTTGTTTTTACTACCTTTTGAGATGTTTCCGCGGGCTGAGCTTTTTGGAGCCACTGTTAGGCTCAGCCAAGTAGCCGGGCTACTACTAATAGTTTTTAGCGCGCCAGTAATAATCACAAAATGGCGTGACTGGCTTAAGCAGCCCTGGCTACTACTGGCACTGTTTGTACTTGTCTCGCTAGTGTCGTCTTATTTTGCAATAAGTAAGAGTAGGGGCTTGATAGTGGGTAGCTTTTATATATTTAATTTTGTTCTGGCCTATGCTGCCACACAAGCTTTTGATATTAAAAATTCTCAAGTCTATAAAAAAATAATATATATTTCTGGGCTTGTCGTCGTTGCTTTTTGCCTGTTTCAATTTGTTGGCGATACCCTGGGTATTTCTAATAAATTTACGCTACTTGACCTGCGCTACACTAAACTAATTTTTGGCTTTGCCCGTGTGCAAGGGTTTTCTATTGAGCCACTCTACTTAGCTAGCTACCTTATGATACCTTTTTGCTTAGCACTCGCTGGCTATATTTTTTCTAACAAAAAATATGAGGCTGCATTGGCTACAGTTTTTTTGACAACTATCTATATGACAGTAGCCCGCGGCGCTTATTTAGCAGTTTTTACGGTACTAATTGGGTTTGCTATATTTATGATTTATAAAAAAAAATGGCAGCAGCTTGGCGTTACGGTAGCAATTATTTTTGGATCGGCCGTAGTTGCTTTTGGCTTGATCTGGGCCAGCGGCAGTTTTGCAATACAGATAGATAAAAGTAGCGTCGTGCCAAGTGAGCTGCAAACAAATATTCCCCAAGAGGGTATTGATGCCGGTGGTAATGCCAGTAGGCTCATTGAACACACTACAGACTTTGCAGACGAAAGTTCTTTTAGCGATAGGCTTAAGACTTCTAAAACAGCCATAGCTGCCGGCCTAAAAAACCCTGTTCTAGGAGTTGGCCCTGGTAACTTTGGCCGCTACGTGGTCAAAAACTATCCTGGTCAATATGAAGACACCAGTCAAATAGCTAACAATGAAACCTTTGAAATATTGGCCGAACAAGGTTTTGCTGGGCTTGTAATAATACTCGCATTTGGTTTGAGTATGATGCTCATGGCAGTAAAATACTGCAGTAAGAAGCACACATTACAGTCAAACATCTGGGCTTTGGCTGGCAGCGGAATGCTAGTAGCTTTTGTGGTGCAATGGCAAACCTTCTCGACACTCTACGTTACTCATATATGGGTAATCGTAGGGGTATATATAGCAATTGTTGGGCCAGTTTCAGATCGACCCCGTTCCGTCATCCCCGAAGTCCGCTGGCTAGCGGAGGGATCCAGAAATAAAAAACGAAATAACATAGAAAACATAGATTCCCGACTACTCGGGAATGACGGAGTTGGGACAGCCTAGATTCCCGTCGACACGGGAAAGACGGTTGTTCTTATTTTCCGTCATCCCCGAGAAGTCGGGGATCCAGTCAAGCATAGAAAACCTAGATTCCCGTCGCCACGGGAATGAGAGAGTGGAGAATAGTCTTGCCTCATACATACAGCCAACATTCTGTGAGATAATGACTGCAATGAAAACAACTAGCTCTCCACAAAAAGCTATAGCGTACATAAAAAGTACGCTCTGGCTTAAGGTGTTAATAATATACTTAGTATGGCACCTACTGGTGAGTGCAGTAGGCTTATATGCGGCTAAAGAATTTGGTATTAGTAGCCAAGTGCCGCCAAGTACTTCAACCCAAATACCAAAACTACTAAAGCCAACTGTTCAGTTTGACGGCTATCAGTATTTGCAAATAGTAGAAGACGGCTATGGGCAGTCTAAGAATGCCAGCCCGGCATTTTTTCCACTTTTTCCAGGTCTTGTTAGGGCTGTATCTAGCTCTGGGCTGAACGTATTGTGGGCAGGTTTTATAATAAATCTTGTGCTTGGTTACGTAGCTTGTTTATTTTTGGCACTGCTAGCCAAAGATTTTTTCAAGTCTAAGAAAGTAGCTGACACAGACGTGGTATTGATATTTTTGGTATTTCCAACAGCCTATTTTATGACAGCTTTTTATACAGAGGCGTTATTTTGCGCACTTGGTTTTGGGGCTTTTTATTTTGCCCGGCGACAAAACTGGGCC
>JBAXNA010000051.1:0-4105 GCA_037133995.1 Candidatus Saccharimonadota bacterium
GGTACTCAGGTGAGAATCGAAGCCCCAATACCAGGCAAGTCTTTGGTGGGTATTCAGGTACCAAATATAAAAGGTGCGATAGTTAGAGCTAAAGATACTTTTGAGTCAGAAGAGTATAAAAAAGAAAAATCTAAGCTCAATTTTGCCCTGGGCCGAGACGTAGGCGGCAATCTCGTGAACTACAGTCTAGACAAAGCACCTCACCTTTTGGTTGCCGGCGCTACCGGTAAAGGTAAATCTGTGATGATCAACACCTTACTAGTAAGTCTGCTTTACCGCAACTCACCAAGTGAGCTAAAGCTAATCTTGGTTGACCCAAAACACGTAGAAATGACTCTCTATAATGACATTCCTCACTTACTTACACCGGTTATTACAGATGTGTCAAATATTGTTCCAGCGCTAAAATGGGCGGTAGACGAAATGGACAACCGCCTCAAGCTAATGGCCGAACACGGTGCCCGCAACATCGCTGAGTTTAATTCGCACAAAGATAAAGACATAGACAATCTGCCGTATGTTGTGATTGTGATAGACGAGCTTGCAGACGTCATGGCCAAATCTGGCAAAGATGTAGATAGACTCATATCACTTATCGCTGCCAAGGCTAGAGCCGCAGGTATTCACTTAGTTCTGGCTACTCAGACCCCAAGAGTAAATATTATAACCGGTACAATTAAAGCCAACATCCCGGCCCGAATAGCTTTCACTACAACCAACAACATCGACTCTCAGACTATTCTTGGTGCAGGTGGGGCAGAAAAACTTCTAGGTAATGGTGATATGCTTTTTGTGAGCGCAGAAGACGGCATGCCAAGACGTGTTCAGGGTGTTTATGTTAGCAATAGCGAAGTCACTGCAGTCACTAGCTTCTTAAAAGACCAGCGCAAGCCGCAGTATGACCCAGCTATTTTGGCAGCCTCAAATTCTGAATCAGGCGGTGGTGTGGGCGGCGGTCAAGAAACAATGACCGATGAGCTTTGGCAGCAAGCCGCAGAAATTGTTATATCAAACAACAAAGGCTCGAGCAGCCTTCTGCAGCGAAGGCTAAGCGTAGGCTATTCTAGAGCGGCCAAAATAATAGACATACTAGAACAAAAAGGAGTGCTCGGACCACAAGTAGGCAACAAGCCCCGCGAGGTTATTGTCTCAAGCCTAGACGATGTCATAGAAGTGCCAGAAGCTCCTCAATAGTCTATAATATAAAGCTAGTATTCAATTGTGCTATTTAGGCCACTTTATATAATCATTAAATAGAAAAGAGCAGGTAGTGAGTCCAGATTCTAAATCAACTAAAAAATCTTTTTTGCATGCTCCGGCAGGCTCAGATCTAACGGTCGCCAGTCTTTTGCAAGAGCGCCGTGAAGAGCTAGAGCAGACCCTCAAGCAAGTAGAAACCGCTACGCAGATTCGTAAGCGCTATTTGGTACTCATAGAGTCTGGCGACTACGAACACTTGCCAGACGACGTCTATGCTATTGGCTACGTCAAAAGCTACGCCGACCACTTAGGCTTTGACACCTTGCCAATTGTAAACATGTACAAAAAAGAGCGCATGAGCTACCGGCAAAATCGCCAAGCAGACGGCACAGTTGTAGATGACGATCTGCTAAAACTAAAGCCACTTGGTGGCCAGAGTTTTTCATTAGGTTCAAAATCTATTCTCATTGCAGCCAGTATTTTTCTGTTTTTATGTGTCTTTGGCTACTTGGGCTGGCAGGTGGCGGCGTTGGCTTCACCACCCAAGATTGTTCTCAACAGCAGCCAAGAAAAAGTCACCACCAATTACGTGATTATTTCTGGCCAAACAGACAACGGCGCCGATATTTATATAGATGATTCGCCAGTTCTTACAAATGCTGACGGTAGTTTTTCAGAGCGCGTGGCCTTGGTAGATGGCCCAAATCAAATAAAAATTACAGCCAAAAATAGACTTGGCAAAACTAGCACTATCGCCAAGACAGTTACCGCCAGCCTCCCCAAAAATCCAGTTGCGGTAGCCGTATCGCAAGCCCCAGTAGACGGTGTCGAGATGCTTATAAAAATATCCAATCAAGCTACTTTGGTAATAGTAAGGGCTGACGGCCAAGACGTATTTAAGGGCACCATGCTACCTGGCACCCAGCAACTATTTAAGGCCAAAACCCAAATCAAGCTCACCACTGGTAACGCCGGCAATACTCAGGTTTTTATAACAAATAGCATTACTGCCGGCAAAGATCTGGGTACTGTCGGCAGGCCAGGCGAGTCAAAAAATGACATCGAATACAACAAAGATAGCGTCTTGTAGGCGCTGCCGTGACTTAGCGCAAATAAGGCTATTTTTCTAATCTTGAGTGACTAAGGCCAGCTACTTTGCTATGATAAAAGCTATGGCAAAAGATTTTTTATTTGAGGCGACAAGTGCTATTCCAAAGCACTGGCGCGCATTGATGGTCATTACTCGAAAGTCTGCATGATGTATTTATATCATTTTGTGCCTAAGAAGTTGGTCGGCACAATTCTTTACCCTCTCAACACTCTAAAAGATACACTACCAGAGGTATTCAAGCACCAAGCTGAAAAGTATCAGGGTAGAGAAGAAGTTAAGGAAACCGAAATACCCGGCCTTGGTAAATGGAACGATGTTATTCACTTGTCGCCAATTGAGCCTAGCGAGACCAGGCAAGCGCTTCACGATGCAGATCCTGTCAAAGACCGTACCTGGAAAGTATTTTGTATAAATGCCGATACGCTCGACAAATCTCGGTTGATTATCAAAACAATTGTAAACAACAAAGTTGTCTATTTACCATTCACCGAAGAGAATTATGCAAATCATTGTCACTTACCCAGTAGAACAAAAGCTTATTACAAGCAGTGTATTGAAGAGGGCAGGCAGATCTTGATTTATGCTTACGCGCCGCACGTGCTTTATGGCGGTACTATTGATATCACTAAGACTGAGATAAGAGAGTACTCTAATTAGTTGAACGCGTTTAAAGCTGGTATAATCTAATCTTACTAAGGAGGACTTAAAAAGTGGCAAAAGATTCTTCATTTGACGTCGTAAGCGAATACGACCTAAGTACTATGATAAATACTTGCGACCAAGCCGGCCGCGAGATAGCTACCCGCTACGATTTTCAGGGTACCGGCGCCAAGCTGGTATTCGAGCGAGATGATAACAAAATAGAGATAGAAGCCAACAGCGAGCTCAAGCTTGAGGCAATAGAAGGTGTACTAGAGAGCAAATTTATCAAGGCTGGTTTGAGCTTGAAGTTTTTAGACAAAACCGGTGAAGTTACTGAAAACAATATGATTGCTCGCAAAACCCTACCATTAGTTCAGGGCCTAGATCAGAGTAAGGCCAAAGAAATTACTGCATTAGTGCGTTCAGATTTTCCTAAGGTGAAAACCCAGATTCAAGGCGAGGCGGTGCGGGTAACTTCTGCTAGTCGTGATGATTTACAAGCTGTAATGGCCGCACTCAAGGCTGCTAAGTTTGAGTTTCCGGTTAGTTTTGATAACTACCGATGATCAGTAAAGAAGAAGCACTCAAGAACTCCCGGCATTATTTTGAGATAACCAAACGGGCTATAGAATTGACTGGTATAGAGAAGAAGCTCAGTAGCTTTGGTGATGTAGAGCTGGTGGGGAGCTATAAGTATGACTTGATGGGCCAGGCCGATATAGACTTTGAAGTATATGCAGAGCCCAACATTGAAAAAATAGCAGATCTGGCAAGAGAATACATGATAATGCCCAAGTTAATCAAGGTAAATCTGGTCAATTACACTGTCTACCCGGTATCGCGACCAAGCTTGCCGCCTGGTGTTTGGCTGGGCCTAAGAGTAGATATAGATGGTGAGCTAGTAAATTTTGATATTTGGTTCATTAGACCTTTAGATCGGCATGCCGATGAGTTTGCTACCAAGATGCCAAAAGATTGGGGGTTTAATTTAAGTGAGCAACAACGAGAGGCTATTATTTATCTCAAAGCTCTCTCTCGAAACGGCGGCCTAGATCGTGACTATATGTCAGTCGAGATTTATAAGGCTGTTGTGCTGGCAGATGTAAAAAATCAAGCCGATTTAATTAGTTGGAGCAAGAATAGCTTAGATTA
>JBAXNA010000052.1:0-3909 GCA_037133995.1 Candidatus Saccharimonadota bacterium
TGGTTGCTATGAGTAATTTTAATTGTCGTGGGCTTATTTGCATAATGTTCCTTTCATATTATTTAAGGTAATTTTTCATAAGCATCAAACAGTCCTTTACCTAGACTAAGCATGGCCTCACCTTGCTCAAATATTGCCGCATTTGCAGCAGGACAACTCTCTCTTTTGCAGGCTGGCCTACTGTCACCCGCAGCCACGTCTATATGTAAATGGGCTGATCCACAACCTTCAGCGCCTTGCCCAACATATCCTATGATCTGGCCGGCAGTTATAGCATCACCCTTTTTTACTAATGTTTTAGATATAGACATATGCAAATAGCTTACTGTAACACCCTTTGTTTCATCAAAAATAGAAACCAAGCGACCTGGGCATTTGTCTTCACTAACACTTACTACTTTACCTGGCAATATTGATATGACTGGCGTATCTGGGTCAGCCATTATGTCAAAAGCAGCATAGGGGTGTCCACCTCGACCCATAGTGCCATTGTTAAATTGTTTGCCATTTAACTCTGTCATTCTTGCTTTTGTGGTCTGAAGTGGAAAACCTACAAAACCAGCTGCCTGACCTGTTGCGCCAGTAGAATTACAGCCCTCCGTCGTTGTTAGTTTAGTGGGGTCTGGTACTGCCCCGCCACCATACAGCTCTAGTACTTGTTGACCAGCACTAGCTCTTTTAGCTTTTGCAGATTCTGATTGGTCTTTTGGTCTCTCAAACTGGGTCATAAAATAGTCTGACGACGAGCGCAGATCTGGCGTAAGACGAATACCTGCATAGCTCGCATCTATCTCTTTTATTAGAAAATCTAACTGAAGAGCCAGGTCACCCTCTATCTGAAGACCTCGTGACCTTGCTAGGTCTACTAAGCCCTGTTGTCGCCCACTAGATGTCCATTGCGCGATACCGTAGCCGGTCTTATTATTTACCGTTATATTGTCCCTGTCGCCCTCTGGTGTAGGAGTGCTTTGAACTCTTTTTGGGTTCACTCCAGACTCACTTATTAGGTTACCAATTATGCCCGCAGACTGCTGTGGAGTAAAGCCCTTACTCACAAAGTAGTTAAAAGCTTTTTGCTGATTGTCTGAGCCACTTAGGTTACCGCCCGAAACCGAAGGATTTTCACATTGGCAGCTGGCACCACCAGTAACTTGCTTGGGGGCTGTTGATATTTCTCCAGCTGTGCTTACTACTCCCCCAGCAACAGTACTAGCAAAAGATGGTCTACCTGCTTCAGTAAAAGGGTGTACTCCTAGGTCGCTTATATATTCTGGGTGAGCCGTAACTACACTTGCCCAGTCGATCACTGTATAGCCACCGGCTGCTGCACCACTAGTTAATATGTTGTTGAGTGAGGCAAAATCAATAGGGCTTGATCTCTGAGCGTTATTTACACCTATGTTTACCCAGTATACTTTTGCGGTTGGGTTACCTGCTTTTATTAGTGCAGTAATTGCAGCGATATTTGTAGGGTTAATTGTGCCATTGGTACCCAATTCAATAATAATAGTGCTAGCATCTTTCCATCTTGCAGCATCTTTCTCGAATACAGAAATGCCATCTAGCTCTGTGCCACCACTAGAAAGCCTACGGCTGTCTTTGGCATCAATATCAACACTAGAGAACCCTTTTGCAGTAAGAGCAGTAGTCAGCTGAGCTGAGGTACCATTCGATATGGAGTCACCTATTATAAAAACTTTGCCCGTACCAGTACCGCCACCGGCCGTACTGGCCGCATTAGAGCTAGCACCCACGCAGTCTGTGGGGTCATAGTAAAAGCTTCTCTCTAGTTCAAATCTCTGAGTGCTATTAAAAGCTAATGCATGAAGTGGAGCGGCAACCAGTGCTAGAGCTATAAAAATTATTAAGTTTTTGAAAATCTTCATCATCTAGTCTCCATAGAAGTTAATGCTGGGCTCATCTCTGGTGAAGTTATTGCTTCTTAGCCACAATGCTATTTCTGGTGGTAGAGTTGCTTGCTGCTGAGGGGTAATATAGCTACCACCTTCTTGGGTATTGTACTCACCTCCTTCTGCCGCAATAGCCCAGCCATCATTTGTTTTTTTAAACACTGCAAGCTTTTTGGTGCCAAGCACTGGGTCTAGTAGTATTGTAGCAACTATCCAGCCGTCTTTGGGCTTGAGCTCTCCTACTACTTTTGCATTAGTGCCAAAACTCTTATAAAAATCTTTGTATTCAAGCTCGATAATAGGTACAGCCACTAAATCGGCCTTAATACTTGAGGTATTAAAATCTTTTGATTCAAAAACCCCACCTTTTGGTACAAAACCATATTTTGTAATGCTGTAAATATGGTCACCAGACCGTAGCTGTATAGTATCTCCACTACTTATGTTGTGAGTCTTGCCGTCTATAGTTAGAGTGAAGCCAGGCTGATTTACTTCTACAAGAACTTTAGACTTTGGTATAAAAAACCAAGCTACTGCAGACAGCACCAGTACCACCACAACAGCCGCGATGGTTTTGGTAGAAGGAATTCTAATATTATTTTCCATTCACCGACCAGTGCCAGGCTTCTGACGGTAAATTAATTAGAAAGTATTTACTTGCATTACTTTTCAACCAATTATAGCCAGATGAGCCCCTACTTAAAGTACTGCCGTTCTGGGTGAAATCTATAGCCTCACCGCTACCATGATTTGATTCACCGGGTCTTGCTGTAGGTGGGCTACATGTGTTGGATGAAGCCTCATAAACGTCTGCGCAGTTATTTGCTGTTCTCAGTTCGACCTGGCGCTGGTAGGTTCTAAAACCCCCTCCACCAAAAGTTATTCCGGCAGCACTAGCGTCTGCTAGCAGAGCTTTTAGATTGGCAGCAATAGACACATTTACTGTTATACCACCTACTTTACATAGTCTTATATTGTACTTTGGTACATTACTTACCCCATAGACGGTGTCTACGCCACCATCTTCTGTTCCTTCTGGGCAAGGCGTCGCGGTGGAGTCTCCTTGGGCTCCTGGTGGTGCTGGACCACCACCCACTGGCGCACCTACTGCCGCAGCACCGCCGCCGGCGCCGTTGGCATAGATACTTTCATCACTCTCGTCACTACTTAGCTTTGTGAGGTAGTCTATTTGATAATTGTAGTAGGTATATAAGCGGTATCTAATAGCTTTTTCTTCGGCTTTTATATTTAGGTGTACTGCATCTACTAGTACAAACTTGCAATCATTCATCTTGGTGTATTCTGACTCTGGATCATTGTCCTTTGGAAGTGGATAGTATTTAAAGTTTTCAGAGCCTACATCATAAGCTAAAAGGGTCTTGCTGGCTATTTTCATTTTAAAACAAGCGTCGTAGTGAGCAAACTTTACTTGGTCTGCCTTGTCTTGATCTGTGGTGCCCTTTTTTATTTTTTCTATAAATTTATAGTTTTCTTGTGGGTCTAGAGCTAGCTCTTGAGGTGTGAAGCCGGCTGTATCTATTGCAAAGTACTGGTCGCCGGTGCTGTCTGCCGCAAAGGCTTTGTTTCTTACCCCACCCAAGTAGAAACTAAGGTTACTATGAATGCTAGCTAGTGATCTTAGAGGGTCTAGTAGTGATTTAAAACTGCCTATTAGAGCTGTCTTGGTGGTGTTTGGAGTGAGGGTATTTTGCTGAAAAATACTAGCTAGAGAATTGATGTTTTTGGTATCAAAAAGCCTGTAGGCAATACCCCGTTCTCTTTGCATTTGCCTGTCCATACTGTCGGCTCTTAGGGCAAGATCTTTGGCTTCGGCATCTGATAAAAATCTCCCCCCTGTCGCAATAGTATAGTCGTTGATTAGCTGGCGGTAGCCCATACTCTGGCGGTTATAGTTGTCTGGCCCGGGCTCAAGACCAGAAACCCCAGTGTTTGAGCCAGTGCGCATAAAAGCTGTTATTATTTGTTCCATACCAAAATC
>JBAXNA010000053.1:0-3815 GCA_037133995.1 Candidatus Saccharimonadota bacterium
GTGCCGCTTAGTGAATTTATTTTCAATGAGCCCCACTAGCCAGCTAGGTCTATGTAGCGCCAATATACTAAAAAACCCACCTATTACTGAGGTGGGTTTTTAAGACTTAGTCTAGACTAGAGTTATGGTCTAAAGTACTGAACAATCTTGGCATTTTGACGCTGGTCTCTAATCCAGCTTTCAAAATCTGCACCCTTAATAAGAATGTGTGAGGCTTTGACTTGGTCATCTTTTTTGTCTGTAACTTTTATGATGTGGTAGCCGTACTGAGTCTTCACTACACCACTCACTTCACCTGGCTGAAGCGCAAAAGCTGCAGCTTCAAATTCTGGCACTAGCTGGCCTTTACCAAAGAAGCCTAGGTCTCCGCCGTTGGCAGCGCTACCGTCTGTACTGTACTGCTTGGCTAGTGTGGCAAAGTCTGCACCGGCTTTTATTTGAGCCAAAATGTCTTCGGCTTGCTTTTGAGCTGGAGCGCTTAGAGCTGGGTCGCTAGTGATTTTCTCACTTAGCTTTTGCTGCACAAGCTGTTGCTTGATCTTAGTCTTGAAGTCTTCTGGAGACCAGCCATATAGCTTGTCTAGGGTTCGCTTGACCTGGTCTATGCCACCAGCGTCTTTTACTAGTTGGTCAAATTTATCGTTGACTTCTTTGCTTGACACTTTTATTCCATATTTTGCAGCTTGTTGGCTTATAATCTCGTTGTTTTCTAGCTGAACAATAAGATCTTGCTTGAACTGAGTAAGCTGTTTTTTACCTTCTTCTGTCTTGAAGTCTTGGCCTTGGCTCTCAAAATACTTTTGGGCAGATGCTAGCTCAAATAGATAGTTGTTGTAGCTAATGGTGTTCCATATGACGTTGCCGTTTACGCTAGATACCGGGTATGGCACTACCTTACTGGCAATTTTGACTGCTCTGTCTGAAGATTTGTACTTATATATTAGTACCCCAAAGACAGTTACTGTAAGTATTAGAGCGACAAGCGCACCAATACCAACGTTTCTAATTGTTTTCTTATTTTTCTTAGGGTCTACGCCAAGCTTATTAAGTTTTTCTTTGAAAGAAACAGACTTAAGGCTAAGCTTAGATTTTGCAGAGGTTTTTTTTGCAGGGGTTGGTTTTTTTGCACTTGTCTTCTGGGCCGCAGTGGCTTTTGACTTAGTAGATGATTTTATATCAGGATCTTTGGGCATAGTATATTTTTAAAACTCCATTATCTTAAATAATTAGTAATACTAGTATAACATAAGCAAAATTTTTTTCTACTCTGTACGACGTAAAACTTCTAGAATCGATTGTTGCAGCTTGGCTGGCTTGTGTACCATTCTAAGCCTAAGTGGCTTGCTACCAGATAGAGTCTCAACAACAACATTACCGTAGCCCAGCATTGAGGCTTGAGCGCCACGTATATTATAATTAACACTTTGAACGTTATTTAGAGCCAGCTCACTCACCTCGCGGCCAAAAAACCCGCGCTGGCGAACTACCATTATTCTAGTGTTGCTAAGTACATATACGCTGTAGTACCAGCCCACCCAGGTGCGCAGCCAATAAAACCCAAGTATTAGTAGAGCCCCCAGTAAGAACCAGTAGGTGTAGCCCGCCCAGCTGTAGTCATTACCTACTGCGTAGGCCCAGGGCAAGATTGCTACAAGTAGTATCAGCATTCCATAAATAAGCTGTCTGCGCATCACTACGGGGTGCTGATGCTCAACAAGTATAATCTGCTCGTCTGCATGCTGACCTGCTACAGACTTTCTGCTGGCTCTGTCGCGCTTGGTTTGTTTTTTCATAAGTACTTCAATTTTACACGGTTGTAATAAGCATTACTATATCAAAGGTCAATCTAACAAAAAAAGCCCCGTCTCTCAGCCCCCTTTATTGGGGGCCGGAAACGGGACACATTCACAGACTATTTCGACTACTCGAGGCTTTTTTTCAGCTTGAGTACTATCAAATAGCGTCATTAGCTCAAATCTGAGCGATTCTTCGTCTTCGTCTTGCTCTGTAATAGAAGCACTTGGCACAGTCTTGCTTACTGGCTTAATAGACCCCTGCCTTACTTCTAAAACTGTAAGTCTGTGCCAGTCTACCCAGCATTCAATTCCTGCAGCCTCGCGGTACCTAATGCAGATACTAGATCTTGAGCTAGAGCCTTCTGGTCGCAATGCCTTGTGATACATTAAGCTTGTGAGTCTAATACTAACGGGCTTTTCTGTATAGGTAGATCGAATCTCAACATATACGTGTTCTTTGGCTTTCTTAACCAATTTACTTCCTTTGACTTGGTAGGTGCGTGGACAGCCTACAATACTACAACTTTATTAAGCAAAAGTCAATTACTACTCATCTAACCAAGAAGTGCTACAATGGTGTGGCGCCCTGGTAGCTCAGTGGATAGAGCGTCTCCGTCCTAAGGAGAGCGTCGGGGGTTCGATTCCCTCCCAGGGTACCAAAGCCTATTAGCCTTCATGGCTTGTAGGCTTTGGTAGTTTGTTGGGGATCGAACACAGGGTTCGGCGCACGAGGAGCGCAGCGTAAATATCAAGTTCACTTGAATATTTACCAAGCACCACAGGGAGAAGGCGTCAGCCGCCTTCCCTCCCAGGGTACCAAATAAAGAATCTGAGATTATCAGGTTCTTTATTTGTATCTTGGAGGGATGAGAACCTTTAGGTTCGGTATAGTGAGGGCACAGGCCAAATACAAAGCTTGCTTTTGTATTTGACGAGCACCGAACGGAGGTCGCTCTAGAGACATTCCCTCCCAGGGTACCAAAGACTATTAACCTTATTGGTTAGTAGGCTTTGGTAGCTTATGGAGCAATTTCATTTCATATTGACTTTAAGCCATAAATATGCAATAATAAAGCAGTGGGATACCGATTCCATGAGATGAAACAAAAGGAGCCAAAGTGGCCAGAATAAATAGTGAAATGCAAGTCAAGGATGCCATCGCAGAGATTGTGGATGGCAACCCAGGAGCCATAACGGCCTGTGTAGATATTCTGAACCATGGTGAAGCGAGTTGCTTGCTGTACCTCGATGAGCTGGGCATTTACGGAGCTCGCATTTATATGCTCTGGAGTGATGTATGTGATCGCAATGCTCTAAAAACCATCGCTGTTCTTTACGCACACCAGCATGAGCTTGCTGGCCTAGACATCCAGACCCTGAACCACGCAATCGACAATCGCGGTGAGGGTATAGACTGGAGCGGCCTGGAGCCGATAATGGAGATACTAAACTCTTATTCCGTCATCCCCGGCCCGCCCGCGAGTTAGCGGAGTGGATCGAGCCTCGTTCTTCCGTCATCCCCGGCTTGTCCGCTGGCTAGCGGAGGGGATCCAGTAAAAATAAATCCGCTAAGCGGCACTGGATTCCCGTCGACACGGGAATGACGAGCAGGGGCGGCACTGGATTCCCGTCGACACGGGAATGACGGGGTAAATAGCGGAGTGGATTGAGCCTGACACCCAGGCTTGCACTGCCCCATTAGGCTGTGATAATGTATTACCACCTTAGATAAGTTAGCAATTGCCGCCTGGCGATTAGCAAGGCAAAGGGAGACGCATAAAAATTGTCAACTGTACGAAAGCCTCAGTCCGTTAGATTTTCTCAAAAGAGAAGGTCGCGCCGCAAGCACCACGAGCACATGATAAGGAGTCGTTTTAGTAGAGCAAACCCAAAGAAAGGCACTAAGCGCAACAATGGGTACACAGAACTAAAAGATTTCGTTATCACAGATGACCTAATTGTCATCAATCTTTATGCTCAACGTACTGAGCCGGCAATGATTTGTGACTGAGACATAGC
>JBAXNA010000054.1:0-3759 GCA_037133995.1 Candidatus Saccharimonadota bacterium
GTAAATCGTAAGACTGGCAAGCTTGTGACTAGCCCAGACATCATTAGTCGTGGCTTCATATATGTCAAAGACAATGAAGAGTTGCTCAACAGCTCACGCACTATTGTCAAAAACATTTTTGCTCACCGCAACCCTAAGACTCCACCTAATTCACCGGTGGTAAAAGCTAGAATGCGCGACGAACTTTCTAACTTGCTTTACAAGGTTACCAAGCGTAGCCCAATAGTACTGCCAGTTGTTATTGAGGTTTAAGAGCGCCCTAGAGCTAAAACTAGCCCACTCGATACTTGACAGAGTGGGCTTTTTTGTACTATAAATACAACTATCAAACAGCTGCTACCTAGCAAGCTGTTTTGTACCTAAGGGGGTAAAAGTGGAAAACGCAAAAGAAGAGCTAGCTGTTTTGCTATGGGAAATGGACGTACCAGACACTAGAAGGGAGCTAACAGATACAAACATAGCTTGGCTGGGTCGCAATCTGCCTTTTCAAAACACCAGCCACATCAACCTAGATAGAGCCATGCACTACATTGAAGTCATTGAGAGCTCAAAGTGAATACTTTTAGAGATGCGAGCTACTCGAGTCTTTGCAGCAGTATTTTTGCTCTTAGCAATGCCGAGCTTCATGAGCAGATTGAGCTATGTGAGCTAAACCAAGAAGGCTATAGCAAAATATATTCTGGTGATGTTACATTCGCCGAATATGAGTTTCTATTGCTTTGCGAGCTAGAATTTAGGCAGGAAACTGGCAGGCACGAAAGCTGCAAAGCCTGTGATGACGGCCTTAGCTTGATACTTGAAGATGCTCCAAGATGAAGAAGCTTGCAGATATCAAGAGCCTTACTGAGTTTGAGCTTCTTGACTGGTTAGCGCTTGTACAGGTTGAAATATGCTACCAGTTTGGGCTTAGGGCAGCCAGCTCTACCTATTATCGAGCTAATTTTTTACAGTCTTACATCACTCGCGAAAGAATAATCATCAAAGAGCTAAAGTCTCGAGGCTTAATTGCAGATTTCACCAAGTACACCAAGCCAAGGCTTAGAATAGTTGAGTAGCCGCAGGCTTCTCGTATACACCAAGACTACTAGAGTATATAACTAGTAGTCTTTTACTTTTTATAGAGCGACTTTGCCACTTGAAGATTGCATCTCAAAGAGTTTTTTATAGAGACCGCCAGAAAGCTTCATGAGTTCATGGTGGGTGCCACGTTCTATAATTGTACCTTTCTCTAGTACTAATATCTCATCAGCATGCATTACGGTACTGAGTCTGTGAGCAATCACGAGAGCAGAGCGCCCCTGCATTAGCTTCTTTAAGCCATCTTGTACAAGCCTCTCACTCTCACTATCTAGGGCGCTGGTGGCCTCATCTAAGATGATCAGCTGTGGGTCTTTGAGAATGGCTCTGGCTATTGCAATACGTTGTTTTTGTCCACCGCTAAGCTTGACTCCACGCTCACCTACAAGAGTATCGTAGCCTTTTGGCAGGTCTTTGATGAATTCGTGGGCGTGAGCTTGCTTAGCCGCAGCATAAATTTCTTCAAGTGTTGTTTTAGAGTTAGCTATTTGAAGGTTTTCTAAGATAGTTGAATTAAATAGGGCCACGTCTTGCAAAACCATGCCTACTTGTCCCCGTATTGAATCTTGAGTGTAGTCTTCGGCCGTAAGATCATTGATACGTATCTGGCCTTTTGTGGGCTGGTAGAAGCGCATTATTAGCTTGGTAATAGTTGACTTACCAACCCCAGAAGGGCCCACAAGTGCCACTGTTTTTCCATTACCTATCTGAAAAGTGAGATTTTTGACTGCACCTTTTTTGCCGTCTTGATAGTCAAATGTAACATTATCAAACTCAAGAGACTTGAGTTGATCTAAGGCTTGCGCACCAGGTAAGTCTTCAAGCTCAGGCTTGGTTTCTAGAAAATCAATAACTCTCTTTGATTTGTAATTTACCTCTGAGGTGTCTTGCAAGAAATAGCTCAATGGGCCAATTGAAGAAGTGAGTGATCGAGCATAAAGTGAAACCAGTAATATGTCACCTATACTCAAGGTTTTTTTGGTGACTAAATATATAGTCGTAATTAGAGCTAGTGATATTCCTATGGTGCCAATAAAGTCACGAATAGCATTGTATTTTCGAATGACTTTGTTCTGGTCTAATCTATTTTTTTTTAGTTTGAGATTTGTTAGTTTGAATTTTTTTGAGACAATGCTTTCAGCAGACATAGTTTTGATAGTCTCAAAGTGAGATAATGTTTCACTCATCAGGCCGCTGTATTTTTCCATTTGCCGATTGGCCTTTTTCATGTAAGGCTTTTGAATTTTGATCTTGCGTAAAGATACCAATACCATTAGGGGAATAGTGACTGAGAAGATTATGCCTAGCCATATATTTTGTCGCCACAAGACTATCAGCATGAATATTGTTGTGGAGATAAATGTGCCAGTCCAGGCACTTAGACCAAATATCCAGTTAATAAAGTCCCCAGTGCCTTGATTGATCTTTTGTAAAATTGCACCTGGCTGATGTTTTTCGGTGTAACTTAGATCTAGAGAAAGAATTTTTGGATAAACTGCAAAACGGATCTTGGTAATAATTTGCATCCTAAAGGTATCTGAGATCTTCTCATTGTAGAAAGTAATTATTTGTTCGGTTATAAATAAGCCTACAATTAAGGCCATACCTCTATAAATACTAGAGAATTGATTATTCTCTAGGGCCGTAGAGAGATTGTTAATCAGGTTTCTGAGCACTAAGGGTATGCCGGCGTTGATAAGCCCTATAACTATTGCAAAGACCGTTAGGCCAACAATACGAAATCGCTCACCTGGTATGTAGCTAAACATTTTTAATACGTACTTCATGTACTTAATAGTAGTCGTAATCGCTATGTTTGACAAGACTTGTTTTTATGACGTAGCTGTGCTATAATGGTTAAGTTAATGAGTAATACATTTATGCACCAATCAATCATAAAAAGTTCTCAAAACTGCTTAAGTTTAAATACTAAAGTGGTGTTGAGAACTTTTTGTTTACCAAGTATAGCCATAATTACCCTAGAGAGGGTATAATAACGTAACTATTATGGCAAAAAAACGCAAAAGAAATACCGCAAAGAAAAAAGAGCAGAATAAGAAACTGCATTTAACTGCTGGCGCATCACGCGAGATTATCGCTATCTTGCTTATTATGGTCTCAGTGTTTTTGGTTATAGCAATGCTAGGTGTAGCAGGCCAGCTAGGGGTCTGGGTGCTTATGGCCAGCAAATTTATAATAGGCCAGGCCGTATACTTGCTACCTCTAGCACTACTTATTTCGGCTTACTTACTGTTTCGCACAGACGAAGAATCTGGCCGTGGCTATAAGTACAATCACTTTATTGGCACCCTAACGTTTTTTATATTTTTTAGTACCATTTTAGAAGCCATTTTGGCACCTGCTAGCCCAGAAATAGCCGAAATAGGCAGCTACGGTGGCATTGTGGGCTACGCACTTTTTGCTGTTATGTCGCCAGTACTCAACAAGCCAGTAGCACTATTTATTCTGGTGATGCTTTGTATTGTAAGCTTGGTTATTGCAGCCAACGCCAGCTTGCGAGAAGTATTTGCTAAGATTTTTGGTAAAAACAAAGACGCCGAAGATGATGAGCTTGAGATCACCGGTGATCAAGATATCAAGGTTAATACCAATCTACCATTTAGGGGCCGTATTGGCTCAGACAGCAAAGAAGAAGAGATTGCCGCAAAGCCGGCCGAACCA
>JBAXNA010000055.1:0-3521 GCA_037133995.1 Candidatus Saccharimonadota bacterium
GAACCTGCGACCTCCAGGTTATGAGCCTGACGAGCTGCCACTGCTCTACCCCGCGATAATTAGCTTACTTAAATACCAAAGAATTATAGCCTAAAAAGTCATAATTTTCAAGAGCCAAACAAAAATTCGCGCCATTGCTGCCAGTGAGACTTACTATTTTGAAGCTGTTCATCGGTTTTTAAATCTAGCTGGGCAACCTCGCCATTGCCATCGCCTTGCGTTGAAGCTGTGTCTTTTTTGATAATCACAACTGTTTCGCCAGGCTTTTGCAGGCCTAGTTTTTCCCGCGCCAATCTTTCTTGATAAGCATCTGTACGATAGTAAGTGACCTTGTAGCCCAGCTCCTCTATCTGAGACTGCATTTGAGATATTTGACCCTCTAGCTCGTCAGACTTAGATCTCAGCTGATAATTCTTGCCGGTTTCACTAGTAAGTATGGCTAGCATATACAAAACAATAACTAAACCCGCCCAAGAAACTATTTTACTAATACTGGTTATTCTATGCATAGCTATTATTTTACCATAAGCACAAATACTGCGGGGTCAAAAACTACCAGCTGCCGCCACCACCGCCGCCAAAACTACCGCCTCCGCTGAAGCCACCAGAAGAAAAGTCGCCAGAAGAGCTACTTGTTCCCAAAAAACTAGTACTAATACTAGAGTTGAGACTAGAGGAAATAAAGCTTGCTAAAATTAGTGAGTCAAACCCAAAACCTGGGATATACCAGCCGCAAGACTGGCTGATGTCTATTCCTTTAAACTGCTTGGCCCACTCTTTCTCTACCCCAAGGGCAACAGCATAAGGCAGAAATTTATTAAACTGTTCTGGCGATCTACTAGGGGCGTCTGTGAACTTCAAACGGTCTTCCTCTGTGACCTTCAAAAATAGCTTGAATCCAGAAACTTCTGCCCAAACGTTATACCCTAGCTTCGTCATTTTGCTCGTTTGAGAAATGAGATAGGCTATATATATAGCCAAGAAGGGTGCGATAATTGCCAAAAAACTGCCAAAAAAAGATATTACTACTAAAAAGCCGATAATTCCGCCAAAAATAGATTGCCTGCCTTTTAAGGCGCTGTTTTTACCCTTGCCATAATAACCTTTGGCCACAAGCCTAGATATTATGTCGTCTTTGGCCATATCTACAGTATCTTTTGTGGCCGGCTTTTGCAGCTTGGTAAGATTTACTATTTTGCTACCTTCTGCCTCCTCAACGTTTACTAGCAGCATGCCAAGTATTTTTTTCTCAAAATCAACAAGCTTTGATGTGTCTGAGCTAAGAATAACAATAACAAAGTCTTTGTCTTGAATCTTAATCTTTAGATACCCTCGCACTGCTAAGTCAATAATTGTAGAACTAATCTCTGTTGTGGTTATTTCGTCATCAAGTAAAAGCCCCATCTCTGCAGGCAGAAGCTGCTGTGGAGGCTCATATTGCGCAATAACTGTTTCGTTTTTACGAGCAGAACTGCGCCTAATGTTGCTTATCACCCTAATAACTATGCCCACTATAATAACCAAAATAGAAAACAGTATTGATAAAAATATTAAGTAAGGGCTTTTGATAAAACCCGTTAGTGAGCGGTCTGCAATAGGTTTTTCGCTAACGCTCAAGTAGCTTCCAAAGCTAGCTTTTGGCATCAAAATATTTGCCACTAGGCCATTGTATTTAGGTAGAACTGAATCGGTGCTTATAGTTACCACGTTACCAAGATACGCTATTTTGCAGTTCGAAGAGCTTTCACCATTCTCACCTGTATAGCACCTTAGCTGAGTTGGCATAATTCCTAGTGGCAGGGTCACGGTGGCCTTAACACTCTCAATATCAACTGGCCAGTTTGTGCCAACAATATTTTGATTTATATAATCGCCCTCTGGATCTTGAATTACCACTTGCTCAAGTCTATAAACAATAGCGAATCTGTGTGTTCCCGAAATAGTGTTGTTGGGGTCCCCTATTCTTATAATTCTAATAGAGCTATTGAGCAGATCGGGCTGGTCTGTGAAATCAACGGACTGGCCGTCTAGAGTTGCTGATATCAAACTAAAGTCAAGATTATAGTAGCCCCCTTCGGTCTTTGTAGAGAGCGGTATGTAGCGCTCTATTCCGTGCTTATCTAGGCCGCCAAAATCATAATCTATTACCTCTGTAATAGTAGCCGAACCTTGGCTATCCACTACAGTTTCAGATATAAAACTTGTAATTTTTTCTGCTCTAGCAGGCTGTACTAAAAACAAGCTAAAGACTACCGCCGCAAATGCCAAAAACAAAACTGATAAAAGTTTTTTCATTACTATATCTTACCTATTTTTAGATAAACAAGCTAATAATCAATAGCTAATTTCAGCAGATTTTTTAATCCGCAAAGGCTCACTTTGATCTTTGTTTTTTGTGGCGAACTTTTCTAGCCTAGTTTGCTTATGGTTGTCTTCAATAGACTGCCAGAGGTCTATTTTGCAGGCCTGGGGCTGAAGATCAAACTCTAGCCAACTCAAGTGATTGCGAGAAACATAGGTCTTAGGTAGGGCAAAAAAAGTCTTAGCAGATTCAACCATTTCTGTGCCGCAGCCAGTGTTGGCATAAAAGCCTGGCTCTAGCTGAGATATCTCACTACGGTGAGTATGGCCGCTTACAAAACCTAAGTAGTCGCCTTTTGCGCACAGCTCTTGAGCTTTGCTACGAGCCTTACCATTATGGTCTGGCCCACCACCTATTTGCGGCATTGCTTTGGCTCTTCTCAAAAGTTTACTCAATATCAAGTAGCCAGCTATCAGCACCGCTACTACATTTAGTACTATTGCTAGCTCTGTGTAGAGCATTATTTTTTCAACATCAGCCAGGGGAACTTTGCCGATACTGAAAAGGCCATAGCCAAAGACAAGCCGGAGGCCCAGAGTGATTGCGAGTGGCACCAAGAGCCACCAGAGCCTGCTAAATATCTCTCTGTATAAGACTCTAGAGCTTACAAATTTAGCAAATTTGTGTGGCTCGGCTAAGAACTCGATGCCGTCAAATAGCTTGCCTTGGGTCTGCTTTACCATTGGCAGGGCTACCTGCACTATGTATTGCCCAAAAGGCTTGTCGTGGGGGTCGCGCTGGTCTTCAAAGGCATTGTCTGGGTCTAGCATGTGGCCGTGCTCAAAAAGTATTTTTCTTTGGCCCTTGCTTGTGCTTATATGCACTTCGGCACTCAAGCACATTGTACAGCTAAACTCTCGCTCAAGTACAGCCTGCTCTACATCGCTCCACCCTAGCTTGCCATCATGATTGCCAGCAACAAAAATCACTTGGTGATTGGAGCTTTTAGAAAAATTTCTAAGTGCTGTGGTAAAGCGTGGGTGGGCCTTGAGAGCTCTAGCTGGGCTTGGGTCGTTGCCAGCCCAGAGCTCAAAAATATCACCATTTAGTATAATGCCTGCAGAATCTTGAGCCATAAGCTGAACAAGTCTCTTCGAAATCTCTAGTTCAACATTTTTGCTGGCCGGTGTAGCCTTAGCAGCCAAATGAATATCGCTTA
>JBAXNA010000056.1:0-3503 GCA_037133995.1 Candidatus Saccharimonadota bacterium
CTTGCTTGTTGGTTTTTTGACGGCCATTGTGAGTTTTATTCCTTTTATGGTTAATGTATGTCATCTATCTTACGCACTTATTATATATACACAAGCTTTTTGCTAATTAGTTTTGGCCTGGCAAGCCTGAGCCAGATAGTCAGGTAGATAGCCGGCAGAGAAGAATAGCTATTAAGTGCATATAGTCATATAGTACTAGCAAATACCAAAAAACCAGAAGTAGTTAGCTTCTGGTTTTTATTTACTATCTTATCTTGTTTAGTTGGCAGTTATGGTATCTATTTTCCAGGTGCCGTCTTCTTGCACTAGCACCATAGTGTACTTGATCTCTGTAGAGCCATCTTCTGTAGCTGGGTAGCCACCCACATCTCTTGTGACTACGTAGTTTTTGCCATCACTTGTTTTTACCGAAGTGGTTTTTATATACTGTGGCTCTGCTATGAAGGCCGGCTTAAACTCTTGAGTAAAGCTTTCTAAAGTAATCTTTTTTTGGAGCTCTGTGCTTAGCTGCTTGTAGGCAGTGCTAGCTTTGTTTTCTACAAGATCTTCAACAAATACCTGAGCTGTCTCGGTGGCCTTACTTTGCTGAGAGTTGTTGTACTGCCCTAGAGCTAGCCAAGCTATTGCTGCTACGGCGGCTAGTACAATTGCTACTATACCTATTATGGTGATTGTTTTTTTCATATTTTTACCTCGCCCTTTAATTTATTGTTATCTAGCTCGTCGTGCATAACCAGTATATATCATAGCGCTGCCGTAATAATAATTCCGCTGCGTTGTTTTTTGATATGGCTGTAACTGGTTCATATCATAGTTTTGAACCCTGTCTAGGCACGCTTCCTCGCTTAGAAACCCAAACCAAGTGATAAAACCTTTACCTTTGTAAAATGCATTACATTTTTTCAAAGTCCTATCTAAATCAGCTTGCTTTTGAGCAGCTGCATCTGCAGCGGCCTGATCTGCATTCGCCTGAGCTATTTCAGCATCCCGCTGAACATTACCAGCGAAAAATGCTGCTCGTAATTCATTATCTCTCTTGCACTTCGGGCCGCAAGCTGGGACTGTGTTCGCAATCACTGCGCCACCACCACCAGACTTAAAGCTTGGTGTTGCTGGCACGACTGGCGCCGCAGCAGCCGTCCGCAGGCGAGCTTGCTCGGCTTGAGCATCTGCCTGTGCCTGACGTTCATTCTTGCACCGGTCTGATACTAGGTTTTCTTGCACAGTACAGTCGTTCATGTAGGTGTTCCACTTGTCTTGGCAGGCTTGGTCGAACTGGCTAGCAAATGGAGCCTTTCTATATATTTCTAGAGTTGCTGGGCAGCCATTACCTACTGGTACATTGCCAGCTGCAACGGCTGTGTCTAGAGCAGCCCGTGAGCCGCTACATCTGTCTGAGACGTAGTTGGCCAGTATTGAGCAGTCATAAGGGTTAGGCTGTGCGGCAACTTTGTAGTTTGGTGGGTAGGCGTAGAAGGCAATAAAGCTACTGCCTGCAAACTGGTCTCTCTTCCAGCCATTGGGGTCGTTTTGACTTTCAGCCAACAGTCTGTTGATAGTACCAAGATCTGTAGAGTAGAAGGTCTTAGTGGTGCTACCACCTTGGGTTATTCTATACACCGGTACGGTATCTGGCTGGCCAGGGTTTTCCCAGGCGTAGAAGGCAACACCTTCGTCTCTTGTTTTTCCAGGAAAAGCTGAGTCTTTGAGGGATTTTTGGGCAACAGTCATGTAGTCTCTGTAGGTTGTGCTTTCATTAAAAACAGCGCTAATTGGCACTGCACCAGCGTAGGCTGTGGTAGGGGCTCTAAATACAGCACCAAAATACCAAAAACCAGCTTTACCTAGGCTGTCTGCCCAGCCTGTAGTACTCAAGACAGTTGTGTCATTGCCTAGCGCCATGTCTACGTCGCATATTTGCACGGCACCTACTGCCTGACAGTTGTTTGTGGCGGCATTGGCTCTAAAGATAATATACGCGCCTACACCTGCAATAACGGCTACAAACAGCAGCGCCAGCCACTTGTTGACCTTGGGTAGAGAATTAAGTTTAGATTTGCTACTGCCAGTTCGGCTTTTGGCTGGGGTCTTGCTTGTTGGTTTTTTGACGGCCATTGTGAGTTTTATTCCTTTTATGGTTAATATATACCATATATCTTACCTACTTTTTATGTATGCACAAGCTTTTTGCTAATTGTTTTTTGGTGAGCAGCTATTTTCTGAGTACTATCACAAAATCTAAAAGTTTAGCTATATAGCATTCATATATTATGCTAAGTATTTAGGTAACTAAGACCTATTTATTAACTACAAAACGAGGTGAGAATTTCAAGCCACCATACATATATTTACCATTTTCAGCACCACCATTAGCTGCAAAGTCAGAATAATTAATACCGTCACCATAAGGACTATTCCAGCATTCTACATAGCCACCAGTTACAGTAGCGCAGTCGCCAGCTACAGATGTGACACCACCTAGAGCCGGGATTAGGGTAGGGTATTTTACAGCTGAATCTACTAACCCAACGCCTAAGCTGCCTTGCCCAGAGTCGATTGTATTAGCCCCCCAGCACTTCACAGAGCCACCGCTACCACCAATTATGACAGCACAAGCTTTATTTGCAGATAAAGATATATTTGAGAGATTTGTAAGGCCCGGTACTAAGGTAAATGTATTTTGGTTAGTAGTACTACCGTTGCCCAGCTGGCCATATTTATTATCGCCCGTGCACTTCATTGTACCGCCATTAATTAAAGCACATGTATTAGACCCGTCAGCAACTACCGAATATACGTTAGTAAGGTTAAGTATTTGTGAAGGCTTATGATTTTCGGTCGTGCTGCCACCACCGAGCTGACCTTCGGCATTGCGGCCCCAGCCTCGTACGGTTCCATCCGCCATCAAGGCGACGACGTGATTCCCACCTACAGATACAGACTTGACACCTGTAAGACCTGGCACGAGGTAAGGGTTATTAACGTCGTTTCTGTTGAATTGATCACCGTTCTGGCCAAAAGAATTATTTCCCCAGCACTTCACAGTACCATTAGTACCACCGTTAATAACGGCGCAATTTGTGGTGTAATGAGCAGATACAGACGTGACACCAGTAAGATTAGGTATAGTTCGAGGTGATAAGGCATTAGTCCTATTCAAACCTTGGTACAGGCCCCAGCACTTCACAGTACCGTTAGCACCTCCATTTATAACTGCACAGCTTGAGCCATATGAGCCACCTATTGCTGTAACGCCGGTAAGCCCAGGTACAACTGTCGCTGCTGAATGAGCATAGAGGCTGGTTGTGCCATTACCCAATTCACCATTGGCATTTGGACCCCAGCACTTTACAGTGCCGCCAGCTATTAAAGCGCAGGGACTACCTGTTATTTTAGCAGGGCCATATACTTGCTGATCTACGCCCGTTAGAGCTCCTAAAGAAGCGCCGTTTGGTGGGTAGGCGTAGAAGGCAATAAAGCTACTGCCTGCAAACTGGTCTCTC
>JBAXNA010000057.1:0-3487 GCA_037133995.1 Candidatus Saccharimonadota bacterium
TGCCTGGGCTGGTTTTTGGGCTGGCAGTACTAGTAGAGTATATGTCTGTCAAAAAATTTGATTACAAGCGCTTTGACCGAAGCTTGCTTTGGTTCTTGTTGGTGCCTTTAGGCATCGCCACATATGCAGTATTTTTAAACAATCGTTTTGCCGACCCATTATTTTTCTTGCGGGCCTATAACTATGGCTGGGGCTACCAAAAGTTCAACCCAAATATTTTTGCTACTGTGTATGGTCAAATTAGCTGGCTCATCACCAGAATATTGTTTGGCAATACTCAGCCAAATGTAGGCAATAACGGTATTGTGATGTCGGCTGTATTTTTGTTATCTTGGCTGGCCCTGGCTGGTAGTGTAGTTTGGGCTATTTATAAAAAATACCCGCTAAGTTTTATTGTGCTAATGGCAGTAAGTGCAGTATTGTTTTCGCTCAATAGTAATTTGATTTCTGTGAATCGCTATATATTGCCAATGTTTCCTATGTACTTATTGCTGGCCCAGTATTTTGCCGAAAAAAAATCTGCACTCGCGCTATACGCCGCTAGCTCTGCAATAGCCATGACTCTACTGCTGGTGCTTTTTTCTGCAGGCCGCTGGACAGGCTAGTAATAATTATTTCTGTAAAATAAAAACCCCCTAAGATCTAAATGTATAATTTAGAACTTAGGGGTAGGGCATTAATCACCAATTGTCTGGCGCTATTGCCCAGCCAAGATAGCCAGAGAAGTAGTTGAGGTTGTTGATCGCAACATTTAGGCATTGGCCACCCCAGCCAACAGTTGCTACAACTCTACCATCTCCTAGGCTAATACCTATATGGCCGTAGTTTACAGAATTGCCATATGGGTCTTTGCCCCAGGCGTTGTAAAAAACTAGCGCACCTTTCGGTGGAGAGCTGTCGGCGTGAATGCGACCATTACCAGCCTGCCATTGGTAGTGGGTATAGGCCGAGGTAAACTGGCCAGCTCTACCAAAGGCGTTTTCAACAAACAATTCGCAATAGCCAGACCAACAAATGTTATTTCTGTCGCTCCAGTACGGCTTGGGTGAGTTGGCCTCTGCAATAGCCCAGTTAAGTGCGTTTTGCTCACGCGGGCTAATTTGAGGTGCCGCGCATGGCGCACCACCAGCGTCTGGGTAAGTGGCCAGCAGCGAATTTATTTCAGCTTGATCAGCCCAGCGAACATTTGCCCAGCCACCATAGCACTGGTTTAGCACGGCTTCGCTTGGCATGCCATAGCTTCTGCCATTTAGCAAAATATATACGGTGCCGCTGGGAGCGTGGAGCTTGCTGCCGTTTGCCAGGCTGTATGGGCAAGAAGCTGTTCCGCCATCTGGGTAGTTGGCAAGCATCGAGCTAAAAGACGGGTCTGTGATGCGAGTTACTTTTGGCCAATTGCCAAAACAGGCCAAGACCGTTGGGTCTGGAATAGCCAGTCTCTTGCCGCCCTTAATTAGATAAACACCAGGCCCAGAAGCCTGCAGAAGGCTACCTTCGGCGTAAGTCTTTTTTGGGCAGTAGTAATTGCCCGCAACAGGATAGGTGGTTTTGGCCCAGCCAAATGCAACATCGCTTAGTGTCTGTACGTTGTTCGAGCCCCCCAGACACTCATTGAGAGTGGCTGAGTCTTGAACTACATAGAGTCTTGAGCTAAGCAGAATGTAGACCGTGGCCGAGCTAGTGCTTTTAAGTAGCTTGCCTTCTGGGTAGCTAGCCGGGCAGCCAATGTTTCCACCATCTTTAGATTGGTATGTGGAAATAAAGTACTGATAGCCAGATATTTTAACGGCTTTTGCAGCACCACCAAAACAGGTATTTAATGTTTCGGCGTCTGCAATAGTGTAGAAAGCCCCCGGCATAAAGACATAAAAAGCCTTGCCGGTAATTGTTAGGGCCACGCCTTGTGGTACCGCTACTGCGGCACCTGCTGGCTGCTGTGAAAGTACGAGCGTGCTCACTAGCGTAAGCATTACTGCTAAAAACGCAAAAGCGACCTTATGGGTCGCGGTTTGAGCTTCCATTGTCAACCTCCAAAATCGTTGGTGAATGTGACGAAATTTCAATGGAACGCTTCTACCGTAGCTCAGCTAAAAATGCATTGCAAGCAAGAGCACGTTAGTTTATTGGTAAATAAATATTTGAAAAGCCCAAAAAATGTCTAGCCCAGCAAATGACTCTACCACTAACATCTGGCAGGTATACTTGGTATAATATAGCGCATGAAAATACTCATTGATGGTAGATGGATAAGACAAACAGGCATTGGCCGCTACATAAGCCAAACTTTAGAACAGATACTTTTGTATGACAAAAAAAACGAATACATTCTTTTGGTGCGAGCAAAAGACGTTGACAAGATTAGTCTAAAAGCTCCTAATCTAGCACTTTTGCCAGTAGACATTGAATGGTATGGGGTAAAAGAGCAGACCAAACTTCTGAGTGTTATCAATGATCAAAAACCAGATCTAGTGCATTTTACAAATTTTAATTTTCCACTGCGCTATAAAGGAAAATTTGTTATTACCGTGCATGACTTAACTCTTTTGCATTTTCAAAACATTAGGCAGTCGCCCCTAAGCAAGCCTGTATATTTGGCTAAAGATCAGGTAATGCGACTGGTACTTAGAAAAGGTATCAACAACGCCAAGGCAGTATTCACGCCCACAGAATATGTAAAAGAAGACATTGCTAAGACTTACCACATAAGACGCAATAAGATAGTAGTAACGCATGAAGCAGCAGACCCGGCCTACCAAAGAGCCCGCATAAATCTTGAAGACCTGGGCATTAACAAGCCATTTTTGCTGTATGTCGGCAACGCTTACCCTCATAAGAATTTAGAGAGAATGATAATGGCTTTTGGTGAGCTGGTGACAAAATATATGCTAGACTACCAGCTAGTAATCGCTGGTAAAAAAGATGACTTTCACGTTGTACTAGAAGAAGAAGTCAAAAAAAGTGGGCTGCAAGATAGAGTTATTTTCACTGGCTTTGTAGAAGAATCACAGCTGGCCGGGCTATATAAGTCAGCTAGCCTGTATGTATTTCCATCACTTTCTGAAGGCTTTGGCTTACCTGGCCTTGAAGCCATGAGCTATGGCTTGCCAGTAGCTAGTAGTGAAGCTACATGTTTGCCAGAAGTACTTGGAGACGCCGCAAAGTACTTTAGGCCTAAGAGCGTGGCAAGTATTGCTAAGGTTATTTCGGCAGTACTCTCAGACAAAGAACTGCAAGCCAAAATGACCAAAAAGGGCTACACGCAGGTCAAAAAATACAATTGGAAAAAAACTGCCAAGCAGACCTTTGCAACATACGAAAAAGTTTTGCGTAACAACTAAAAATTAAATATGAAAAGTGATACAAGAATAAATATACATCTTGGTGCGAGTAGTAACATTATACCAGGATGGATAAACTACGATATTGATTCTAGCGGGGGAGCTATAAAAGCAGATTTAATAAATGGCATCCCTTTGGTTGATAATAC
>JBAXNA010000058.1:0-3403 GCA_037133995.1 Candidatus Saccharimonadota bacterium
CAAAATAGCATGAACATTTTTCAAAAAATATTTTACTTTTTTAGCAGCAACACCGACCCTAGCGAGCGCCGGGTGGCTAAGTTTTTTGCCAAGCTAGATGAGCACCAAACTAAAGATGATATCAAGCAAGATCTAGATTGGTTTTTGCAAAACAATATTATAGGCATTAATCTGTGGAGTGAGTTTAAGTACCGGGGCTATAAATACCTAAAAAAAGCAAAAAGGCGCGAGCTCTATAATAACTCTCTGGCCATTGCTAGCAGCTTTGAGATTTATTTGGCCCAAAACAAGCATTCGCGAGATCAAGTCTTGGCAGAAATTAGTGCAGCAGGCGTAGATAGCAAAAATCTCACCGAGCATGCCGAGCAGCTGCAATACCTGCGCAGTATTATGTCTTACTTGTCTCCGCATGCTGGGCGCTACAAATACCGCAAATCTTGCACTTTTGGAGAGCTACTAAAAGACCCCAATAAAGACGTGTTGGTGGGAGACTGCAATCAAATAGTGACTTTATATATGTACCTGTATTCTCTTAGCTATGATGTCAGTAGTCTGCAAATCAAAACATACCCGGGGCACGTGGCTCTGCACTTTATGGGTGTTGATATTGAAGCTACTAATGGTACTTTTGCAAACTATAAAGAATCTGGCCAGGCTATTTTGCCAGCAGAAGAGATTGTAAGCGTAAATCTACTCGACGTTACCGATGAATACTTCAAAACCCACGATGTCTCTACTGAGTCACTGTTAGAGTCTGCCCGTATTGCCTACATACTTAGTAGCCAGCGCGACATTGTCGAGAAAAATCTTGCAGCTGCCTATAATAACGTTGTAGTAGATTTTTGCGGTAGCTCTAACTACGCTAAGGCCCTCAAGTATGCCAAACAAAGCGATGAGCCTAAGCTGATTCACATGGCTGGCCACAACGGCGCAATTTATTTTATGCGAGAAAACGAATTCAAAAAAGCCCTCAACTTTGCTGAGTACTCTAATGACAAGGCCAAACTATATAAATCTATCTACCACAACAAGGGTGCGTATTATTTTTCTAAAGCAGACTACTACACTGCGCTAAGGGCCTATGAACAGATTGGTGAGCATGAAGCAGTCAAAAATTGCTACGAGGGCTTGTTTACGCAAGAACAAAAAAAACTTGGTAAGCTTGATACTGCAGAAGACATAAAAGCTAATCGCAAGATTATTGGTAACATGCAGACCTACGCCAATAGCTCTGGCAATGCCAGCATGATCAATTACGTAAGTAGCCTGAATAAGTATTTGTAAATTAAAAACAGCCGACTATCGTCGACTGTTTTTAATGGCTTAGTATGGCGGCTTAGAAATGCTAACCGCCAAGCCTAGCTCAAAATCTTTAAGCTTTTAAACTTAGAAGGCCTTTGTTGCGCCTTCTTCCATTGCTTTTTCAGCATTTTCTTTAGACATCATTGCGCAAACAGTTGTTCCGCATTTCTCGTGCTTACCTTTGGCCATGTAGCCACCTTTACTAGTTTTGTGAATTTCTGGTGCTGACAATTCAACGCCTTTTTCTTTGCATTTAACACAGTATCCTGTAATCATATATATCCTTTTATATTAATTATTTTACCAGTAAGTATTATAGCGCTTTTTTGGGCTATTCTCCAGTTTAATGCCAAGATTAGCTCAAATAACCTAAAAATGACTACAAAAAAGACCGCTACGTTAAGTGCGGTCTTTCGATTTGAATATTGCTTTGGCTGGGGCGGTAGGACTCGAACCTACGAATGACGGCACCAAAAGCCGTTGCCTTACCACTTGGCCACGCCCCAATACTTGTTATTATAACTCATAGATCCTAACCGCGGGCGGTAGGACGGTCACAAAATGACCTCCGTTCGGTGCTCGTAAAATATATGAGCGAGCTCATAGTATTTTGTCTGCGCGCCTCACTCCACCGAACCTACGAATGACGGCACCAAAAGCCGTTGCCTTACCACTTGGCCACGCCCCAATACTTGTTATTATAACTCATAGATCCTAACCGCGGGCGGTAGGACGGTCACAAAATGACCTCCGTTCGGTGCTCTAAAACATTATTTTAACCTGATTATAATAGACTATAATGCCAAAATTTTCAAGTTCTACACTCCCCTAGCTGGCTTATTTTGCAGAAGACTTGGCGGTAGATATTTTGGTTTTATCTGCCCCGTAGTTTTGTCTGTATATCTCAACAGTACTAATAAACAAGACCAGTATAACAGGCCCAAAAACCAAGCCGAGTAAGCCAAAAGTTGCCAGGCCAGAAAAAACAGCAATTATCATTAGTCCTGGGTGGATTCTAACTTTCTTAGGAACGGTAAGAGGTCTAAAGACTAGCTCTAGCTGATTGAGAACTAAGAGCTGAAGCAAAACGAGTGCTGCAGCCTGCGGGTAATCACCAAGCAGAAAGAAGATTATCGCGGCTCCAAAAGTAAATATTGGTGTACCCAAGAACGGGATAAAGCCCAAAAAGAAAGCCAGCGTTGCAAAGAGCAGGGCGTTAGGAATGCCCATGGCATAAAAAGTTAGGCCCATAATTGTTGCAGCGGTAAGACTAATAACAAAAGAGCCAAGCACTGCACCTCTAAGTAGTAATCTAGTTTTCTCAATATAGTCGGCTGTTATTGCCTTGCCAAGAGGAGATATTTCTAGGGCCAGCTTTCTAGCATCGGCCATTCTTGGTATTAGCACTATTAGTGCCGAAATAAATACTGTGACCCATATAAATAATTCAAAAATACCAGAAACTACCTGTATTGCAAACCCAGCTAGCTGAGTACTAATTTGGCCTAGAATCTGAGCAATATACTGAGTAATGCTCTGAGAGTCAACGCTAATATTTATGTCATTTAGGGCTTTTTGAATTTTATCTGAAAGAGTATTTATCTGCCCGCTGTCTAAATATGTGCTGATTGTATTACTTAATGACGCTGCCTCTACAACAATATTTTTTATCAAAAATAATAGCAGAGCTGTACCAAAAACAGTTAGGCCAGCTATCACCAGCAAGGTAACATAGCGCGGCGACCACTTGAGCTTGGCCCTTAGCTTCTTATATAGAGGGTGAGTTAAGGCCGCAAGTATTAGCGCCAATATAAGTGCGCTTAAGTAAGGCATTAAGACATATACCAGCAATACAGCTAGTACAAGAAACACAATGCCAAAAAAAACCTTTGTTCTGGTATCTGGAAGCTCATAAAATAGCTTTTTGGGTTCATTCGGCTTAGACTTTTTGCCAAAGACTTTATTTTTGAGACTGGCGAGCCTGACAGTTGTTTTTGATTTTTTACTGCTGGCCTTAGATTTGATTGGTTTATTATTCATAATTATATAATTATACCAGAAATATCATTTTTATCAAGTACTAGATCTTAAGAGTCAGAAA
>JBAXNA010000059.1:0-3325 GCA_037133995.1 Candidatus Saccharimonadota bacterium
TTTAAGCTTCGCGAGATTAAGGACGAACAAGATGAATTAGTGCTAGATAGATTTGATGATTACTATTTGGGCAGGCCATACTTAGAGCAGTTTAGGTTCGTTCAGTATCAGTCAAGTGATGACTTTTTAGAGGGGTACTTAAAAAAACAAATCAATGGCTTTGCTGTAAACAAGCCGTCTATCGAACAGAAGGCCAAGCAAATTGACGATTTAAATATTAATCATCTGAGCGTTCCTGCCTACGGGGCACTTTTTTTCAATATTGCTTCACCTGCTGTTAGTGATGTAAGATTGAGAACTGCACTAGCCTATGCAATTAATAAAAATAGTATCGTGACAAACCAGCTTGATGGTCAGGCAACTAAGATAGACTACCCAATACTGGCTGGGTATGCTGGCTTTGATAATACTGTTCCACGGTACAACTTCAGTCAAGCCAAATCAAAGGAAATAATCTCAACTCTAGATATAAGACAGATAAAGAATACCAAACTAAGGATAGTTACTTCCAAGGATTCTATATATGAAGACATTGCTAATTCTGTAAAAGATATGTGGTCTAGTGTTGGTGTAGAGTCTGAAGTTGTAGCTGTGCCCCTAGATGAGCTTCAGCAGAATTTTATACGGCCTCGCAACTACGACGTTCTGTTGTTTGGTCAAGATATCGGAATAGATTCAGACGTTTATGCCTATTGGCACTCTTCGCAAGTGAAAGACCCGGGCCTAAATCTAAGTCAGTATGCTAATCCAGAAGCTGATAGGTTGCTAGAAACAGGCAGAACAGCCAAAGATGCAGTGTATAAAAATAGTAGGTATGCAGCTTTTCAGCAGCTTTGGGCCAAAGATGTGCCAGCTGTTGTTCTCTATACTCCTTACTATAATTATGCTCAAAACAATGCAGTCGGTGGACTAAGTGCAAATAAAATGGTAGAACCAAGCAATAGATTCCTAGATGTTTACAAGTGGTTTGTACAGACAAAGCAAGCCACAAAAGCAAGCATAAAGTAGTAAATAAAATACCCCGCTGAGCAGCAGGTAGGCTGTTACTTTATTTAGATTGTTATGGCTTAGAGTAGAAGAAGTTATAGCCAGCATCTCGGCTTCTGTCCCAGGTGTAGCTAGGTCCTAAAAAACACCAAAACTGGCGGTAGCAGTTAACGCCTGCTACTTGATTTTCAAAAGTCTTGTCAGTGGCGTGTTCTACATTGTTGGCTGTTCTAGTTAGAACTGCACCTTCAGGAATTCCGCCAGTTGGCCTTAAGCAGAAGTTATTATTTACTGGTACACCAAATGAGAATCTACCTTCGGCGTCTGTAGTCACAACCCTGTCAGCGCTACAGGTCGCAATAGTAACTCCAGGCAGTGCAGCCTCATTTAAAGTTACTCGCCCGTTTACCACCACATTATAGCTACCAGAAGTAACCCCAAAAGGCTTAGCGGGTGGGGTGGGTGGCGCGATACTGGTAGAGACTACAGAGCTAACTTGGTCTTCTGCGGCAGCAGGCACATTAGCGCCTTTTATCCAGCAGTGGTAGCTGGCATTCCATGGCTGAGTACCACGTCTCGCAAAGGTATTATTGAATGCCATTTCTTGCACGTCACCTGGAGCTAAATAGGCCTGTGGATATTGAGCAGCAAGGTCAGGACCAACGGCGCCTCTCCAGGTGCCAGAGTCGTATTGGTATTTGCCGGTGTGGCCACTTGGGCCCATGCGGTCATATCTACCGCCAGATTCACAATAGCCTATTCTGTCTCGCCAGTAGTCTGGATTGTCTTTAAATACTGTTATGCCACCAGCAAAGGTGTTGTATACAATAATAACCCCCACCACTAAAGATGCTAAAACTAAAACAGCTGCTAATAGCTTGTTTTGAGATACAGATTTTAATGATTTTTTGCTAGTATTTACTTTTTTTGCATTCATAGCGCTTGTGCATATCTTACTACTTTACTGTTCGCAAAGTCAAATTGGCTTTGCAATAATATATTAAAATTGTTATGCTATATAAATGAAATCCCTCATTCACGATCTTTCTGTACAGCTAAGTGGTCAAGTAACAGCCTCTAAGGAAGCCAGAGATTTTTTTTCTACAGACGGTAGTATTTTTAAGGTCACGCCCCAGATTGTTGTATATCCACGTCATGAAGACGACGTAGTAAAGACAGTAAAGTATTTGAATTGGCAGGCTCAAGAAGGACGAAAAATTTCTCTTACGGCCCGCGGCAAAGGTACCGGCCAAGAAGGTGGCTCTCTTGGTGATGGGGTAACTTTAGTTTTTCCTGCTGTCATGAAGGGCTTAAAAGATATTACTGCCAATACTGTTACAGTTCAACCCGGAATGATCTATTCTCACCTGCAAGGCATCTTGCATAGTCACTGGCGATTTTTGCCACCATATCCTGCTAGTATGGACTACTGTACGGTTGGTGGAGCTGTAGCCAATAATTCATCTGGCGAAAAGACCCTAAAATACGGCGCTACCCGTAATTGGGTCAAGAGCCTTAAGGTAGTTTTGAGTAACGGCGATGTTATTATTACAAAAAGACTTAACAAAAAAGAACTTAAAAAGAAACAAGCCCAGTCAGATTTTGAGGGTCACTTGTATCGCACAATCGACGCACTGTTGATAAAAAATTCTGACACCATTCACCATTCAAGGCCAAAAGTAAGTAAAAATTCTTCTGGCTATGATCTCTGGGACGTAAAAGGTAGTGACGGATCATTTGATATGGGCCAGTTAATAGTGGGCTCGCAGGGTACACTGGGCATTGTCTCTGAAATCACTTTTCACACTGCTGCGTTCAGCCCACAGAACAACCTAGTGGTTGCGCACTTCGATGATTTACAGAAATCGGAAGATGCTGTTCGTAAGATCTTGCCGCTTGGGCCAAGCGCACTTGAGATGGTCGACTATCACACACTCGACTTTGTTCGTAAGAATAAGCCAGAAATGCTAAAGGGTATAAATATAGACGATCTGCCCAAACTTATTCTACTTGCAGAGTTCGATGATGTTAAGCCAAAAGATCGTATCAAAAAAGCCAATAAGGCCGCTAAGATTTTAGCTGAATATACAAGTATTATAGAAAATACTGATAATCTTGCAAAACAAGACGAACTATGGCAAATTCGCAGAGGTGTTGCGGCTCTAATATGGACTCAGCAAGGCGCCAAAAAGGCCCTACCAATAATTGAAGATGGCGTAGTTCCTGTTGAAAAAATGACTGAATACCTAGAGGGTGCCTATGCACTATTTGAAAAATACGGCGTAAAAATTGCCACATGGGGCCATGCTGGTAACGCCAATCTTCACATTCAGCCATT
>JBAXNA010000060.1:0-3316 GCA_037133995.1 Candidatus Saccharimonadota bacterium
TTAAAATGTCTGCCTATTATCTAGGGCTCGACCAAGGGTCATTTGATCTGCATACTCTAGATCACCGCCCATAGGCAAGCCGTGAGCTAGCTTAGTAATGGCGATATCTTGATCTTTGAGCTTACGCAATATATACAGAGCTGTTGTCTCGCCTTCAAGATTTGGATTTGTAGCCAAAATAATTTCTTCTGGCGAATGTTTTTCTATACGAGCCATCAAGCTATCTATCTCTATATCGTCTGGGCCAATACCATCTACTGGGCTTATAACGCCGTGCAGAACGTGGTATTTGCCCTTGTACAGGCCAGTTTTTTCAATTGCCACAATATCTAGTGGCTGAGATACAACACATATAATGCTATCGCTACGATTTGGGTTTTGACATATCTTGCAGACCGTATCTGTTGTGAAGTTTTGACAGCTCGAGCAATTGATAATACCTTCTTTTAGGGCCAGAGAGGCCTCACCTAGGCTAATATTGTCTTCGCTTTTGAGTAAGTAAAAAACCAACCGCTCGGCGGTCTTAGGACCTATGCTTGGCAGCTTGGCAAATTCTTCTATTAGGTTGTTTACACTCTGGGGTAAGACATCTGAATTCATAATTAGTTTTAGATTCCAGTGCTACATTGGTAGATTCATGCTACCAGCTATGTCTTGCATCTTAGTGGTGGCTTCGGCCATCAGCTCTTTATTGGCTTGGTTGATTGCAGATGCCAGCAAGCCTTCTAGACGAGATATATCTTCAACTGCATCTGGACTAATGGTAATGTCTTGAATCTCAACATTCATACTTGTCGCACTTATTACCATGCCTGCTACCACTTTTACATCACCGTCTCCGGCTTCTGCTTCTATTTTCATACGCTTAAGTTCTTTTTGAAGTTTAAGAGCTTTTTGAGCCATTTTGGCTTTGTCCATCATTCCCATTTGATTGTTTCTCCTTTAAGATTTTTAGTATAGCTAAAAGCCAGTTATAAAATATCTATAGCTTGTGTTATTTACGATCTTATTTTACCTGATACAAGCGAGCTTCGCCATAGCCAGCGCTAAATTCTTGAAGCAAGAGCCAGCTTTGGGGTACTTGCTGATAATAATCGTGCTGGCCGGTTTTGCCAATCAGCCAAACTCTATCGCCAGATTTAAATTTGTCATATGAGGCAACGTAGACCGATTTGTCATACAACAACCCAGACTCGCCATAGCCATTGAGATTACTGTTGGCGGTGTATAGTAGAATTTTTTGACCTGTCTTGTTGTAATAGCTTGCGTCAAAATAGACGTATAGTTCTCCGGCCAGTATGCTGTCGTTTGGTAAATAATTGTTGTTAATAGTCTGCACAACTGGGCCCATTTGATGATTAGCCTGTGAATATACATTTCTTACCCCCACAAGCTCTGTTGAGAGCACCAGTAGGCTCATTACTACAAAAAGCCATGATCTCTTGCCGGCAAGACGACTCACTGCAATCGCAACAATTATATATATACCAATTGCTGAAAAAGCAAAGTAGCGTTCGTGAAAAATTGGTTTCTGTAAAGATACTAGCAAGGCAGCTGCAATCGGTAAAAAACTATAGCTCACAAGCAGGCGCATATATTTTTCTCGGCTTCTGTCTGTGACCAAAAGATATACTGCTAGAGCTAAAATAAGTACCGGAACAAGCCAGTAAAGAGCGCTTACAATCTGCCGGGCATCTGTAAATGTAAAAAATTGCCAAACAGTATCGTGAAAAGTGCGCAGACTTGCTTTGGGTAGCCAGCCCAAACCTTGCGCTCTTCTTATTTGAGCCAAAGCATTTGGAGCCCATGGCAAGAAAATAATTAGTGCTAATATATTTGCTAGCCACCATTTTGCGGATAGAAAAATTGTTTTTTCAAAGCGCCAGCGCTTAGGCGACTGCAAAACTACCAGGTAGGCCCAGAATGAGACAGCTGCAAGTGCAGCAAAGTAATGTGTGTACATGCCCAGGGCAATAGCTAGTGCATACAAGATATAGGGCCAGATTTTTTTAGGGTTCTCTACAATACACATCACTGCGTAAAAAGCCGCTAGCATTATAAGTCCGAGTAGCCCGTACATTCTTGCTTCTTGACTATATCTTATTAAGAAAGGTGCTAGGGCCAGCATGAAGCCTGCTAGTACTGCAGCCCTCTTTCCGGCCATTTTTTTAACAATTATGTAGCCTAGCGGTATGACAGCAATTCCGGCGAGCGTACTAAGGCTTCGCACGGCTAGCTGGCTAGTGCCAAATAAGCTCATCCAAAAGTGAAGTAGCAGATAGTACAGCGGCGGATGAACATCTCTGGCTGAGCCAGCCCATATTTCTACGGGTGTTCTAGTGGCCAGTGCTATAGAAAAGCCTTCGTCATGCCAAATACTTGATTTAGCTATAAAACTAAAGCGGGCTACTGCGCCAAGTAAGGTTACGAGTAGTACTACTGCCCACTCTGGTATATATAAATGAAACCTAGCTTTTTTCGACATTGCTTTTACCTGGTTTTTTATACTTACCAGTCATTAAGCCCCACTTAATCTTGATAAGATCTGGAAATGTCTGAAGGGCGGCCTTAACAGCACTTGTACCGGCGATCTTGCTACCCACCTCAACATCGCGCCAGTCTGGCACTTTGATTTGATCTATTTGATAGCCAAGCTTTCGAGCGATAGCTAGTATTTCCATATCAAAACCCCAACCAACAATAGTTTGACGGGTAAAAATACTTTTGGCGGCTTGGCCCTCAAAAACCTTGAATCCACACTGGGTATCTGAGATGCCGGGCAATATAAGCATCTGAACCAAGAAATTGCCTAGCCCCGAAACAGCCTTGCGTATGCCAGTATGGCTAGACTGCAAGTCGCGCACACAAATAGCTACTGGAGTATCTTGGCTTATTAGTTTTTTGACGTTTTCTAGGTATTTAAGCGGTGTTGCTAGATCTGCGTCCATAAACATCACGTATCTCCCCTTCGCCTCGAGCATACCTTGCCTTACTTGTTTACCTTTTATAAATTTGCCTTTTGGTCTTGGGCCAGCATCAATAACTCTAAAATGACTAAAGTGCTTAGCGTATGACTGGGCAATATCAGCTGTGCCATCTGGGCTATGGGCATCAACCACAATCACCTCTACTTCTAGAGAAAATGATTCTAGGTAGTGCGCTAGCGTAGTTAAGCTCTTGGTGATACGCTGAGCTTCATTTAGAGTGGGTATTATAATACTTAGATCAATTTTATCTTTCACTATTTGACCTCAAAGCTATAAAAAAGTAATTTTTCATTAAAGCCAGAATAGTGCGGCACTAGCGTGCCGGTAGG
>JBAXNA010000061.1:0-3298 GCA_037133995.1 Candidatus Saccharimonadota bacterium
TAGCTACTCTAGTACAAGCATCAAGCTCACTATAGCCTTGAAGGCATATAGGGTCACGAACATGCCCAAAACAGCTCCCAGAAGATTTAGGCCAGCAATAGCCAGATTGCCGGGTACTGCAAAAATTGCTGTAATAAACATAGAATTAAATAGCGGGAAAAAAACTGCCAGAGTAAGTATCGCTAGCACAACTAAGCCAGCTAGCAGTCCTACCTCTATAGCTGGCCAGGCTTTGCCGTTTTTATTGCTGAGTCTGTTGGTGTATTCTTGCTCTACCACAACTTCGTTACGGGCTTCTGTAAAAATATTATAGGCCCAGTACAGCACGGCATATGCCAAAAGCCCAATTGCCACCCAGAATACAATAAGTGTAATTGTGTTGAGAATTGGCGCCGAAAACCAAGACTGTAGCTGAGATGAAAAGCTTGCCTGGGCGTCGCTTGCAGAAAGAATAGTATCGCGGGTAAAATGTAGACTTATAAGACTAAAGTTTATAACTACTAAAAGACCCAAGCCAAAAAGAAGCATTACCACCACCTCTTTTGGCCCTAAACCTAGGGCCTGCTTGATCTGTGCTTTAGTTATATTCATAATTGCCAGTTACTAGTTATTACTACTTTTTGGGCCAACTGTTATTGTGATACTAGTCTTGCCGTCATTACTCTTAGCATTAGCCGCGATAATCAAGCCCAATACATTACCATCTTTCTCAAGATTGGAAATCATTCCTCCTTCGTATCTAATATCACCACCACCTTGTGGTGTGACCCAGCCGTTACTTGCAAGCTGCTTGGTGTAATAGTCGCTTACTTTTGTTTCACTATCAGTGGTTAAGAGGCTGACACTGTATTTGCCGTCATTGCTAGTAGCCAAAATCACGTCTGAAGGCTTATATATAGGCACGTCACTAGGAAACCCGCTAGGAATACTTACGCTCTTACCTACAGTAGCTGTCGCGCCATCTTTGCCGGTCACAGAAATACTACCATTTTTAGTATCTACGCCGTTTATTCCAGTTTCGTTTGCTGCTCTGCCTATTGCTAGTACAAAAATAAGCATTGTAAGTAACCCTATAAGCGTAAGTATTACAGAAATAACAATTGCAGAAATAGCCAGGCCTCGGCCAGATTCATTATTTTTCTTGATACTGCTTAGTGCTACTATACCTAGTATGAATCCAACTACCGGAAAAAAGAATGCCAGTACAAGGGCGGCTACAGCTAAGCCGCTGGTTTTTTTGGTGGTAGAAGTGGCGACGATTGGCTCTTGCGGTTGGGCCTTAGTAGCTTCTGGCTTTTTAGTTTCAGCTGGTTTTTCTGTAGGTGACATAGGTAAATTTTCCTTTTTTAAATTAAAGCTAAATAATGTGCTTACTTATTATGGTAATGCTATATAATGCTTTTCGCAATAGCCCCAACCACCGCTGGGTCAAATACAGAAGGTATAATATTATCTGCTGTAGGGCGTTCTACAACACCTGCTAGAGCTACGGCGGCCTCAATCTTGACCTTGCTAGAGACCTCCACTATCTTGTTGTCTATAAGGCCCTTGAAAAGACCAGGAAAAACCAACACGTTATTTATTTGGTTCGCAAAGTCAGATCTTCCGCTCGCTACAACCATTGCCCCGGCCTCTAGAGCTAGATCTGGCAAAATCTCTGGCTCTGGGTTGGCTAGCGCAAAAATAATACTTTTTGAATTCATAGTTTTAATAAGTTCTGGTGGCAACTTGCCGCCGCTAGAAAGACCTATAAATATATCACTGTTTTCTAGTGCATCTTTTAGCTCACCATGCTGGTCATGTTTGTTAGTTAGCCCAGCAATTACTTGTTTTTCCTTATTAAGATCATTTCTTGAGCTAGATATTATTCCTTTGCTATCTACCACAACAATGTCTTCAAATCCATATTCTACAAGCAAGCTCGCCACACCCACGCCAGCCGCACCAGCGCCTAGTATCACTACCTTGCTAGTATTGGCAGCTTTACCTACCACTTCGAGGGCGTTTATTAGCCCGGCTAACACCACTATCGCGGTTGCGTGCTGGTCGTCGTGCACTACCGCAATACTTAGAGCTTCTTGCAAGCGTTTTTCAATCTCAAAACACTTGGGAGCCTGTATATCTTCTAAATTGATGGCAGAAAAAGCCGGCGCAATGTTTATAATAGTTTGTACTATTTCATCTGTGTCTTGAGTATCTAGCACTATCGGGAACGAATTGAGCCCGGCTAGCTGAGAAAAAAGCATAGCCTTACCTTCCATTACGGGCAATGCACCAAGTGGGCCAATGTTACCAAGCCCCAGTACAGCTGAGCCGTCAGAAATCACTGCTACAGTATTATGTTTTATGGTGTAGTCTGGGGCTAGCTCTGGCTTTTCTGCCAAGAGATGAGAGACCGCACTAACGCCGGGTGTGTATACCAAACTAAGATCGGCTTCAGTTTTTACTTCTAGCTTGCTTTGACTGGTGATTTTGCCTTTTAGTTTTTTGTGGAGTTCTAGGGCGAGTTGTTGGTAGTTTGGTTTCATCTGTTTATTATACAAGACTAAACCCCATGTGTACCATGGGGTTTAGTAGTAATCATACTTGAGCTTACTTGCTACACTTTGGCAGCTGGCGCTGTAGCAGCTGCAGCTGGAGCAGCTGAGCCTTGGTATTTGGCATCGCCAAATCCAAGCATTAGGTAGCCTATTGGTGCAAATAGCCAGAGGCCAAATATACCAAAGGCTGAGCTTTTGCCGAATTTTTCTGCCACACCTAGTGAAACCAAGATTAATACAACTAAGTTAACTATTGGAATGAAGTACAGAAGTAGCCACCAGCCTGGCTTGCCAGCTATTTTGATCATTAGGTAAACGTTATAAATAGGTATTATCGCCCCCCAGCCTGGCTTTCCAGCTTTTACAAAAGTTTTCCAGTAGCCTGCTATTAGAGCGATAATAACCGCAAAATATAGTACCCAGAATATTGCCATCAAAACACCAAAAATTGGGTCTGGGCTGGTATTAGTTGATATTACTGCAGTTGTTCCGTAATCGTTCATTCTTTACTCCTAATATATTATTATTTTAATTCTTAAGTTATATTGTACTCTAATATTTAATTTATGTAAAAAAATATTATTCTTTACTTGTCTTTTGCTTAGCTATTTAGATTTTGGCTTACTAAAAAACTCTAGGCCTCTAGATTTAGCCAGTGCGCTCTTAAGCTCTTTTTGATGCATAACAATATAAATAAGGCTATGGGCTCTACCAAACAAGCTGTCTCCATTATTTTCTAGAAGCTTTTGATCTTGAGC
>JBAXNA010000062.1:0-3284 GCA_037133995.1 Candidatus Saccharimonadota bacterium
TTATTTATTTTTTCAAAATCACTATCTTCAAGATTGCCAGTTCTTAACTTCCAGCTGTCTATGCCGGCTTCAGAAGACAAGAGTCGGTCTATTAGCTGTTCTTTGCTCATTTCTAAGCTAAATATGCCCACCGGAATACCTTCTTTGGTAGCAACATGCTGGGCGATGTTTAGTGCTAGGCTAGTTTTGCCCATACTTGGTCTAGCGGCTAGAATTATTAGATCTGAATTTTGCAAGCCAGCCAGCAGATTGTCTAGCTCTCGATACCCAGTAGGAACTCCTCGCAGGGCATTTTTGTCTTTATGTAGAGTATCAAGTCGCTCAAAACTCGAGGTCAAAATCTCTTGAATTGGGGTAAAGTTTTGCTTGAGGTGTTTTTGACTAACTGCAAACAAGGCCTGCTCGGCTTCATCTAAAACAGAGTCTAGCGCGCCGCCTTCGCCGTAAGCCATACTGTTGATGCTACTGGCTGCCTCAATAAGTCTACGTAAAGTGGCTTTGTCGGCAACAATGTGGGCGTACTGAGCAACGTGAGCACTCGAAGGCACACTGTTTACAAGCTCTGTTAGATATGTAGCTCCCCCAATACTTTCAAGATGGCCTTTTTTCTCTAGGCTATCTGCAAGAGTTACTACGTCTATAGGCTCGCGATGCTCAAAAAGAGCTAAGATAGACTCAAATATCTGGCTATTCTTAGTGACATAAAAATCATCTTGACCCACTATATCAGCCACCTTAATAATGGCATCTTTGTCTATTAGTAATGAGCCAATCAGGCTAGCTTCGGCCTCAACATTTTGCGGTGGCAGTACAACAGAGTTTTTGTTAGGCTGAGACTGAGGCTTATCATTATTCTGTGATTTATAGTTATTAGCCATCTAGCAGCTCCCCTCCTAATATCGCCATGGCTGAGCTGACCAATTCTTCATCTTCTTTGACTGGCTCCTCTACTTTGCCATGCATCATCACACAAGATAGCATGATTTCTCTTTCGCAAGCTTTAGTCATAATTTTTTCTATCATTTCACGATTGCGAAACTCTTCTATTCGTTCTTTATGAAAATTGAAACGACAATCAACAATCATCTTACTGCCCTCAATGCGAGCGTTGCCAGAACGTAGCAACGCATAGAGTGAATTGTTGTTTTCTTTTATAATACTTAGGCCTTTTGCGCAGCGGGCAGTGAGATCGGCGCTGGGCTTAGCGGCAGGTGGGCTAGCTGGCGCAGTCTGGGCGGCCTGAGGCTTGGGTACTGGCGGTGCAGAGACACTTGCGGCTGGTGCCGGTATAGCGCTAGCAGCTGCCGCAGTGCTCAACACTGGTATAGGTCTAGAAAGCTTAACAATGGCTATTTCTAGTGGCAGACTGCGCTGAGAAGCCACTTTAAAACCTGCCTGGGTTAGCTGGAGCTGCTCAAGCGCCCTAATTGCGAAGTCTTTATTCATAGCGGACTTTTTTTGTTTTGGCTGTTCTGGCTGAAGTAAAATATTTCGCAAAAATCTCTGCATCTGAGCACATAACGCACTTGGCTCAACGCCGTTATCAAAAGTGCTTGTGAGCAAATCTATTGCCAGCTGAGTGTCACCGCTTGCCGTTGCCTCGACTATTTGTTCAATCTGTTGAGTACTAGAAAGGCCCATTCTAGACTGCACAGCGCTAGCGTCTATTGTATCGGTAAGAACCGAAAGCTGATCAAGCAGGCTAATAGCATCGCGCATACCACCATCGCTTAATTCGGCAATAGCCACTAGGCCATCTTCTGTCACAGTGATATTTTCAGATTTGGCTATTGATTTGAGTTGGGCTATGATGACCGCGACAGAAAAAGGCCTAAAATCAAAGCGCTGAGTTCGCGAGATAATGGTGTCTGGAAGCTTATTTGACTCTGTTGTAGCAAGAATAAATATTGCATGGGGTGGTGGTTCTTCTAAGGTTTTTAGAAGAGCGTTAAAAGCCTCTTTGGTGAGCATATGGGCTTCGTCTATTATATAAACCTTGTACTTTAGGCTTGTTGGGCTTGAGTTGATTTTTTCACGAAGGGCCCGTATCTCGTCTATACCTCTATTGCTAGCTGCATCAATCTCAATAATATCGAGCTGTTTTGCAGTATCTTCTGTGGAATCAAGGCCGTTGACTCTTCTAGCTAGTATTCTGGCCGCGCTAGTCTTACCCGTGCCTCGAGGGCCAGTAAATAAGTAGGCGTGCGAAATCTGCTCGCGAGACAAGCTTTCATTCAGAGTTTTTGTAATATGATCTTGACCAACCAAATCTTCAAGATCAGCTGATCGGTATTTACGATACAGTGCTAGACGCGACACATCCCCTCCTTTTCTTACTTACTAGTATAGCAAACCCCAGTCTCACAGTCATCATGAACTTGACTCTCTAGTATGCTTTTTCTCTCTAATTACAGGCTGGTGTCTAATAAAATTTGCTGAGTGGTTGCTTCAATAGATGTCATATTATTATGAATTATTTCATACTCGTAGCCTGCCGGGGTAGCTGAAGCTGCCCATGATCTCATCTCGTTCTCGTCAAACTCAGCGGATTTTGTGCGTGCCTTATGTCTTTTGATCGTCTCGTCTATATCAACATCGAGAAAATATATAAAGTTGTTTTGTGGATGAGCAGAAAAGATTTTATCAAACAGCTCTTTGTAATGCTTAATGTTAAGAATTCCTTCTAGCACTACATTGTAGCCATGTTTAAGACCAATCAATACGGTCTGCTCAAGCATCTCTGCAGAAGCTTTGCGAGCGTCACCTTTTTCTTGTAATAGGGTGTTACGGAAGTAATCTTGCTCTACAATAATAGTATCTTGCTTGCTTCTTTTTTGTAGCTCTCTTGCAATACTGCTTTTGCCAGATCCAGACAACCCCCTAAGAATAATGAGTTTTGAATCTGTCATGGTATTTAGCTGACTATGAACCAATAACTGCTTCAATAGCAGCCCAGTTGGCTTCGCCACTTGCTGGAACCACGATTGTAACTTCGTCTCCAGGCTGGGCCTTAAAATAAGTAACGCTTGCATACAAAACCTTGTATTGGTTATCACCCACAATAGCAGAGTACTGGCCGTCGTCTAAGCCAATCTTGGCGATAAGATTTTTGCGTTCAATTGGCCCAATTTGCTTATAGATAAAAGAGCCGTCTGGAGAGATGGTGAGCTTGAGGTTGTCACCTTCAATAAGTTTTGATTTACTGGCATAGTTAGCTGGCACTGGGTATATCTTGCCGTCTGGGCCAATCATATTTTGGCCATCAAAATGACCTTCAATTACCT
>JBAXNA010000063.1:0-3143 GCA_037133995.1 Candidatus Saccharimonadota bacterium
AGTTCAACATTTTTGCTGGCCGGTGTAGCCTTAGCAGCCAAATGAATATCGCTTATTACCAAGACTTTGCTGGGCAGCGGTAGCTTGACTATCGCTTTATCTAAAACTTTATTTTTTGGTTTCATATACACACCTTAACAGGTTGGGCACATTTAATAAAGTAGCAATGCTGACCCTCGGTGATTGCTAAAAGCTAGCCACTACCACTACAATAGAGATATGCAAGATTCTAGCCCTAATAGAATTAAAAAATTCACTTCTCGGTATAGTCTAGCCCGAGAGGCTAAGCCCGAACAACCGCAAGAATATATTTATCATAGCTACCGCGCCCAAGATGTGTCTAGCCAGCAAATGAAGCTAGTAGAAGAAGATTCCGCTCAGCGCCACGACAGCCGCGCGGCAGACGAAACTGCCCTTTTGCAGGCCAAAATAAATGCAGAGCTCAAGAATCAACCGCTAGATTTCAATAACCCGGGTAAAAATACAGTAAGCCAGACCGCCTTTTTGCAACACCAAATAGATCTTAGGCGCCGCAAATAGCCAATACTGCAACTCGAGTGAAACATAAGCGCTGTTGTAATAATAGACTAGCCTCAATATAATGTAGTTATGTCACAATCTAGTTCTACAGCCATCAAGCGTTTTGCGAGTTCGCCCTATACTAGCTTTGGTATGGCAAATAATAGCAGCCACCCTAAGGGCGATGTAGTGAATGAACAAAGTGAAGCAGCTGGCGGGCCTGTTGTGAGTAGTTCTATAAAGCACAGCCGTGCTACCAAGAGCACTGCCGAGCTTCAGACCGCCATAAACCAAGGCTTAGAAATATCTTCAGCGTACAACAAAGAGCTTGCGAGCCATATTATTGGCTCAAAAAAACAGCCAGCTAAGCCTCATCACGCTCCGCTTACTGCTAGTCATACCATTGCCTTCCCTAGTAAAAAAATAACGCCTACTTACGGTAGCTCAGTATATACTGAGTTTCTCGATATTATTAGGGAGAGCAAGATATGGATAAGTAAAAACCGAGTAGCCCTAGCAGCCTGGCTTCTTACGGCAGTTGTGCTTTTTCTTATATTTGGGCCGCTATTCTCTACTATCAGCCAGTTTTTGATTAAGCTTTAGCAGCAATCAGGCCTTACCGCGCCAGTTTGTCTACGGCACGAGCTCTGTAAATGCTATCACACGCTGATCATAGCTATATGAACCTTGACTCCAAATACCCGAGCAAGTTATTAGGTTGAGATGATATTTAGCGGTATTACCAAATATTTCTTTTTTGGGAGCAGAATCTAGATTGTAGTTTTCGAGCTTATAGACCTTGTATGTATAAGTCTTATCGGCTTTATCTTTTATTTTCACTAGATCGCCAACCACCAGCTTGTCTAGCTTACGAAATACCCCTACCTCGTTGGGGGCACCGTAATGGCCCGCTAAGACAACGTTTCCTTGCTGCCCAGGCTTGGGACCTTTGCCAAACAATGCTACCTCATAGGCTGTCTGCGGTACCGCCATTTCATTGTTGGCGGTTACACCTAGTGGCAAAACAGGAGCATTTATACCAAGCTTGGGTATTAGTAGCTGATATGGGTAATTCTTCGTACTAGCAGGTGGAGTATTAGCTGGTGCAGCAGCTGCTCTGGTAATACGAGTTGTTTTTTTAGGAATATTTAGCTCTGGGGCAACAGGGCTAAAGTTGACCCCCGCACTAGCATGCCAAACCATAATAAAAATCTCAGTGAAGAAAAATACAAATACAGCTGTTATTTTTATATACAGGCCACTGCCGTCATTTTTAGAAGTACGCTTGCCGCTTTGCACTGCTGGCATAGTGTTTGAGCTGAGATTTTTGCTAGAGCTAGAGCCAAAATTAGTTTCAATTTGGCTTTTTTGCTGGCGCTGGTGTACCTTACTCCACCGGCCCATAGCTCTACTGCTTGTCTGGCTTGGCTGAAATTTCTTTTTTTACAGCTAGAGATGTTAGGCCAATTAGAGCTATTCCGCCCAGCAGCGCCAAGACAGCTAGTGTGATTCCTCTGGCTGGGTTTATGGTACTGGCTGTGTTTGGAAGGCCGGTATCTTGAAAGTCACCTGCACTACCACTATTAGCGTAGGTTGCTTGGCTAGTACCCCAGAAGGTTGCGTATGAGGAGTATGCGAATGGCCCTTGATTGCTAGAAATACTATCAATTCCTGTAACAATTGAGGCCTGGCTGGTGCCATCTGGGTTCATGACTAGCAAATCAGTTGTTTGGGGCACGTTATTTTCCCTTAACACTGATATCTTGGTGCCGTCTGGGGAGTAGCTACCAAAATAATACCAGGTATCTTGGCCTACAGCAGTTACAACTGCCACGTCACCGGTGCCAGCGAAGGCTACAGATCTTATACTAAAACCAGACTGGTAAATAAATCTAGAGCCGCCTGGAGCAATGTCAAAAACACTATCTTCGCCAAACCCAGTCATCTCAGTGTCCTCGATGATGTTTGTTGCAGTTGTTTGATTGGCAGTGGTAGATGATATAGAGTATATTCCAGTACCAGTGGTAGAGATATCGGTCGTGCACACATATAGGATAGTTCCCGTAGAGTTCCAGATTGGATGTGTTACACTGCTGGTTGTGTACATGTTTTGAGTGAGCTTAGTCAAGCCCGTGCCATCTACACCAACCACATAGACTTCATCACGCCCAGTTGAAATAGTTCTTCTTTGAAATGCCACCTTGGTACCGTCTGGAGAAAAGCTAGGGTTGTAGTCTCGCACATCTGTGCCGCTTGTAAGTGCGGTACCACCGGCTGCATATGAGCTAGAAGCCTTAGTGTAGAGATGTACGTCTGTGCCATTTGCATCTAGTTGAGAGAAGGCTATCTTGCTGCCATCTGGTGAATAGTTGTAGGGCTTGTTAATTACACCGGTGTTTACAAAAGGCACGTTATGACCAAAGTAATTAGTGCCATCTGGCTTGACAGAAAGCCCTCCATACAAGCCTGCAAAGCCAATTATACGGCCATTAGTACCACTATATTGAGCCTTTGAGGCGGTTGGTGCCAGTAGCAACAGCGCCATTGCTACAATTGCCCCTAGAGCTAATAGTAGTCTATTCTTGGTAAATACTTGCGTCGTCATAATTTTTCTCATTTCTTTT
>JBAXNA010000064.1:0-2836 GCA_037133995.1 Candidatus Saccharimonadota bacterium
TGTATGTAGTCTTCGCCTTGATGGTGGCGCCTAAGCAGGCCTTCGTTGTCATAGCCAAGTGCCTGATAAAAGCGCACCGCCTGCCAGTCTTTGCCGCTAATAAGGTATACCTTATGGGCCCCAGCTTCTTTGGCGATAGCCTCTGCCTCAGCCACTAGCTTGCGGCCAATACCCTGACGGTGCTTGTCTTCTTTAACTAGTAAGCTTTCAATCTTAGCTACTCCTCCCTTGAGTTTCATCTCTATAATGCCCACTATTTGCCCATCGTCTTCGGCTTCTAGATAGTACTCAGACTTGTTCCAATTGGTATCGTGACCAAAGTGTTGAGTGTCTTGCAGCTGCCACTGTTGGGCCTCAAACTGCTTAAATTCTGGTGATTTTTGTTGTATTTGGGTAATTTTCATAATTCTTATTGTATCATAGCCAGCCCTGCGGCCTAGCTACTAATTTTATACAAATTTACAGTTAAATTAGTTTGCTTTAAAAGCAAAAAACCTCACAGTGGTGAGGCTTAACTTTTGCGGCTTATGCTACTGGCAAGCTTCGCACTCTGCGAGCTCTTTTGGGTCGATTGGGCAGACCATTGGCTTGTCCCATTCTTCGTCGTTAATTTTTTCTGTAAGATGTGTTTCTGACATAGTATCTCCTATTTGTTTTGTGTAGTAGTTATGATTATACACTTACTAAATTGGGTTTGTAAATAGTGCTTGTGCTAGTTTTTTGTACACTATATGCAGTAATTGCGATTAGCCGGTATTGGCTCTAGCATAAGCAAGATAAAACTAGTAAACTGATGTATATGGAAAACATCATACAGCCTCAATCGCTAGAAGAAATAATGCATGCCTGTGACATCAACAACTCAGACCCTACTGCAGAAAAAGTCTGCTTAATAAACGAAGAGATAACTCAAGGTCTTGGCATAGTGCAGCGCTACCCTAAGAAAGTGACCTTTTTTGGATCGGCTCGGTTTGCTGAAAACCACCCAGAATACATCAAGGCTCGCACTTTAGCAGGCCGGCTAGTCAAAGAAATGGGCTATACCGTTGTGACAGGTGGCGGGCCCGGCATAATGGAGGCCGCAAACCGCGGCGCCAAAGAAGCTGGCGGTCACTCAATAGGTCTAAACATTCAGCTTCCGCAAGAGCAAACCGGCAACCCATACCAAACTGTTTCTGTGCCTTTTCATTACTTTTTTACCCGTAAAGTCACCTTGGCTTTCGCGGCTAGAATGTATATCTATTTTCCTGGTGGCTACGGTACTCTTGATGAATTTTATGAAATATTGACGCTTGTACAGACTGGCAAGATTCACAAAGTACCAATTGTCTGTGTTGGCGCTAAGTTTTGGGAGCCAATAGATATTGGCCTGCATAGAGCCAATATGCTCTCACCAGAACTACTCACTATCGACCCAGAAGACACTAGTCTTTACACCATAACAGACGACATCGAAACCATCGTACAAATAGCTCGCAATGCTCAGATAAGAGTCTAAATGTAGGCTTTATTTGGGCTAGCTAAATAAGCACAGCTATAATGCTTGGCAACATTCAAAAGTTTGCTATAATACAAAGTCTAATTTACTAGCTTACTTAAGAGGGAAAAAATCAAAAAATATGGAACAATCAAGCAACCCAGCAACAGAAGTCGTAGCCGAATCAGCTAAAGCTCAGCCAGAAGAAGAAAAAACCACAATTGAGGCTATTCACAACCTTATGCCAGAAATGCGAGAAACTCAAAATAACGTCAAGACTCTACGTGAGCAGCTAAAAGACGTGATGGAGCAAAATGACGAGTATAGAGTACTTGCCGAACAGATCAAAGAACTTTCAGAAAAACGCCTAATGGCCAAAAAAGCTCTGCTTGACGATAAAGACTACCAAAAAATCAGCGCCGATCTAGATGATGAGCGCCTAAAGCTAAAAGATCTTCAAGAAATTTTGAGTCACTACCTAGTAAGTCACTACCGTGAGACTAATCAAACTCAAGTTACCGACGACCTTGGTGAAACTCGAGCAGTAGTAGTAAGTGCCAAAATTGGCAAAGCTGAAGCAACTAAGTAATTCTAGCCTGGTCTAGGCGTTGACCAGCTCGCGTCAATATGATAGTATAGTGAGGTTATGAAAGTTGGAATACACCCAGAATACATAGAAACCAAAGTTACCTGTCAGGGTTGCGGCACTACTTTTACAAGCAATTCTACTGTTGCTGAAATGACCGTAGATGTTTGTTCTAAATGCCACCCCTTCTATACTGGTAAGCAGAAACTGGTTGATACCGAAGGTCGAATAGACCGCTTTAAAGCTAAGCAAAAAGCTGCCGACTCCAAAAAAGACGATCTAGTCAAAAAAGGCCAAAAAGCCCTAACCAAGGCTGAAGCCAAGGCGATGCTAGAAGCAGATGCTGCTATTACTGAAAAAAACACTGCTAAAGTTAAAAAAGATCAAAAAGTAGCCCAAAAAGCCGCTTCTAGTGATAAACCAACTCCAAGCCCAGAATCAACAGACAAATAAATACTTATTTAACATTAAAGCGATGTATACTATAAACATCGCTTTTTGTTTTAAGGAAAAATTATGATAGATCAAGCCAAAATAGATGAATTACAGCAAAAACTTACCGAAATAGAGGCCCAGCTGGCTGACCCGGCGGTTTATGCTAGCCAAAAAAGCGCAGTACTTGTAACTACTCAGCGAGAGCTAGCTCTCAAACTTGAACTGTTTAAGAATCTACAAAAAACAGCCCTAGACCTAGATGAAGCCAGGGCTATGGTAAATGACCCCGAAATGAAATCTCTAGCCGAAGAAACTATTGCAGATCTAGAGCCAAAACT
>JBAXNA010000065.1:0-2792 GCA_037133995.1 Candidatus Saccharimonadota bacterium
ATGGCCAACGCCCTTAGCTACAAAGAAATTCAACTTTTTACAGAGACACTTTCTGAAAAAGTTCGTCAGCGTACTGCCCAGCTCAACGCTGCCAACAGCCAGCTAAGAGAGCTAGACCAAGCCAAAGATGAATTTATTTCTATGGCTTCACACCAGCTGCGCACACCTCTTACCACCGTAAAAGGCTATGCCAGCATGCTAGAAGAAGGTGATTTTGGCAAGCTAACCAAGCAACAAAAAGACACCGTCAGCCTCACCCTAGATGGCGCTAATAGAATGGCCCGTCTTATAGACGACCTGCTAAATGTTAGCCGAATGGACGCCAACAGATTTTTCTTAGAAGTAGAAGCTGTTGATATTGGTGGCCTTGTTGAGCAAGAACTTAAACAGTTAGAAGTGATGGCTAAAACCAAAAATATAAAAATTAAATATTCTGCACCAAAGTCTAAAATACCTCTCATACGACTAGATGAAACTAAGACTCGCCAAGTAGTTATGAACCTGGTAGACAACGCCATACATTATTCTAAGCCAGAGGGTGGAGAAGTATTGGTGAGTCTTGATGTAGTGGGTAAATGTGCTGTATTTGAGGTAAAAGACAACGGCATTGGTGTGCCTGCAGCTCAGCAGTCTAAGCTATTTAGCAAGATGTTTAGAGCTCAGAATGCTCGACAAGTGCGCCCAGACGGCACCGGCCTGGGGCTATATATGGTCAAGCGAGTTGTTACAGACCAAGCCGGTAGCGTGATTTTTGAGAGCCAAGAGGGCAGAGGTAGTACATTTGGTTTCAAGCTACCGCTCAGTGGGGTGCCTAAAAGTACAGAAGAGGCTAGCAAAAAGATTGGTGAAAAAGTAACTCTTCAAAACAAAAAAAGTAGAAATTAATTTATCTACTTGAGTTGAAAAAGCTATTTTTTGAGCAGTACAGCAATGCCTGGCAGTTTCTTGCCAGCTAGCAGCTCTAGGCTGGCGCCACCGCCGGTACTTACAAAGCTAAAATGAGTATTGAGCTCTACGCTGTCTACATAGGCGGCTGTATCGCCGCCACCCACAATAGTCTGGGCGTCACTACTTATCATGGCGTGGGCCATACTGCTACTGGCCTTGGCAAAAGCTGGTAGCTCAGCCATACCAAGGGTGCCATTCCAGAAAACCGTCTTACTTTGGGCCACCACTTGATCAAAAGCCTTCATGGTGTCTGGGCCTATATCTAGAGCCATATCACCAGGCTGTAGCTCACCCGCAGCCACAACCTTGCCTTTTTGCTGGGCATTTATGGCCTTAGCTACTACTAGGTCTGTAGGCAAGAGAAGTTTTATTTTTTTAGCTGCGGCCTTTTTTATTATTTTGAGGGCATCACTAGTGCTAGATTTTTCTAGCTTACTACTGCGCATATTTACACCCGTAGCTGCCAAAAATGTGTTGGCCATAGCGCCACCAATAAGCAAGGCATCTACGTGCTTGAGAAGCTCATCTAGTACTTCTATCTTGTCGCTTATTTTGGCACCACCAATTACAGCGGTATAGGGGCGGGGTGGCTTTTGCATTAGCATTTCAAAAGTCTCGTATTCTTTTTGTACTAGCCTGCCGGCACAGTGAGGCAAGATCTTGGCTACCCCAACAGTGCTGGCGTGAGCTCTATGAATAGCCGCAAAGGCGTCATCTACATAGACGTCTGCTAGACCAGCTAGTTTTTTTGCAAAATCTGGGTCGTTGTCTTCTTCACCGGCGTGAAAACGTAGATTTTCTAGTAGCATAATGTCGCCAGGCCTTAGGTAGCTCGCCTCGGCCTCTACAGCCTCGCCTACGCAATCATCTAGAAAAGCAACGTCTCTGTTGAGAAGACGGGGCAGAAGGCGGGCTACTGGCCTTAGGCTCATGCTTTCTACTACTTTGCCGCCCGGCCGGCCGTTGTGGCTGGCTAGTATTATTGAGCAGTTTTGGTCTAGCAAATACTGTATGGTGGGTAGGCTGGCTTTTACTCTAAATTCATCTATGATTTTGCCATCGGCCACCACGTTGTAGTCTACACGTAAGAAAACCTTTTTATTTTTTAGATCTAGTGACTCAAGCGTGAGGAGTTTGTTCATGTACCAATTATAGGGCCACAGGGCACCAAGTAGCAAGGGCTAAGCGGGCTTGAACTAGAGAGCTCAATATGGTATGATTCTTCAAGTAAAAAGCTACATTGGCCCCATCGTCTAGCGGCTAGGACACCAGGTTTTCATCCTGGCAACAGGAGTTCGATTCTCCTTGGGGTCACCATACAGCAAGCTCAAGCAAGTCTTGGGCTTTTTGTATATAGGCTATATCTGCCCTGAGCCGGCCAGCCAGCAGAGAAGAATAGCTATTAAGTGCATATAGTCATATAGTACTAGCAAATACCAAAAAACCAGAAGTAATTAGCTTCTGGTTTTTATTTACTATCTTATCTTGTTTAGTTGGCAGTTATTGAGTCTATTTTCCAGGCGCCGTCTTCTTGCACTAGCACCATGGTGTACTTGAATTCTGTAGAGCCGTCTTCTGCAGCTGGGTAGCCACCTACATCTCTTGTGACTACGTAGTTTTTGCCATCACTTGTTTTTGTAGAAGTGGTTTTTATATACTGTGGCTCTGCTATGTAGGCCGGCTTAAACTCTTGAGTGAAGCTTTCTAGTGTGACCTTTTTTTTGAGCTCTGTGCTTAGCTGCTTGTAGGCGGTGCTAGCTTTGTTTTCTACAAGATCTTCAACAAATATCTGAGCTGTCTCGGTGGCCTTACTTTGCTGAGAGTTGTTGTACTGCCCTAGAGCT
>JBAXNA010000066.1:0-2757 GCA_037133995.1 Candidatus Saccharimonadota bacterium
TTGCCCTCTACAAAAATAACAAGATTGGGTGTTGTTTTGGGGTCATTGGTAGCAGCACCATATGTGATATTACCAGATATTGTAAGGTCACCAGTTACCCAGAGAGTGCCACGACCGGCGACACCAATTAATGCAGGCAATGTGACGGGGCCAGCTATTTTCTGTATTCCACCGGAGGGGCAGCCTAGGCCGAGAGTGGTGTTGAGCGATGCAGCGGTGCCAGTGGCGTATTTAGGATTGCATTTATTTGGTTGAGTAGCTGCAACAGCTACTCCGTTACCATTATCTGCATAGGCCTTAGCTATTGAGGCTTTTACTTTATCAAAATTTACTGGGCTTGGGGCGTAGCCGCCGTTTACGCAAGACCCTGGCGTCGCGTTATCTCGGCTTGTCAAAACCTGCCCTAGCGCAAATTTGCTATCTGAACAGAAAAAAGGACCATTTGAAACCGCAGCAATAACAAAGCTAGACTCTGTGGGAGTTGAAGCTGCCGGGCGGGCTCCCTTTTTATCGGCTCGGTCTGTTGCTGAGCCTATCGCTTGGCCCCTAACGGAGGGACTACTGGTACTGGTACTGGTACTGCTACTGATACTGGTACTGGTACTGGTAAAGGCGCTAGTGACATCACCGTTTTTGGTCTGCAGCCATGGGTAGTATGGTATAGCTACAGGCACGGGCCCCATCCACCAGTCTACATATGTAGTAATACCTGTAAAGACTCTTAGGCCTTCAAAAGTGCAGGTACCAGTTTTAAGGACATTGTCTGTACAGCTAAGTGACCACGTCTTGTCGTAGCAAGTGCCACTTATGCACATCTGGACTTTTTCTACCTGCTGTCCAGCTGGTGTTTGCACTGTTGTCCAGTAAGGCTGTTGATCACCGCTTGTAGCTGTGTAGGAAGGGTACATCCACACACCATTTACCGTAGAGGGGTTGTCTCTAGAGCTATGAAATACACTGGTGCCAGTAAGTGGGTAGGCATTAGAGACTAGCACTTGAGATGTAGCAACTTCGTTAGATGTAGCAAAAGTGGTGTTTGTATTGGCTAGTGAGTTGTACCTCTCAGCATTAGCAGTATTGGCAATATCTACATCGAAGTATTCAGCCAAGTTGGTATAGGCTCCATTCACATATTGGCTCATCTTAGAGTACCAAACAGGAGTAGTGCCGTTATACATCACAAGATTACCATCATCTTGCATTCTTAGCACCGTGCCGCCTTTACCAAACGAGCCAGAGCTCCAGCGCGCGGTTGCTGTCCCATCGGCGTTGTCTTTCCAGAGTGCTAGATTGCCATCGCTTTGAAAAGCCAGCCTGTTCGAGCCCAGATTTGCGGCCTGCCACAGCCAGCCGTGATAGTTGTACACGCCCAGGTTGCCGTCTTCTTGCATTATTAGCTTGTGAGAACCGTTTGGCGATATTAGTATTTGACCGCGCTGAAGTGTTTCACCTATTTTTAGTTCTGTGGGCGCCCCTGTGGGATTTCCAAAATACCCACGTTTTTGAATAGTAATAGACCCCACACTAGGAGGTGGTGTTACTTTTACTGGTGGTGGTGGGTCTTCTACAAAAGTAAACCAAACCGAAGTCTGTCTTGGGTTGATAGCCTGGGCTCTAGCTAAAGTACCCTGCTGTACACCACTTGCAACGTAAGTAAGCCCACCATACTTTTCAAACCACTGGTACTCCCAGTGCCCGGCGCCTAGGTAGGGCGGGTTTACTCCATCGGCTATGTTTATATCTATCTCAAATTGACCCGCTGGTACACCACCAGCGTTACCGCACCATATGAAAAATGGCTTCACGGCTATACCCCACTGGTACCAGCTTGTAGTAGGGTACAGGGCGACATCGTTTGCATCTGGCAAGCCACTGTTGTCAGAATCTAGGTGACTACCGTAGTAGGGGTAGGGCTGTAGGGGAATTGACTTTAGGGCACCGCTTTCAAGAGTTACATTTTTACGAACCGTTCTGGCTGTTACATAGGCATTTGTAACCGGAGTCTCTACCCCAGTATTACTGCGCTTAGTGACACCTACCACAAGATCTACTGGTGAATCTGCTTTGGCAATCGGTGTATAGAGCGCCATACTCGCCACTAGCAATAAAAATACTGCTGTTGTTAAAAATAAAAACTTTTTCATAGCACCAAGCCTTTAGCTATTTTTAGCTGAGCCTGGTAATAGTCTATTGCCCCCTGCCCCCGCAGGGCCTTGTCTAGTTTTACAAAAAAGAAACCTACTTCTTTTTTCTGGCCACTAAGTGGCCTACCGGCATCTGCTACTATAATGCCAATCTCTGAAATACCAGGGCCTGTTTGCTTTTGTAGAAGGCTAGTTAGCGACTCGCCCCTGCCGTCATCATAGCTAGGAAAGCTTCTTAAGTCACTGGCGAAAAAAGATGATATATTTTCTTCATCTGGTAGTTTCAATCTTGCGTCACCTAAAAGCTGCGTCACTAGCTCAGCTGGCGTAATAGCATTTTTCTTGAGAGAGTCTCTTGAGCTGTTGGCTAGTGTCTTGGCGTATTCTCTGTCTTCTGCAAGTACTTTGGCATTGCCGTAATCTGGTATGAATTGGCCCTGGGCTTTATTGACTATTGTCTTGCCAAACCAAAAGTAAAAAATATAGCCTTCATAGTAGCCAGTTGTCTTAACCAGCTCCAGCTTAGAGCTAATGATATCTTTGGTAAAGCTGGTAACTAGCTGTCTTGATGGGTTACTGCCCATAGTGACTGCCATATTCTTGAGCTCAATAC
>JBAXNA010000067.1:0-2649 GCA_037133995.1 Candidatus Saccharimonadota bacterium
CGTAATTAACCCCCGGCGTAATGCCGGGGGTTAATGATTATTTTTCTAGCCAAACGTACGTGCTTGGCTCTTTCTGGTTCTTGAAGCCCTTAGACTCAATTGCAAAATAAGCTTGGTAGCCGAGTTTGTTCATCTCTACAACTGCTACCTTATCACCCATTTGCTCTATCAGCACTGGCAGCCACTCACTGTTACGAGAGTAGCAGTCAAATGCTGCAATACCGTTGTTTTTAACAACAAAGCTAATCAGCTCGGCTAGCAAAAGCTCGCTGTAATGCAAGCCTTGAAGACCTGGGTCTACAAGCAATGCGCCAAAATAGTAGATGGTACCTTGCTTGTAATGAGCTGGGTACTTCATCTCAAAAAACTCTGGTGAAATCCAGTCGATTGCCCTAAGATCTACGGCCACAAGAGCCATAGCTACAGCGATGTCGTCTTCCCAGAGCACAAATTTGAGCATGCGCTCATCTGACATTTCTTCTCTAAACTCACTTTCGTACATGTACTGTCTGCACGGCGAAGCGGTCTTGAGATCTGCAAATGCGGTGTTGTACATTAGCCAGAATTTGTCTTCTAGCTCAATATCCACTTGGGTTTCTCTAGTTATTTTCATAGCTCTCCCTTCATTGCAGCACAGCTTTTGCTATGCCGTAGATGACTCCACTAGCTATCCAAAGCCAAATACCAATTTGCAGCTTCTTGGGTAGTGTGCCGTACACTAATGGGTACAAATATGGCAAGGCCCAGGCTAGGCGATTGATAATAACGCCCAAGACTGCTATCAGCCAGGCGTTATTAAGTGTCCCCTGCACGGTCATAAAAATGCCAAGGTAAAATGGCAAAAAAGAAAACACGTAAAGCCCAATAAATATTTCAAACTTTACATGGTACTCCTCTACCGCTTTGCGATTGAGCTTGTCTAGGCCTTTGAAAGCGTGGCTGCGTGCTAGCACAAGTAACAATACTAGCACTAGGCTTATTAACGCTCTTAGCCAGATCCACATTCCTAGATAGAAAAATACCGAGTTGACTACTAAGACAGGAACTACAAAGACCATAGCTTTAACAATACTTGGCGTTTTGTACTGCAGCTGCTCACTCACTCTCACCTCTTTCTGGCGCAAGAGATACTCCTTGTTGTAAGGTGCTTTTTACCAATCTGGTAAACTGGGGGTATTATACTACAAAAACCGAAAATATGTTATAATATCGTAATGAAAATAAATATCATAAAAGGTAGCGGCACAGGCCCTACCGAACTTTCAGCCTTTGATTCAGCCCTAATAGATGCTGGCATTGGTAACCAAAACCTAATATACCTAAGCTCCGTAATACCGCCAGGTAGTGAGATAGTTTTTACTAAGCCTAGCTTTGAGCCAAAAGATTTTGGTAGCAAGCTATACGTTGTGATATCAGAAGACCGTACTTCTACACCTGGCCAAGAGATATGGGTAGGCATTGGCTGGGTACAAGAAGCCAGCACTCAAAAGGGCCTATTTGTAGAACACCATAGCGATACACAAAAAGGTCTTGAAGATATGATCACTAGCTCTCTTACTCATATGACGAGTGCCAGACCTGGCGAAAACTGGGGTAAAATACAAATGGCCACAGAGGGCGTAAGCTGCAAAGACAAGCCCGTCAGTGTACTTGTTTCGGCGGTTTACAAAACTGTAGGCTGGTAAAGCGAACTACTTACTGAAATAAAACTTTTAAAAAAGTCATCATTTTATTTTCTTGGTTACACTTAGCTTTATGATTTCTTCAATACTGTCGTCTTTAGAAGACTTGTTGATCTTGGTATGCCCGCATTTTAAGCAGGTGTGCTTAAGCGTGTAGTTGCTGCCGTTTACTTTTTCAATACTTGGCTTCATCATTGCGCAGCATTCGCTAGCCCTATCGCCGGGGCTATTATCAACATGCTTTGACCACAGGCAGTCTGGGCAGTGATTTGTATAGCCGCTACCTTTGACCTTTTTTGAGCAGTTTTGGCAGTCAAAATCTTCTACTACTTTTGTAAAGTTTTTATTCATTTATATTATTATACAGTCTTATCTGCTTAGTCATAGTGAAAATAAAAAACCACTTAACTCTGTAAAAGAGCTAAGTGGTGGTGGTATTGCTAGAGGGCAATGTCGTCGAATTTGGTCGAGAGCATTGTCTTGAGCTGATCTTCAGAAAGATTGATATGGTTTCCCCAGTCGTCTCTGATGATAAACTTTTTTGCTTCTGCAGCAAGTGGGTCTACAAAAAGAGTTGGGCAACAATCGTCAGTATGACACTTGAATACGTGCTTCAGCACTGGCTTACGTGGCGTACGAGATGTAGTCTGGGCTTTCATTTTTTCCTTTTATGCTAGGTGCGAGTAGCTATCTTACACCAAAACAGACTTTATATCAAGAGTTTTGCCTGAAATAATGCAAGTTTATTGTTATAAAATCTAAAGTTATTATCAAAATTTAGCTAGTAAGCTTTGGCCAAAATAGTTTTGTCTGGTGAATCAAATGGGTAGCATCTTACTGTTATGCCATGATCTTTTTTTAGTAAATCTTCTAGTCTGTTATCTACCGTAAAATCTACTAAGGCAAATTTACCCGCCTTGACGGCCGCAATAGCCTCTTCTTCTGTAGAACATTCAACGGTGTTAGT
>JBAXNA010000068.1:0-2534 GCA_037133995.1 Candidatus Saccharimonadota bacterium
AAGTACTCACTAAGCTTAGACTTAGATCTATATTCACCAACTTCTCGATCATAGAAAGCTACTCGGTTACGTTTTAGATATTCAGCGCAAGCAGCAGCTTGTTCACCAGCCCCATGCCAAAAACGAAAGTTAACTAGATCATATTCTTTTATGTCTTTAGAGTTTTTTGTATCATAAATACTGGCTTTACCATTTTTTATTGAATACACTAAATCATCGTAGAAAGTAAAATCAACATTTACTTTGCTAGATAGGTGAGTCTTTAGAGCCTCTACAAAATCATGCTTACCATTTTTGTGAGACTTGGTATTGCGCTTCACGAGCAGTATTAAAATATTTTCGGTTTTTTTCATAGCTATTACTCATTTATATTATGCCTTATTATCGCATTTTATAATGCTTAAGTCAATAGTTTTCTTGATTGGAGAAATACCTATAAGTATATAAGTCAAGTCATCAACTAGGTCGCCAGCTCTAAGCTGTGATGTAAAATTATTTCTTTTTATCGTCTTCTTTTTTTTCTGGAATAAGCTGTATCAAAATCAGCCAGGCAGCCAAAACGAGCATTACAATATATCTTATATTGTAAATCTGGGCGGCTAAATTAAAATCTGTCACCATAGACTCTCTAGCTGCAGGGCTAAGCAGGCTTACCCCGAATCCACATATGAAGAGTGTGGTAATAATGGCTAGTAATATAGAACGTATTTTATTATTAGATTTTTTCTGGCTAATAAGTGCACCTAAGAACATAAGCAAGCAAACAACTGCTACAAAACTCAGCTTTGCAGTCTCTACAGGTAGACTAGCCTTACTGGCCAGACCGCCTATAGAGTCGGCAGAGCCTACTATAAGTATAAAAAAGCCAATAAATGCGCCATAGCTGATGTTTTTTATTCTGTTTTCACCAAAAACAAAGCCTAGCGCGCTCAGTCCGGCCAAAAGACCAAAAAGTATTAGATTGAAAGTAAGCTGTGGAATGTATTTCATCTTATGCTTAATTATACCCTGACTTAAGCATACATCAAGACTGTTTTTTAAATACCTACCAGAACCTGTGTTCGCTAGCTTTTCTGTACTCTTCTAGGGCTTTGCGTTGCTTTGAATTGAGCTTTTTAGGCACTTCAACATGTATAAGTATTAAATGGTCGCCGTGGCTGCTTGTGCCAATTATTGGCAGGCCTTTACCGGTAAGTTTTACCACCTTATTGGGCTGAGAGCCGGCAGGAATTTTTACAACTACATTACCCGCTAAGGTCTCAACTTCTGTTTCGCAGCCTAGTGCAGCCCCTGAAATATCAATAGTTGTTTCAGAAACTATATTTTGACCTTCACGCCTCAAGGTCTTGTGTGGCCTAACTCGAATATGCACGTACAAGTTACCCCTGGTCCCCTGGGCGCTTATTTCGCCCTTGCCATCTAGTTTTATACTTTGACCGTCATCAATACCAGCTGGAATTTTTATCTTTATATCTTCTTGTTTACGGCCACCGTTTTTGCGGTCGGTCACCCTTAGGCTAAGTTCTTTTGTAGTGCCCTCAGCTGCTTCCATAAAATCAATTGTTACAGCTATTTCAACATCTCTGGCTTGATTTTGACCACCCCTAAAAAACATATCAAAAATATCACCCATTCCTCCACCGCCGCCGCTAAAGCCAGAAAAATCAAATTGTACGCCGTCACCAAAAGGATTGCCTCCTCCGGCACCACCACCAAAAGGATTTCCGCCACCAGCCTGCTCAGCACCAGCCGCATGGCCCATTTGGTCATAGGCCTGTCTTTTCTGTGAATTACTCAAGACCTCGTAGGCCTCGTTCACTTCTTTAAAAGCCGCTTCATCTCCACCTTTGTCTGGGTGGTGTTTAATAGCCTGCTTACGAAAAGCTTTTTTGATTTCATCTTCGCTGGCGTTTTTTTCTAAGCCCAGAACATCGTAATAATCACGCTTTTCCATTTTATTTATTTGCCTCTTTAAAACTTTTTACAATGTCATCTTTGCTATACGTAACAGTATCATCTGCATGGGCCACAATAGCTTTGTTGAGCTGATTTTCGTAAGCAACGTAAGTTATCTTGTGACCTCTTTGCTTAACTATTCTTAAGGCCGGTATTACGTCAGAGTCAGAACTGACAATCACAAAATGAAGATTGTCCTGTTCGTAGGCAGCCGAAACCATGTCGACGGCCAAAGTGACATCAACACCTTTTTCTTGAAAAACTACGCTTTCACCTCTTCTGCGAGCCTTGAGATTACCAGCTGTCACATACTCTATTTTCTGTTTTTTGAGCCAAGCTCCCCAAGCAGTTTTTTGTTCTACCATTTTCTTAGACTGCTCGAGAGCTTCTTCGCCCATGCCAGAAACTATATGAAGCTTTGTGCCATAGTAACGTACATTTATTGGCTTCACGTCATCTTTTACGGCCTCTACAAAAAGCGATATCAAATCAATTTTGAGTAGTTCGGTGCGCTCTTGAATCAAGCCCTCGCGAGTCAAAATATCAACAAGCTGGTAAAACAAGTTCTCACCATCTAT
>JBAXNA010000069.1:0-2534 GCA_037133995.1 Candidatus Saccharimonadota bacterium
TAGTCAACAGCGCTAAGCTGAGATTTATTTTTTAGCACAATACCAAAGCCAGTGGTTGCAGTTCCAGGATCAATGCCTAAAATTTTCATGTAATTTATTCTAGCTTCTCTAATATATCTAAGGGAATATCGTAATTTGAGGTTACTGAGACCACATCATCTAGATCATCTAGGGCGTCAATTAGTCGCATAAGAGTCTGGGCTTTTTTCTCATCATCAACAACAATAGTCTGACTGGCTATCATTTCAACACTTGCAGACTCAACCATGTCTGCCAGAGCCTCTTTGATTTGCTCAAGCTCACTAGGCTTAGTATATACCACAATATTTTCGCCGCTGTCATCTATGTCATCTGCGCCCGCATCAATTGCGGCAAGCTCTGCGCTATCTTTGTCGATATTTGGTTTGCAAATAATAACGCCTTTTTGCTCAAATAAATAATCTACTGAGCCTGTTGCCCCTAGATTGCCACCATGCTTTGTGAATGTTGATTTTACATCTGGACCAGTTCGGTTGCGGTTGTCTGTGAGTGCTCTGGCCATAATTGCGACCCCAGCTGGGCCATAGCCTTCATAGGTAAGTTCTTCTAGCGCTGCGCCCTCGCCAGTACCGCTACCTTTGGCAATAGCGCGCTCGATGTTTACAGCTGGCACGTTATTAGCCTTAGCTTTTTGAATAGCTAGACGTAGTTTAAAATTCATTACAGGGTCTGCACCTTCACGGGCCGCTAGAGTTATTTCACTAGCCATTTTTGTAAATATTTTGCCGCGCTTAGCGTCTGTAGCGCCTTTTTTGTGCTTGATACTTGCCCATTTGCTATGTCCTGACATGCCTTTGGTTTCCTTATTTAAACTATATTTCTATATAAGCTGACTTGGGCAGAGACCTTTTTGCAGGGCCAGCTTTTTCTACGTCTATAGTATCATTTTTTTCTAACTCAGATAAGGGCTTACTGGGCGTACGAATATAAAAAGGTATGGCCAAAACTACAGAATAATAAATCATTGCGGCCCTTAAGGGTACTTTATTTAGCTTAATACTCGCGAAGCGCCATGAGGCCAAATAGCTAAGTAGGTCAAATAGTATCACCACTAGCCAGTTTATGGGCCGGCCAATTGTCATAAAGGCAATACTGGGAACAAGTATGCCAGCGATGGCAGATACAAAGCCAAGCAACATCAAAAGCGGAATAAAAGGCATCACCAGCAAATTACTTAGTGGAGCTATTAGGCTTATTTGGCCAAATTTGTAGGCAATTAGACCTGCAGTTGCTAGCTGTGCAGAAAGCGTTACTGAGAGTATATCATTAAGAAGAGCTGGCTTGCTTGGCAAAATATGGCTTATTTTGGGTGACAAAACTGCGATTCCTAGCAGTGACAAAAACGACAACTGCCAGCCAATATCGCTTAGAATACTTGCTGGCGTCACTACGACCATAGCAAGAGCTACAAGACTCATGCAGACCAAAATATCTAGACGCTTGCCATAGTAGCTGGCTAGTAAAAACAAGGCGCACATTATGCCAGCTCGCATAATAGATGCGCTGGCACCAGAAATAATAACAAAGCCAAGTATTATCCAAAGTGAAATAATAAGACCGCCCCAGCGCCAGTTTTTGATAAAGCGTCGTTGCAGAAAACCAACCAGAATTGTAAGATTATAGCCAGAAACAGCTACAATGTGCGAAAGGCCTAACACTAGCAATACTTCTTGCATTTGTTTTGGCAGAGCACTTCTTGAGCCTATCAAAATACCAGACATAAATGCTGCACTATCTTTGGGTAGAGTAGTATCAAGACCAGCAATAAATGTTTGTTTTATCTGTATCATCAGAGGCTGATTAAAATTTATTACACTCACTTGAGCATAGCTAATAAGAGTTTCGGCTTTGCCAAGGCCAGGCTTAAGCTTTCCACTTACAGCTACCACTTGGCCTTCTTTAGCAAAGCCAGCAATTGTTTTTATTCGTATTAGCCCCTCTGTTCTTACACCGTCCACCTTGGCATTTTTTAAGTAAAAAACGTAATTTCTATACTCATCCCAGCGTGGCTCCCCTTCAACAGTACCAACCACCACTACTTTTTGGCCCTGAAAATTAAGTGCGCTGGGCAGCTGGTTGCCAATGTAGTGTCCATAACGCCAAACACCTAGCAAGATACCTATGCTAAAAAATATTACATAGCCTATTTTACTTTTTACTTTCAGTAGTACTATGCAAGATAGCGCCAGCACTAGTAAGTACAATTCTGGCTTCACGACTATAAAAAAGTTGGCAGCCAAGACAACGCCAGCCAAAAAACTAGAGCATAATATTATTATTTGATTTGACCTTCGCATACACCTACTATATGAGCATGAGCGTTTCTAGACCAAGCATGAGAATTACTAATACTTAATTATATATTCCTTAAAAAAGTATTTAAGCAAAACAAAACCCCGCGTTAGCGGGGGCTTGTTTTGGTGGGTCCGGTGAGACTCGAACTCACGACACCCTGCTTAAAAGGCAGGTGCTCTAACCAACTGAGCTACGGACCC
>JBAXNA010000070.1:0-2448 GCA_037133995.1 Candidatus Saccharimonadota bacterium
AGTAAAACTTCATGCTTCAATCATACCAATCAAAAAGACTCCTGCAAAGGAGTCGGTCATAATGCTTACGACTTGAGGGCCTCCGCCAGCTGGCGGAGTAGACGCTATTGGGGCCGCAGCAAAGTTTCAAGCTCTGAGCTAAACTGCTCAAAGTCTTCATAGCAAATCCCCTTCATGCCTAGTGTTCTTACAAAATCAACTGTACTCTGCATATCATCTATCATCACCGCTTCATTAAGTTCGACACCTAAGCGCTTACATGTCAGTTCAAAAATAGCAGGATCTGGTTTAGCAATTCCTACCGCACCAGACAAGACAACTTCATCAAAGAGCTTTGCATAATCGCTATGACTAAAAAATCCTTCCATCATGTCTGCGCCTATGTTACTCAAGAGCGCGGTTTTATATTGGGCACGAATTGTTGGGATAAACTCTGCAAGCTTATTATCAAAATCAACCCCCTTAAAGAATCGCTGTTCAGTTTCTAGCGGTGATTGACCAGTGATCTTAGCTGCCTGCTTAACAAAGCCTTGCTTCGATAATGCACCAACTGCGGCCTGCTTGTCGAGATCATGCAATGCCTCCCCATCCAACTTAGGAGTTTGGGGGTCGCGCATATAGGCGAACACAGGGTCTGGATAGAATACTCCAAAACAATCAAATATAAGTGCTTTAATCATGAGACTAGCTTACCACGCCGTGGGCGGTGGTTATAGTAGTCTGGTGAATCTTATGGGGTTTGTTAGTGGGTCTAAACTAAACAGCTCTTTTATAAATACTTAGCTATAATCTCTTCAAAACTAGGCTTGAGAGATTCAGCGCCGTACCCTACTAGCGATACTAGCCAGTTGTCTTTTTTGACAAAGCTCGTCAAAACTTTTACAACATCTTGTTTGCGGATTTTTCGAATCGCCGCCGAATATTCTACCGGCGAATACATTGCCTCATCATCTTCGAACATTGGGCCGTACCAGTCAGCCAAATCGCGCGATGTCTCGTACTCGGTATCGCAATCCCCGGCCTGATAGCCAATAGCCCGCTCTAATTCTGCGGCGGTAAAATTACCCTTAGAGATATCCACTAGCTCCGCAAGGCAAAGTTCAAACAGTCTGGTCGCCAAGTGTGGGTCGGTTTTTTCAATAACATAAGCTTCGCTATAATCCCGACCATTGTATATACCACTTGTGACGGTGTAAGCCAGCCCTGCCTCGCGAGATTTTATAAAAACGCGTGAGCTTGACCCTTGATTATATATAGCCATGGCGACACTACACGCAGCGCGGTAGCCGATACTATCATCATATTTAGTTTTAACAAATGATAAGCTAAAATGCATCTGCCCTTTTAGCTTACTTGGTAGCGATTCAATACTTTGAAAAGACCCTTCGTTAAAATGATGTAGCTCATTGAGGTGCTTACCTACTGGCAAGCTAGCTACACTCTGCTCTATGAGCAGCGCAATAGTAGCCCTCTTTGTTTTATCAAGGTCGCCAGAAATAACAAATTTGGTATTGGCTTGCGTATGTGTGGCCTTGTAGTAGGTCTCAATATCAGATTTAGTTATATTTTTGAGTGTGGAGATTCGATCTTTGGCAAATGAGAGTTTTTCAGCAAACATGCGACTATAGCTAAGGTCACGGACTCTTCTTTCGTCGTCATCGATACCACGCTTAAATTCACGCTCGACAACTTTTTTTTGCTCATCTATATTTTTTTGCCTAAATAGTGGGTGCACATATTGCTCCAGACCAATCTCGGTGATATTTTTATAGTCATTAATACTGCCAACCAAAAAGTAGCGTATATTTTGCTCGCTAGTATAGGCGTTACTCCAGCCTCCGAGTTTTTCGAGCTGGTGGGCCATCTGGCCAGTTTTTGGATAATTCACACTGCCCTCAAAAGCTAGGTGCTCCAGAAGGTGTGGCAGCTCATATTTATCTTTAGCGGCATAATTATATCCGGCATTTACAATGGTATTAAAATAGTAGCTCGTGCTACCCGCAACGTTTACAAAAAGTATCTCGGCACCGTTGTTGAGTTTGGTTATGTGTAGGTTTTGCTTCATAATATAAAATAGTAAGGTGCTAGTCTGGGATAGTATTCTACCCCAGACTAGCACTAATTAGCTCAACGGCCGTAGTTGCCACCTCGAGTCGACTTGCGTTCGGTTCCATGAGAGCTGTTACTGTGCTTCTTGGAACTGCTCGATGAGCTTGGCTTCTTTGCTGAAGAAGATTTGCTGCCTTGAGCTGGCTTTTGACCTGACTTGTACCATGGCTTTCCAGCCATATTGACCACCCCCAGAGTGGGTCTTGATAATCTAGCTGCTCAGCTAGATCAGCCTTGCGTGCGTAGCTAGTTGATACAAAAATGAATGCATAGTTCTAACTACACACTCAGTCTAGGCTCGGGGCGAGTCGATGTCAAGCTGTTGGGCCAGTCTTACCA
>JBAXNA010000071.1:0-2435 GCA_037133995.1 Candidatus Saccharimonadota bacterium
TCTAAAAGCTTGCTAGCGTGGTCTTCAAAAAACAAAACAAACTCAATACTAAGCTTACTAAGCTCTTGCTCGACTTGCCTTAGACCAGCCAACATAAACTGATAGTGTTCTTGGGCTCTGTCGCCAGATTTTGACAAGACATTAAACACCACCACTAATGGCAGCTTTTTATCTATAGCGATTTGCTGAGCATGCAAAAGGGCGTGATTGTCTTGTACTCTTTGATCTCGGCTCATCACATAGATGACACACTGGCCTGTCTCGCTGATTGCTTGAGTATTGAGGGGTAGTGCTCGGCTGTTCATAACTACATTATACATAAATTATTTAAGAGCGTTTAATTTTTGAGCTAGCTCGCTGCTTTGCTAACTTAATAGGGTATTTGTATCCCCCCATTAGTTCTGCCTCTCTAGTGATAACTAATGCCTCAAGCAGCAAGACATACAGAAGTAGGGCAATAATCGCCCTGGTATCATTTGCAGTACTAGCTAGCCTAGCTCCCCTTGGGGGTACTGCCGGCGCAGCCACGGTAATGGCCAGGTCTTGGGCAAACTCACTAGTTGAGCCAAAGCCACTTGCCGTGGTATTGCTGAGCGCAGTAGTTGTAGCAGACAGCACTTTGCCAGACAAATTGGTGCCGGCATCTAGTACTAGATTGGCCTGCTTGCCCGTGCCGTTAGTGGTATTGATGAAGCCCAGATACTTTTGGCCTTCGCCGTAGCCGGCTACATCTGGACTATCATTTACAAAAAATTCCACCCTATACTGTCCGCCCACCGTGCTGTTGGCCGCATCTAGGCTAAAGCCGACCAAAAGCTGGGTTGAGTTTTGTACCGCGCTAGATATTACCGGAAAGTTCATATAGTAGTTAGGGCCAGCGTCAACGTCACTGGCGTCATTGAGCGTAGGGCCAAGGCCCGTGATTGTGTATTCTGGTAAATTTATATTAGCCAGGTCAATGCCTAGCGCCGACATACTGGGCGGATAGCTACCTTCTGGCACATTACCATAAATACTGTTGCCAAGTACCGCCACATCATTAGAGTTGTAAAGTGGCAGTCCTGCATTTGTAGTTGAGAAAATAGCCACGGCGGTGCCCTTATTATAAGCTATTAGATTGCCCTGAGATGGGCTGGTTCCACCTATTAGTACTGTGCTAATAGGCCCAGCAAGTGGTGGCATACCAATTCCACCCAGCTGAGGATTAGTTACTAGCGGGTCGCCTTTCCAATCTGGCCCAATTATATTGCCTTGAATTGTAAGATTTTTGGTATTGTCAGGAAATATTCCAAAAGAATTATTACCAGAAATCACATTGGTTGAGCCAGCCAGACTACCACCCACTGTGTGATTGTCGTCGTTATCAATTGATAAGCCACCAGAGCCACCGTAGGTACTATTGGCAACAGACGTAAGGCCGTCACTGCCAAGACCTACATAGTTACCTAGCACCTTCCAGCCGGTACTACCGGCATTTGGGCTTATGCCAGGCCCGTCATTGCCAGAGATGATATTTCTATCTTCTGGGTCTAGGCCACCTATCACTAGATTGCTACTAGTGCCTGGGCCGTTACCCACACCTCTTTCGGTATTACCTTTGTCTAGCAGGCCGGTTTGGTCTGTACCTATGTAGTTGCCCGCTATGATGTTGTTGGCGCCATTTACCCCAAAGCCATCAAAATTAAAACTATGTACCACAAGGCCCCGCACTACCACGTCACTAGCATCAATAGTTATACCGTTTGAGTTTGGCGCAGTTGAGGTAGAGCCGTCTATTACAATTAGCAAGGTGCCATTAAACGGTCGGGGCGATACAGCCGTGTTTGGGCTAGCCCCCGTCTGGGTATAGCCGTCTATTGTAACTGTCTCGGTAATGCCTGGTAGTGGAGTTGCAGGCAAAAACGTCTTCACGCCGCTGCCAGCAATGGCAAAAGATATACTGCTAGCGTCTGGTGCGCTGTTAGCTTCTTGAATGGCGGCTCGCAGAGTGCAGTGCCCAGCACCGTCGTCACAGACACCGTTACCTACAGTGGCGTCTGGGGTATCTAGGGTGGAGTCTACCGTAATACCGTTAGTTATATCACCATCTAGGGCCTTGGCTGGCAAAGCAACTAAAAATTTTATAATGCCAACACTAGCTACTGCCAGTAACGCTATAATTAGGCTAGATGTTTTGGCAATATTTGTGGTTTTTTTATTAGACATATCTATTATTAACTATAAAGCAAAAAGCACCTTAAGTCACAGTGGTATAAAAAGTTACTGGAGCTTATGCAAGGCTATTTTTTGAGATGGTTCTTGAAGTATTCTTGGTCTTTTTCACTCATGTTGTCGTACATATTTAGCATTCTAGCGAACTCTTGTTCTTTTTCTGGGCTATGATCTAGCAAGTCTAGAAGTATACTTCTATCTTTTGTAGTCATACTATTGGCGTC
>JBAXNA010000072.1:0-2333 GCA_037133995.1 Candidatus Saccharimonadota bacterium
TCGCTTGAATACGGGCGGGCTGTTGTGCCTTATCTTGACAAGAGCCAAGTCATAAGCCCGCGATTTTATACTTATAATGCCAAAACTCGCCAGTACACCAGTGTAGCTGTTCACTCTAAGATAGCCCGCGGGGCCTTTGCGCACTGGCTTATTACCCAGCGCATCAATAAGATCTCAGGGCTAACTAATTTTGACGAGATAGGCTATAGGTACGAGGCCTCGCTTAGCACCCCACAGGCACCAGCTTTTGTTTGCCGCGAGTTTATGGGCAAGGGGCTAAGTGTAAGGCTCAAGTAGCCTGAGCGCACTATCTATAGATCTGTGCTGCCTACCGTTGATACTTTTAATATCATTAAATAGCTTGAAAGTTCTTTCGATACTTATTTGTTAAAGACTAGCGCATCTAAGCCCTTGCGAGCAAGGCCACCCCATTCAACCAACGTGAATCCTTCGCGCTGTGGTGAATTAAACTCCTGAGCAGGGAGACTTATTGGCTTTGATAAGCCTTCAAAATCTAGAAATACACGGATTGTTGTGTTCGGACTAGGTGAAACCTGTAGTGGCGCTAGCTCATTAATCTGCGGTAAAGTGAGCCACGTTAGGCGAACATATGAATCCTTAGGAAGATTAGGCTTCCAGAAACTAATGAAATCAGTAATTTCTTGGCCTTGCAGTCCTTGGCTTGCAAGCTGCTTTTCGATAGTTGCAAGCATGTCTTTCTGTTCCACGACTGTACCTTGTGTTATGGCAGGGTACACACCATTTCCTTGACCCTCCCAGAATAGAGAGCTGTACTCTTGGCCCTGATAACGCAGCTGCCCGTTTGGTCGAGCCAGCACGTTCTTCCATCCGCCAATTGGGTAAAGCGGTTCAGAAACTGTCACGTTAGCACCAACAGCAACTGACACATCAGTATCAGTCTTAGGATATAGGTATATAACTGGCTTACCGCATCCGCCTGCTTCAAATAGTTTGTTGTTTATATACACCACATACTCTCCAAAACCATTTTCAATCAAGAAATAGCCGTGTTTGTTGTTGAATTGTTGTACAGACAGATTGCTGTAGGCAGCATCACTAAGATTAGTACCTTTATTGTAGTCTGTGGTATAAATTTCGGTTGCCAATGGATTTGATGGGTCGAGGCTATATACAGTTTGACCTTTCGGTGTTTTACCTACTTCTATAAGATCTGACTTTTGTACATTTGCAGCAACATATGTTGGTCCGCTTCCGCAGCCACCACCGCCCGTTTTATAGGTTGCAGACGTCTGTTCGCCTTTACTCCACTTAATATTTTCAGCCGCTTTAGAGTCTCTTGTTTCTAGCTCACCAGCAGTCGCCATGTCATAACTAACAAGGTCCTTAAAGTATGCAGTGATACTATTTATAGAATAATTTCCTTTATCTACTTTTTTGACGTAGTAATCAAAGTTGTCTTGAGTGTAGAGCTTTGTTCCTTTATCGGGTGATCCTAAAACAAGCTTACCCGTACCGTTATAGTTAAGGAAAGGCGCCTTAAGATAGTCAATGGTAGATAATTGCTGACCCTGTATCGTAATGCTCTCATCGACAACAAGTTCATCAAGCTTCGTTGTTGAAGTTTTTGATACATTGTCAGCAAAACCGTAATAATCCCAAGCATCAGGACTTGTTTGACTTGGTAAGACAACCTCGTACTTTGTTCCTTTTTTAACGAGAATAATAGTCGAATTGTCACCCCCTGCAAATTTTCGAAATAGAATTATATCTTCATTCGCTTTTGTTTTTCCAATTAGATAACTTAGAGCACCAGAAGGAACACCATCTGTACAATCTTCGCTACTAGTACAGTATGAATCTTTTAATAACCTTAGCCCTTTTATAAGCACCGGATTATTATAGTAGGTGTTTCCGTTAACAACGTAACCTTCTGGTGATTTTTCTTTATTTTTAGTGAGAAATAAAATACTCACTGCAGTAATAAGTACTAATGCCATAGCAATACCAATTAAGACTTTTTTATTTTTTAAAAAAGAGCTCTTGCTTGTCTTAATCTCATTATTCTCAGGTGCTGCATGGGGCTGCTCAGGGGGGCTTGTAGTTGTCTGATCATTCTGGTTCTGGTTCTGTGATTTATCGTCATTCATGTGATAATCCTATTGTTATGTCTGTATTGTATACACTGATAACCATAATCGCAATAGACTCTTACTTATGAGTAATTGTTTTCAAGTATTAGAATAAATAAATTTTCAAAAAAATCTTGCTGCTAATTTTTTTAGCAATCTAGAGCGGGTAATTATGCTAAAATAGGTATTATGAAACTATGTATTTTTGGAGCCAGCGGTAAG
>JBAXNA010000073.1:0-2330 GCA_037133995.1 Candidatus Saccharimonadota bacterium
ACTGCTGCCTCCCGTAGGAGTCTGGGCCGTATCTCAGTCCCAGTGTGGCTGGTCATCCTCTCAAACCAGCTATTGATCGTAGCCTTGGTGAGCTTTTACCTCACCAACTAGCTAATCAAACGCAGGCCCCTCCCAAAGCGCATAAAGCTTTAATCCATACGAGATGGATACTATAAGGTATTAGACCACCTTTCGGTGGCTTATCCCTTACTTTGGGGCAGGTTCCAACGTGTTACTCACCCGTCCGCCACTAACGATTTAGACATTAGAGGTTAGAAGCTGGAAGTTAGTAAATAAATTACTAGATTCCAATATCTAAAGTCTAAAGTCTAAAAAGTTCGTTCGACTTGCATGTATTAGGCATACCGCCAGCGTTAATCCTGAGCCAGGATCAAACTCTCCAAAAAATGACACTCCATCACATCATTTGAGACAAGTCTCAAAATCAGATTAGAGATCAAAGAGAGATCGATTCTGAACTTTCGGTTCGTTATTCGTTCTCAAAGAAATTACAAGTAACCTTGTAAATAAAATTTACAGGCTGCTGACACATTTAAAATATCAATTTACAATTTGAGCTAAGCCTAACGAGCAAAAAAACAAACCCTCTCAACCCAGTATGTATCGTCCAAGTTGAAAGTGTATTTTGTCTTTAAGATAGCCAAGTCAGGCAGGGCTAACAAATCTAGAGTAATTGTACCTTATAACTAAGACTCTAGTCAATAGTTTTATTTACCCAACTATAAGGAGGTAAAATATAGCAAAAGAAAGCATGGGCTTATTTCTTTTTTTTATTGGCTTTCTTGAGCCATTCTGCCTTGCGTGACTGACTAGCACTTGGCTGGTGAGATTTACGATTTTGCCAAAAGCTGAGTTTAAAAGCCAGTACTGCAATAAGCCAGACAGCCAGCACCAGGCCTACAAAATACCATTTAGCAAAGATGCTATCTAGACGCTCATAGGCTAGAAGGCCAGAGACCACCAAGACTAAGCCAGCAACGGCATCACAAAGCGCTACATAGGTCAGCGCAGTCTTGGCCTTAGAATTTTTCTTATAGCGTCGCACAGCATAGATATAGACAGGTATTACAGTAGCTATCAGCAAAGCACCGCCAGCCATTATTATCTTAGATTGATAGCTATCAGCAGTAGCAAATATCGCCGGAAACAGGTCAGAAAGTTTTTGATAGCCAAAACAACCAGCAATAAAAACTCCCAGAATTGCTCCTGCTATTACTTCTAGCGGCTTATGACCCAGTATCTCGCGCAGTCGTGAATAGTCTTGTGAATTTTTAAGTCCGCCGGTATTTGACAGGTCATCAATAAGTTTATTGATTGTCTTGGCCTGTTCACCAGAGCTTCTTCTAACCCCGAAACTATCATACATAACAATACCAGCCAAAATCGCAGTAATACCAAATAGGGGAGAGCTCAGCCCTCCTTCTATAAGTGCCCAAGTGGCCAAGCTGCACACTACGGCAGAGTGAACACTAGGCATGCCACCACTCGCGTAGAGATACCTAAAATCAACATCTCCCTTTATAAGCGATAGACTAAACTTTATTAATTGCGCCACCGCCCAGGCGGTAAAAGGCACATAAAAATAAGCTGTTATATTCATCCCCCATCTCCTTTATATATCTTATATATTATAGTGTTATGTTTACTTTCGCAAGCCAAAAACCAAGCCGTAATGGTAGCCGGGTGTATTGAGTAGACGCTTAAAAACCAAGCCACAGCCATTTAGGCATTTTATGGCTTCTTCTCTTGACGCCCGCTGTTCAAGAATAGGGCCTACATGAGAATTTTTTGTGTCCCAGTCAACCAATACAATTTCACTCTCAGCCTTCATGTATTTACCAAGGGCAATGCACAGTTTTTCTGGCTGTACAGACTTAGACAAAATATTGGTAAGTAGTATTGTATCAACTGAGCCTTCGGGCAATGATTTTCCAGACATGACATCTGCAAGCAAGGTTACGTGCAGGCTAGCGTTTTGGCGCAAATGATTTAGCTTAGATAGCATTTCGTAACTTGGCCCAGCTACATACACAGAGCCGCCTGCACCAACTCTTTTTAATGCTGAGGGCGCAAAAAAGCCCAGCGGCAGGCCAACCTCAAGTATTCTATCATTAGGTCTAATATCAAGCTCTTCTAGCATGATCATTGGACTAATATGATAGTGGTTTAGGCGAGTTAGAATTTTGTTTGGCAATGCACTAAGCATCTAGATACCTCTTATGGTTCTATAATACTCTATATGAGTAGCAATGCCTAGCTAAAAATATACTCTGGCAGCAGCGGTATCAACTAAAAATAATAATTAATTT
>JBAXNA010000074.1:0-2234 GCA_037133995.1 Candidatus Saccharimonadota bacterium
GATTTATATACTCTTTTTCTTCATTGCCCGTGAGAATCTTACCTTTGGCAATTACAACTATTTTCTTATCCCCAAGAGCCTCAATCAGTTCCCTATCGTGAGTCACAACCACAATAGTGCCATCATATTGCTTGAGTGCGCTTTGTAGTTCATTGCTTGCCGGTATATCTAGATGGTTGGTAGGCTCATCTAGAATAAGCAAATTTGCACCTCGCGCCACAACACCAGCCAATAGCGCTCGTACCCGCTGGCCAGGGCTTAATGAATTGGGTAGAGAGTCAGCCTTTTCTTTTTTGATGTTAAATCTGGCCAAAAGATTATAGATCTCAGAAATAGTTGAGCCAGTATCTTTAATAATATTATCAAGAACCGATTTATTAGGCTCACTAAAGCTAAAGTCTTGATCTATATAGCCAATTTTCATGCCATTAGATATATTTATAGAGCCGCCTGTGGGCCTTACCACTCCCGCCAAGAGCTTAATAAAGCTAGATTTACCTCCCGCATTGGGGCCGATAATAACTATCTTTTGGCCAGAATTAATTACTAAGCTGTAAGGGCCGAGTATCACGCTGTCAAATTCAACAACGGCGCCGTTCACGGCAGCGGCTACCGGTGGTAATTTTACACTTGTACCAGTAAATCTAAAATTCAGGTCAATCTCTCTTACTGGCTTATCTGGCTTATGTAGTTGGTCAAGTCTGGTGCTTATTGCAGAGGCAGCCTTAGCATACGTGTTTGCTGCTTTTTCTTTCCTGTAGTCTGTGCCTACCTTATCATTATCAGAAGAGACGCTATTATTGGCAGCAGATCGTGCATTCATGGCTCTATCTCTGGCTGACACTTCAAGACGTTTTTTTTCTTCTGTATAGTCTTCATGCGCCTGCTCAGCAGATTCTAGCTCTTTTCTTCTCGATTGTATGTACTCGTCATAGCCGAGTGTATACAGCTTGATGTCGCCGCTAGGCAAAAGTTCTGCTACTTTTTTGCAAGTACTTTTTATAAACCACCTATCGTGAGAAACCATAACAAATGCCGAGCCAGATTTCTTAATAAAATCTTCTAGAATATTCAAGCCAAGCATATCTAGATTATTGGTGGGCTCATCTAGTAAAAATATATCGAAATTCGAAAGTAAAATAGCAGACAGGGCTAGTTTAGTCTTTTGCCCGCCAGAAAGCTCACTTATCTTTTTATCAAGTACTGAAGTCTCTAGCCCAACTCTTGCCAGTGGCTTAGCCATTCTTTCGCTAAGTGTGTAGGCCTGAAGTGACTCAACTCTCTCATACGCTTCTTGATACAAAGCCTGGCTGGCAGATGACTGCAATGTTGCATACTGGGCAGTAGCAGCTTCAAGATCACTTAGGGCCTTACTTACACCGGTAATCTCACTAAGAAAGTCAGCCCCCGTCATATCTTGATATGCATCAATTTCTTGTGGCATGTAGCCAATGTTGAGATTTTTAGGATGTAAGATGTTCCCGCTAGAGGGCTGCAGTACGCCGCCCATTATCTTAAGAAGTGTTGATTTGCCAACACCGTTAGGGCCCACAAGTGCAATCTTCTCGCCTTCGCTCACAGAAAATGAGGTGCTACGCAGCACTTGTGTATTACCATATTCAAATTCAATATTTTTTGCGCTTAGCATATTACCTCTCTATTTATAATCTTATTGGGTATTTGGCAGTTTCACAATAGCCATGGCTAGCTACTCTAGTTCTCATTTAGCAAGGCATAATTTTATAATCTACAAGTAGCTACTTAAACAAACCTAAAAAGCTCGCAAACTTGCCCTTGCTGGTTTGGCGGGTGACCCTAGCTGGTGCGGTATACAGCCCGGCCCGCTGCTTGAGACTTTGCTTAATACGGCTGGGCTTAGTCACCGCCTGAAACTGACTAATGCCTAAGCTTCGGCGAGCCCTTCTAGATACACGGGTGTAGCCAGTAAGGGTGCGGAATGATGGTTTGCGGTATCGGAATAGCTTCATTGTAGTTTGTGCCTTTTATGTTCGTATCTTACCACGCTGCGAGCTGTAGTTGTAGGTCGAAGCTACGAGTATAGGCAGTTTGCAAAGCATTGATGCTAGCATTAGAAAACCAAAAAGAGTTCTTTAGGTAGCCCGTGAAAATCATCGTTTTGGAGGGCCTCCGCCAGCTGGCGGTGTAGTGCCAATAGCGACTCAGCTATTAAATATCAGCACGTCGCCGTCTTGAACAGCCTTAAACTTTATATC
>JBAXNA010000075.1:0-2196 GCA_037133995.1 Candidatus Saccharimonadota bacterium
CTGGCGGAAAAATCAGTGCATCAAGTAAGACAGACGGAACCTATACCGTTAGTTTCAATACAGACGACTCTAAGAGCAAGGTGGAGGCTTATTACAGTGCTAAGCTAGCTAGTAATGGCTGGACAAGTGGCGAAGGTACATCTAGTAATGACTTTGGAACTAGCAGTACCACAACCCTAAAAAAAGATGACTCATATGTGAATGTAATAGTCAGAGAGTCTACCCAAGATACCCCGACTTCAGCTAGCATTATCATCTACAAAAAAATGTAAATATTTAGTACTATTATTGGCTAGGTATTTTAGACATTAGATTTTTTAGTCTTACAGTTTTTGCAACAGACTTGTAAATAGGCTGATTTTTAAGCGTATTCTCAGGTATTTTGGGTTAGAATAGGGCTTATGAGAATACTAGTTATTGAAGATGAGAAAAAAATAGCCAAGGCAATCAAGCGAGGTCTGTCTCAAGAATCTTTTGCTGTCGACATTTGTTTTGATAGCGAAGAGGGCTTGAGCATGGCTCTTTCTGAGCCTTATGACGTGATGATAATAGACAGAATGTTGCCCGGCGGGCATGAGGGCCTAGAGATATGTACGGCCTTAAGAAAGCGCGGAATCAAAACACCAATTCTAATTCTTACTGCAAGAGACAAGATAGAGGAGAGGGTAAGGGGTCTTAACGCTGGGGCAGACGACTATCTTGTTAAGCCTTTTGCATTTGAAGAGCTGCTGGCTAGAATCAAGGCCTTGCTGCGTCGCCCAAGCGATAGTCTGTCTAAAGAAATTACCATAGAAGACTTGAGCCTCAACGCCACAGAATTCACCGCGCAGCGGGCTGGTAAAAAACTCGACCTTTCGGCCAAAGAATTTGCAATCTTAGAGTATCTCATGCGTAACCCTAAGCAAATACTCACAAGAGACAATATTATTTCTCATGTCTGGGACTATGACGCTGATATTTTGCCAAATACCCTAGAAGTATATATTGGATATTTACGCAACAAAGTAGACAAGCCTTTTAAGGGCCAGCCAGCCTTAATACATACAGTGCGCGGCTTTGGCTACAAGATAGGTGCTTATTAGAACTATTATTCAATCAGCCCTAGTAAGGCTCACGCTCTACTATGTAGCTATTATTATGGTTTTGAGCTTGAGTTTTAGTGTGATAATTTATAATCTCTCAAACAGAGAGCTTAGCCAGGGTCTTCGCAAGCAACCGCCAATTTTTAATCAAACCCAAGTAGATCAAAACTCAGCCTCTTTTAATCAATACAGACAAGAGCGCTTAGATGCTATAGCTCAGAATCTAAGATTTAATCTACTCATATTTAATAGCGCAGTTTTTTTGCTTGGTGGAGCTCTTAGCTATGTCTTGGCTAAGCGTACTTTTGAGCCAATTGAAAAATCTATTGAGGCCCAGAGTAGATTTACGGCAGACGCCTCGCACGAACTCAAGACACCTCTTACTGCCATGAAGACAGAAATAGAAGTAGCCCTAAGAGACCCTAGTCTTTCAAAAGCCGAAGCTATCGAGCTACTAGAAAGCAATCTTGAAGAGGTAATAAAGCTAACATCACTCTCAAATGCCTTACTTAGACTGGCCCGCTTTGATGCCAGCTCAGTTGAGCTAAAAAGAAGCTCAGCCAAAAAATTAGCTCAGCTCACTCAAAAAAATATTCAAAAAACTCTTAAATCTAAAAAAGTTAATTTCAAGCTCAAGGTAGTCGACTTCAAGCTAGATGTAGATAGCGACGCCATGGCCGAAGCCCTGGTAATACTGGTAGATAACGCCGTGAAGTATGGCGATTTGACCAAGCCTGTTACTCTAAGTGCTAGGCTAGTGGGTAGCGATGCGGTTTTTGAAGTCACAAATTTTGGTGCCGGTATAAGTACGCGCGACAGACCGTATATATTTGATAGGTTTTATAGAGCCGATCTATCTAGATCAAGCCAAAATGTAGAAGGCTATGGCCTGGGGTTATCACTAGCTAAACAAATCACAGCCCTGCACAATGGCCAGATATCTGCAAAAAGCTTACTTGAAAAAACTACCACCTTTACTATCGTGTTTCCTCAAAACCAAGTAGAAGCCGTTGTCTGAAAAGAGCATAATTCTAGCCGCATCCTAGTATCTTTAGGTGTAAAAAGTAGTACAATATTTGTGTAATGACAAACAATAGCTTACAACAAGACATAG
>JBAXNA010000076.1:0-2041 GCA_037133995.1 Candidatus Saccharimonadota bacterium
CTATAAATGGTACTTACGCAGCCGATAATCCCGCTCAGTTTCGTGAAAGCACCACAATAGATATGACCGTAGTCAACGGCGGAGTCATAATAAGCACCGGCGATGACAACGGCAAATGCAAAGTAGGTGACAACTTCTGTGACATTGCAAAGTACAGTACCGCGGTAGCAGGGCAGTAGGCGTGCCCGCGGCTTGCATGTAGCTACAAAAACAAGCTACAATAAGCATAAGATATATATACTATGAAAAACCCATCTCGCAACTCAAAAAACACCTCTCAGGCTCAGGCCAAGCCCCAGGGCGCTACTTCGCTACTTTTGGTCATAGGCATGGCACTTGTTTTTATTGTGATGATTACCGGTCTTACCTCACTATCTATTAGACAAAGCAGACAGGCCAGCAACACAGATCTCTCTAACAGAGCCCTAGCCACTGCAGAAGCCAGCGCTAGAGACGCGGCACTGTGGATACAGGCCAACCCAGGAAAGGATTACCCAGACTGTAATAGTACAGACCCTCTCAGCGCATATAAACCCACGGCTGATTTAAACAACACCACAGAAATAGTCTGCCGTACCGTTACTGTTTCTTCTGCTACGCCTAGTGGTCAAATCAAAAAAGACGAGTCTGTACAGCTTTTTACTTATGAGCCAGGACCAGCCACAGGTATAGGCTACATGTTTCTAGAATGGAGCAAGGCTGACACTGCAAGCGCTCAATATAGTACATTATGTTCAACTGGCGGCACGTGTTATGATGCTTACCCAACTAATAATGGGCCCAGCAATGCTTATAATATAAATTCACCAGCAACGCTCGAGCTAAGTCTCGTATACTGGAAAAAAAATACAGCCATAACTAGTATGCCACAGAAGACCAGTATTATTATACCGCTGAGCAACGGTATATACATCGCAGGGCCTGGTAATGGCTCCCAAGTGTCTAGTAGTTCATGCGCGAATGTATCATCGGGCTACAACTGCAAGGTCGGTATCAATCTTAGTACTATGCTTGGCTTGACAGCACCAGATATTGCCGCCAACTACAACATTGTCGCTAAGCTCAAGCCTAGATATAAAGACACTGATTATCGTGCAAGCTTTTGTGCAAATGTGGCTGCCAGTGCTATTGATTGCGGCATAGATGCTGTTAAGGTGCGGTCTTCTAGAGCTCTGATAGATGTCACCGCCAAGGTGGGCAGCCTATACCGTAGAATTCAAGCTGAAACAGAAATAGGTGGTAGTAGCTTTTTTGACGATGTACTCTACTCTAACTCACCAATTGAAAAAACTGAGACATTCTGTGGCAATTTCACCAAAAAAGATGATCCTGCTTGCTCGCCAAAAACATAATGATCTCTTAGGCACACAAAAAAGCAATCTAGTACCGTAAAAAGCGCTATAATAGCCATCACTTCTCAAAAACCAAAACTTAAGCTTTATTACCAGAGTGAAACTTCTTGTGAGCCTGCTTGAGCTGAGGGTCTGTGACATGAGTGTAGACCTGCGTGGTGGCGATATTGCTGTGACCAAGTAGACTCTGCACACTGCGCAAGTCTGCGCCGTTAGTAAGCAGATCTGTAGCAAAGCTATGTCGCAAGGTGTGCGGTGTGACGTGCTTGGCAATGCCGGCCTTGTGGGCATAGCGCTCTACTATGCGCTGTATAGAGCGCACTGTGAGTCTAGTGTACTCACCGCCGTTAAAGTCAGATTTTGAGCCTCTAAAATGCATAAAAAGTGGTAAAAAATCGTCGTTTCTAGACTCTAGATACTTGCTCAGTACGTAGCCCGCAGACTCACTCAAATAGACCGGCCTGTCTTTTTGGCCTTTGCCTCTCACAGAAAACTCACCTGTCTTAAAATTTAAATCTTTTATATTTAGGGCGGCTAGCTCAGATACTCTCAAGCCGGTAGAGAAGAGTAGCTCAACAATAGAACGGTCTCTAAGGCCCACAATGTTGTTTGTGGGTATTGCCTCAAAAAGCCGTATCACTTCTTCTTCGTTTAGAAAGCTAACTTGAGGTCTTATGGCTGTAGCCAGC
>JBAXNA010000077.1:0-2024 GCA_037133995.1 Candidatus Saccharimonadota bacterium
GTAGCTTGTATTCCTGATAAGTATGTATTCATAAGCAAATTATATCACAACTAGTCGTCTAAGTGCGGCTTCTCTATTACTAGAGGCTCTACAGAAGGCTCTGTTGATGCAATTTTTACTACATCTTTGTCTATTTTCTTCAGTTCTTTGTGGGCTGTATTGTAATGATTGACTGTAGTACCCAGTGAATTACCAAGCTTATGCATAAACTCGTCATAGTTGTCTATGTGGCGCCCTAGCTGACCAACTCGCTTCTGTATCTCTTTGGCCTGTTCTTCTATTTGCAGGCCCCGTAGGCCCTGCATTACAGTCTGAAGGTAGGCCATAAAAGAAGTTGGGGAAACAATTATCACTCTTTTTTCTCTAAAAGCATATTCTATCAGGTCTTTCGAGCTGGTCTGAATTGCCCCCACCTTATTAACTAGCAAATCATAATAGATAGCTTCAGAGGGTATGAACATAAAGGCGAAATCCATTGTGTTTTCATCTGGTCTGATATATTTAGAGGTTTCATCTATTCTTGACTTAAGATCTGATTTGAATTGTTTGATAATAGCGTCTCTTCGAGTCTTGTCTTTTTCGTCTATCAAGCGATTGTAGTTCTCGAGGGAAAACTTAGAGTCCACCGGTAGTATCTTGCCCTTGTCTAGAAATATTGCCGCATCTACGGTCTCGCCGTTTTCAAACTTGTATTGCAGCGCGAAACCATCTGGGGGCAAGACATTTTCTAGCACCTGACCCAGGTAATACTCACCTAGAACCCCGCGTTGCTTGGGATTAGACAGTACATTCTGTAGCGTCTTGAGCTCGTCTGCCACATCTACTACTCGCCTGTTGGTCTCATCTAGCTTGGTCAGACGGTGCGTTACGTCTGTTATTATCTTGTGTGACTCACTCATTTGCTTATGAAGACTTTCTTGCATAGAGCTATTGTTGCGATCAAGCCGCTCGTGCATAGCCTCTTGAGTCTGGGCTATTTGCTGGCTCATACCCTGCAAGTCTTGCTTAAGCATACCTACGCTGCTATCGTCTTTTATCGCTCCCAAGCGAGAATTAAAAGAAATAAACAAGGCTACAAAACCAAGTAACATAATAAATATTAATGCTATAAGTAAAACTACGACCATAAGTACATTATACAACTATAATACGCGAACACAACACGAAAAGCTTACTATTATTTAGTATTGTACTAAAACTCTTCTGTGAGTAGGCGCTTAAGTGTCTTATATACAGCCAATACGAAAAAAACGAATGTCATAATAAGCAGGCCAATCTGAAGATAGATCACCAGTAGAAAAATAATACCCCCTGGGGTGGATCCGCCCCTAAAGAACACACTGTATATCAAGAACTTTACCAGCTCTGAGGCCAGGTATGCTGCTAGTGCGTATATCAAGTAACGCCTAGCCTGGCTTAGGGCAATTTTTTGCATTCTTTCTCTAGACCTTATTTTGGCCTTTTTAGCTCTGCTGTAGCTAGAACTAGCAAGACTACCAGTATTTGAGGCTCTGTTTTTTTTGACATTACGCTTACGCTTACTCATAGATTATACTATCTCATATTAAGATAATATCTTCAAGCATTGCCATGATTTAGAGTGATTTTTGGGCTGTAAAATCGGTGTTTTATAATACATAATTTGTATGTTGTATTCATATGTATTATCGATTTTTTAGCTATGCATTGGGAAAATACTGAGTACAAGTTTGCTCAATAAAGAACAAATATTATATTCGGCCCATCCACCACGGCATTCTTATAGCTACTCTGTTGTTTGGCCTACGGCGAGGCCTTCTTGTTAGTTCTTCTGCGCTATAGTACTTGGTGACGACAGCAGTCCAGTTATCTTTGAGCCATTTTTGTTGGTATATATAGAGATCTTCTAGACCTCTCTCTGCGAATTCTTTTCTTATTACTCCTCCGCTGTGTGGATGCTTCTGCTTTTGCTCAAGTGGCGAATTAAAACCATGGGCGTAGTGAGTCATTTCGTGGACAATAGTAGCCTTTATGATTTCTTCTGG
>JBAXNA010000078.1:0-1947 GCA_037133995.1 Candidatus Saccharimonadota bacterium
CCAAAAATTGCTGCTCCAAAATTTCTGGCTGGCGCATTGACAGGAAAAGTCTTATACCACTGAATAAGCAGGTAATTGATGCCAATAGCAGCTAGCGTGAACACACTTGCCGCAGAGCCAATGCTTCGCAAAGCGTGGGGCAGGCCTTCTGCAGTCAAAATAGCTGGCAAAAGCATGGCAAAAAACATTGCCAGTAAGGCAGCGTATTTGACCCTAGTTATTCGGCTAAAGGCTACAAGTAGGCCCAAGACAAAGGCGATACCTACAAAACTATTGAGTAGCGGCAGCCCAGGTAGATTATGGCGGCTGTTCTCATCACCTTGGTAGTTGTACTGCAAAAGAGTCTTTCCGGCGCTAGAGAGTAGAGTAATTGCTGGCTGGCCATTGTTAAGATCTTTGTTTAGAAAACTAGTACCGCCGGCTCTGGCTGTAGAGTCTGCTGGATTGCGAATAATTGTAATCGCTAGTGGAGCGATAGCCACGGCAAAAACTGCCAATGAAATAGCTAGATTTTTGGCGTTTGACTTGATCCAGTCGCGTCGCCAGATAGCTAGATAAAACAAGCCACCCACCGCCACAAGACTAAACATTAAAAAGGCAGTGTAGGTATAAAAGCCCAGAGCAAAGAAAAAGGCTGCCAGCACAAAATACCAAGTCTTAGCGGTCTTGTAGGCTCGGCCCGCAAAAAATGCCACCATGGCAATAACTAGAGGCACCATACTAGCCCTAAAGCCATCACGACTAACTGTATTGACCCACGGATTTACGGCCATAAGAAAGGCAGCCAGTAAAGCGGTGCGACGGCCAAACCAGTCTTTGGTGTATAAGTAGACAAAAACTACAGCAAGAACACCAAACATTGCTGGGGCGATGCGTAGAGCCAGTATTGTGTTGCCAAGCAGAGCTACAAAAATTGCCTGAAAGAAGAAAAATATCGATTCCCGAGGGCCATTGGTATTGTAGATTACTCTATAGTCATGATTTTGAAGTATTTTAAAAATATCTAAGCCGTTGGCTGCTTCATCTGGGTGTAGGCCCGGAGGTAGTGAATTAAGCTGGTAAAACCTAAAAGCCACAGCTAGCAAGACTATACCAGCAAATATAAACGTGCCAGCATTATTTTTAATAAAATCTATTAAGCTGAATTTATTTTTTTTCATTATTTGTGAAAACAAAGTATTTATACATTAAATAATTAAACACCAGTACGACCATAATTGCAGCAGCCAAAGCAAGGTTTCGCTGATCGAAATCTTGGCTAAGCGGTAGGCCTATGCCACTGGTGATGGAATAGGCAAGCTGTGATGGCCACACCCAGACATCGGTAAGTAGCTTAAGAATAACTGGTCTTATGATATATATTCCGAACATTGTTATCAAGAAAAAATATACTATATGCCTAGTGTCTATTTTTTGCTTTTTAAATGTAAAGCGCATGTTGAATATAAAGCTGTTGATCATGGCGAAAGTGCCAGATATTAAGCCGGCCAAAACAATGCCAGTAATTACTATTTCGGCGCCAAAAACTGTAAAAGTGGCAACAATCAAGGTCTTGGGTAAAATAGTAACAGCTAGGATATTTAGAATAACAATATCAACTAAGGTGTTTAATATGCCAACTAGGCCAAACCGGCCAACTTGTTTTACTTCACTTTTATCTTGTTTTTTGTTCATTGTATTAATTATACCCCGAAGTCTCAAATCTCGCAAAAAAGCTTATGTTTTATGCACGTGGTCAACACTCTTAAAGAGCATTTGTTCTGGCTGAAAGAATAGCTCAACCTCGCCTGTTGGGCCATTACGATGTTTTTTGATAAGAAGATCTGCCATGCCCTTACGCTCGCTTTCTTTTTCATAATAATCTTCTCGGTAAATAAACATCACGACATCGGCATCTTGCTCAATACTTCCTGATTCACGCAAGTCTGAAAGCTGCGGAATCTTAGG
>JBAXNA010000079.1:0-1921 GCA_037133995.1 Candidatus Saccharimonadota bacterium
TTGCGCAAGCAGGTAGGAGACGAAGGCTGGATAGAAGGTATTTGGTTTAAGACACCACTAGAAGAGTGTCTGGCCAGAAATCTTTCTCGAGAGCGCAAAGTTCCAAATGATGCAATCAATAGAATGCACCAGGCACTTGAGGCCAATCCTCCGCACATTAGGGAGGGCTGGAATCAGCTCTATTTGCCCACCGTTTCAATCGCTCGAGTATAATTTTTACTCTAGCCCTAAAAGCCGCCAGAGAAATCTGGTGGCTTTTCACATTATAAGTAAAGCAAAAAACAGCCCTCAGCCCTTGACAATAACGCTTGTGTTGGGTATAATACGCACTTGATTAGATAAACCAATAAAAAATATATTATATGCAACAAGAATTGACCCCAAAACAACAAGCTGTTGAGCTTATCAAACAAGCCAACCACATCTTACTAGTCGCTGGTAAAAACCCTACAGACGACCAGCTTAGCGCTATGACCGCCCTAGAGCTAATCTTGGGCAGAGCCGGCAAACAGGTGAGTGCAATTATGACCGGCCAGCTACCTAAGTCTAGCCAGGTTCTTGATACTCGTAGAGTTAGCCGTGACCTTTCTGGCATTCGCGATTTTATTATTCGCCTAGACACTTCAAAAGTAGAAGTAGACAAGCTACGCTATGAAGTCAATGAAGGCAATCTAGAAGTAGTGATTTCGCCTTTTGCGGGTAATTTTACTGCTAAAGATGCTAGCTTTGACTACGGCGCATACAAGTTTGATTTGGTAATAGTTCTTGGTGTGAGCCAGATAGCCAAAATAGATACAATCTTAGAGCAAAACCCAACAATTTTTGACGGAATACACCTAATAAATATTGATTCTCACAGAAGTAACGAGCAGTATGGTAGCGTGAACTACATTGAGCCTCAAGCTAGCAGTGTCTGTGAAATGCTTGTGGGCATTATAGAGTCTGTGGCCCAGGGAATGATTGACTACCACGTGGCTACAGCCCTACTTACTGGTATTATGAGCGGTACAGAAGGCTTCACTGCCCCAAATACAACTGCCAAGAGCCTCACTATTGCAGCTCAAATGATGAGCGGTGGCGCCAAGCAGCAAGACATAGTAAAAGTTTTGTTTTCTCAAGAGCCAAAAACAGCCCAGCCTCAGCTAGTAGCGGCAAAAACACCTAAGCCAAGCTCAGAAAAAGCCGAAACAATAGCCGAAAAGCTAGCCAAAAAAGGCGTCGAGCTTACTCAAGGCGGCGTAGTAGACTCTCAAACAGGTGAAGCTGTCGCCCAAGAAGCTGAAACAGCTACCCAGAGCGAGGTTGAGCAGAGCCCAAAAAAATTCAAAAATCACAGCCAGAAGCAGTAGTTTCGGCTGGTAGTTTTAAGGGCCGAATGGTGGCTGGTGAGATTTTAGCCAGCTAAGTGAAGCAAATTTAGAATTTATAATTGAAAATATTGAATTACCAAATGCCAGACAGAAAAAAACAATATGATCTAGAAGAGAGAACTGCACTGTTTGGTCAAGCAGTATTAATTTTTTGCCAAGAGCTTAGGCCTACTATAATTACTAAGCCCCTGATTAGCCAGATAGTGCGCTCGGCCACAAGCATTGGTGCTAATTATCAAGAAGCAAATGGCGCGAGCTCAGAAAAAGACTTTCGATATAAAATTCACATCTGCAAGAAAGAGGCTCAGGAAACCAAGCATTGGCTAAGGATGTTTGTTGTGTCTGCACCAGAAAAAGTAGATGATATAAATGTCTTGCTAGATGAATGCCAACAGCTGGTATGGATTTTTCAAAAAATTACTTCTACACTTAATAATAAAAATTGAGCCTTCAATGAAAATTATAAATTATAAATTTGAAATTACACCAGGAATATATCTAATAAACAAACCCCGCGGCCGTAGTAGTTTTAGTATGGTGGCTCAAATGCG
>JBAXNA010000080.1:0-1888 GCA_037133995.1 Candidatus Saccharimonadota bacterium
GCATTAGTCTCTGTTGCCCAGCCGTCGTTATCACCAAAAAGCGTCACAGACATAACACCACCTGGCTTGAGCGCAGACTCAAGCGACTGCCAGAGCCTTGCAAACTCGTGGGGTCTAGTAAATGGTAAGGCGTAGTATGACACTACTAGATCTACAGAATTAGGGCTAATTTTGTCTGCAAGCTCTTCATTGCGTAGCTTATAAAAGCTAAATCTATTGATATCATTTGCAAAATCATTGTAGTCTCGCTCTAGCTTGCCAGATACCTCTTCTGAATAGCTAGATGAGTCTGTTGCGCTTACTTGGTCAAACCCAGCCTCTAGTAACGCTTTACTCTCTATGAGATTGCCCGCACCAATATCTAAGGCCTGCTTAGAGCTAAGGGGCTGGGAGTCTGCCTCGCTAGACTCAATAGCTAGTGCTAGCTGCGGTCTGGGTTCTCGGTTTTCGTGATTTTTAAAATATTCTGGCCAGCCGCTAAGCTTTGAGTCTAGATCTTGGTAATTCTTATTATCATGATTGCTTGGGCCATTATTTAGTTCCATATTTAGTATTATAGCCTATATTTAGGCAAATGAATCGCCAATTATACAGTCTATCTCCCCCGTCAAAACCAGCTAGCAACAAGTATTGACAATTGTATATTTAGGCACTATAATAGGCAAGCTAAATTGTACCTTACAGACTAGCCATATTAGGAAAAGAGATTTTCTTGTTACCCAAAACAGAAGAAAAAGTAGATGTGCCAGACAAACCAATAAGGTTTGCTAAGACAAGAAAGGTTTTTAAAGTTTTTTCGGTCATATACGCAATCGCTTTTCTTGCCTTCTCATGTTCGTACTTGACCATGCGCAACAGCGTAGGCTGTGAAGGCTCGCAAGAGATCATCGTTGTACCAGGTGACAATCTCACGACACTTATTCTGGTAAATGTGCCAGATTCGAAGTCGACCAAGATTGACATTCGAGAAGTTATCAATCTAGTAGCTCAGCGTAACCCTGGCTCAGACCTGCTTAGTATTGGCGAGAAGATTATCTTGCCCTTAGAGTGCAATAAAACCTTTAACCCTGGCTGGTCTGAAGAATAGCCCCAATCAAGCCCAAAAGCCCGCTCTGTATCAAATACGGAGCGGGTCTTTTCATTTCTCTTCATTTATTGTATCTGCCCTTTCTAAGTCTGGGAATTAGAAAATAGATGTTGCTCATGTAGTTATCTCTATTATTAAAAAAGCCCCAATAATGGGGCTTTTTTATAAGAAAGATAGTTTATTTTTTTATCACTTTGAAGTTTAGATTGAGTGATAGTATCCAGGTTCTAAACTTTTGAATTGCAGCTGTTCTTTGTTCTACGGTCATAGGCGCTGGTTTTGCTGGTGCAGCCACGGCTGGCATTGCTCCTGCAAACACTGAGCCTGCTATTACCATTGAAGCTAGGGCGATTTTTGCTTTGTTCATAAATATTTTCCTTTATTAATACAGTACTAGTATACCAGTATTTTTAAAATTGTAAAGAACAATTTAGCGTCTTTTATATTTGTATTCTGGCCTGTTGTGCGATAGATTTATTTTTTCAGAAATAGACTATTTGCAACACCAAGGCCAAAAACAATATATTCTGTTATCATATTTATATCTATGAAGCCCAAAACTACTAAAAACCGTCGCCCCTGGAACAGAGTTAGCCAGCAGATCTATAGCCTTTCCACGCTTGATGCATATGGTAAAATAAACATGAATATTGTAAGCTACGCCACGGCTGCAACTCTCAAGCCCAAGAGCTATGTGATTGCTGTTTACCGCAGTACCAAAACCCACGCAAATATTTTTGATAAGTCTGCTAATGAATATTTTTTACTTCAAGGTCTTGCAAAGCCACAGTCTAAATTTGT
>JBAXNA010000081.1:0-1858 GCA_037133995.1 Candidatus Saccharimonadota bacterium
TCATCATTTGCCAGTTTAGTTCTTTCTAGATGCTTCTTTGTTCGTGCTTCCTCTAAATCTTGAACTTCTTTTGCTGTAAGCGTATATTCAGATTCTTCATTAAAGCCCCTAACAATAAACACTACTATAATGCCGATTAAAGAAACTACTGCCAGCCAGACTATTTCCCATACAAATGCAAAACCTACTAAAAATGCGAAACAAGCAATATAAAAACCTGCCGCAGTATTTTTTGGAATATGGATATCTTGATATTTAGTTTCGGCTATTCCTTGATGTTTCATCTCCCAGAATGCATCAATGCTCGATACTTCCGGAATAGTCGTGAAATTATAAAATGGCGGCGGCGATGCTGTAGCCCATTCTAGCGACCTGGCATTCCAAGGATCACCAGTCGTATCTCTTAAATGATTCTTCTGGATAAAAGTCGCTATAATTTGAATTATTTGTAGCGCTAAGCCCGCAGCAATAACTATTCCACCTACAAGCATGATAATAAATAGCGGCCGCCAACCTGTAGACGAGTCATAGTGGTCAAGTCTTCTGGTCGCACCCATCAGCCCTAAAACATACATAGGAATAAAAGACAAACAGAAGCCAATAATCCAGCACCAAAAAGCATATCGTCCTAAACGTTCGTTCAACTTAAGTCCTGTAAATTTAGGGAACCAATAGCTTATACCGCAAAACACACCAAACAACACGCCGCCTATTACCATTGAGTGAAAGTGCGCAACTAAGAATAAGCTGTTATGTAGCTGAAAGTCGGCCGGAGGCGCTGCTAGCATTACACCAGACATACCACCAACAGAAAATACTGCTATATAACCAAGGAACCAAAGCATTGGTGTGGAGAAATTGATTCGTCCTTTGTACATCGTTGCTATCCAGTTTAAGATTAGAGCCGATGTAGGAATAGCAATAATCATTGTCATGACGCCAAAAAAGGCATTAACATCAGCCCCTGCTCCCATAGTAAAGAAGTGGTGAAGCCATACTGATAGCGCGAATGTCGATACGCCAATCATACCGAGTACGTTTGATTTGTAGCTGGCGAGTGGTTTGCGGCTAAAAGTTGCGACGACTTCTGAGAATATTCCAAAACACGGCAACATTAATATATAGACTTCTGGATGTCCCCACATCCAAATAAGGTTGGTGTACATCATAGGATCGCCACCACCTACTGTCGTGAAGAAGTGTGCGCCTAAGTATCTATCGAAGAACATCAAAAACAATGTAGCTGTTAGTAGTGGGAATACGGCGATCGCCATAATCATGCTACATAGCGCTCCCCAAGTGAACATTGGCATTTTACCGAGTGTCATGCCTGGTGCTCTCATTTTTAGAATGGTCATTACAAAGTTAATGGCCCCAAGAGTTGTGCCGATACCAGATATCTGGAGGCTCCAAATCCAGTAGTCTACCCCGACGCCAGGGCTAAATAACTTACCAGAAAGTGGCGCTACAGCTAGCCAGCCTGTTGCTGCATACTGGCCTCCGAATAAAAAGAACATACTTACCATAATAGCTCCGGCTACGAATAGCCAAAAACCTAGAGTATTTAGAAATGGTGATGCGAGGTCGCGCGCTCCAATTTGTAAAGGAACTATGTAGTTTATTAGTCCAAATATAAAACCCATCGCAACAAAGAAAACCATAATATTGCCGTGTGCTGTAAATATTTGCTGGAAGTGATTAGCAGTTAAGTAGCCGTGAGACCCATCTACAGAAACAGCTTGTTGCAACCAGATCATTAGAGTCTCTATCCCACCTCTCACAAGCATAAATCCTGAAACTAAGAAGTACATGATTCCTATTTTTTTCGGATCAACTGTAGTTATCCATTCTTTCCAGA
>JBAXNA010000082.1:0-1817 GCA_037133995.1 Candidatus Saccharimonadota bacterium
CCCTTAGGCTGCCCGCGCGGAAGCGCGAAGAGTGTAGCTCGGCTTTGAGAAACTCCCCAATCATCTCATTTGCTGAAATTTCTTTTATCAACTGCATGTTAGTATTGTAGCATCAAAACTTACAGCCAATAAAGTGGCTCTTGCTGTGTGCCAGTTCGGTTCTAGCGCTGGCTTCGCCTCTTCACTGTCCTTACTATCCGCATGACAATACCAACCAATATTACTCCATAGACCAGTAAGGAAAATCCCCACTTAATAGTTGAGGTAATTGAGGTAAATTGTGCAGTCGTCGAAGAAATCGTGCCGTCTGCAAGGTACTGCTTTGACAGTGTAGCTAAGCCAAAGTTCTCCAACCAATCAAATACAACTTGACCAAATGGTAGCAGATTCAAAACCCCAAACTTTTGCGAATACGGCTTAAACAATAACGACACCCAAAACACATACATCACTCCGTAGATCAAAGCAAATAGAGAGTCCCAAACTAGATTGAAGCTAATGTAGGCATTAATCTGCTGATCAGAACGTTCTGCAAGAAAGGCAAGGATCTCTGCCTGACCAAAGCCCAACGAAGTTCCTAGTGATCTGACATTGCTGTTGGCAACTTCAAAAGCCTTACCCTGACCCATTAGTACAAAGACAAGATAGCCGGCGAAGACGGAAGTAGCCAACAACGCGGTGACCAGGCTTGACTTCGTATAGAAAAACCGCGACGCACGACTAAGGGGCCCGGATTTTATCGACAGATTTTTGCTCTCGGTGGCTTTGCTAGACAATATTGACCATAATGTTTTTTAACGTTTTTAGCTCGAATGCGTATTTCATATCTTCATATTATATATCGTATATTCAAATGCTACTACTAGATTTATTAATTTTACTTAGCTGTATATTTTTTATACAAATCTTTTAGTACTGCAGTGTCTATTTCGTCGAGACTCATGATTAGATCTGTCTTGCTTGGCTTGCCCTCATACTTCACACCAGCATCTGTGACCAACGAATACAGCTCGCTATCGCTAAGTTCTGCTATTTTTTTTAAAAGGCCAAGGTCGATATATTTATCTGATAAAAATTCAAATTCTGAACCATCACTTAGTTTTACTTGGCGCGTGTTGCTCATGTACTAATGATACTACGGATACGATAAGATATGAGTAAATACGGCATTGTGGCCTGCAGCAATACTAGTCCAATAAACTCATAGCTTTGAGTTAAAGCCTAAAATTAATCGCGGTGAATAAAAGTGTCGGCCTGAATCTCGGCAAAGGCCTGGTGCAATTCGGCTTCGGTATTCATAACTATCGGCCCACCCCAAGCAATAGCTTCGCCGATTGGCTCAGCATGAAGTAATAAAAACTTAGCACCACTCTCGCCTGCTTTGGCTTGTAGCATGTCGCCTTTTTCAAATAGTGCCACTTGCTTGGTGGCAACTTCAGTACCAGCGAAATCTACAGAACCCTCTAGAATATACACAAATAAAGTATGGCTTGATGGTGTTTGCAGTTCCCAGCTTGCGCCTTTGGCTAGCTCGATATCAAGAAAACAGGTTGCAACGTATTTGCCAGTAAATGCACCTTTGGTAGTTTTGTACTCGCCCGCGATTACCTTGATGGTACTGCTCGCATCTTTTACCACCGGTATGTTGTGGTGCAATATATCGCCATAGGCCGGCTTACTCATTTTGTACTTGCGTGGCAAATTCAGCCAGAGCTGGATTCCGCGCATACGCTCGGCTTGCTTGGGCATTTCTTGGTGTATTATTCCGCTACCGGCCGTCATCCACTGGGCATCGCCACTATTTATAACTCCCTTAT
>JBAXNA010000083.1:0-1775 GCA_037133995.1 Candidatus Saccharimonadota bacterium
ACTCACGACACCCTGCTTAAAAGGCAGGTGCTCTAACCAACTGAGCTACGGACCCGTAAAATAACTATTCTAAAAATCTAATAAAAACTACTTAAAGTATAAATCGCTAGAGATAATTACGTTATTAACCTGAATATTGTACGATTTTTAAGCTAAAAAATCAATACTTGTTTTAGATAAGCTGGGGTTTATGCGCCAATTCTGTCTTTACGGCGCTTACCGCTGGCTTTTTGCACCACATAGTCTATTATTTCACCTGCTATATCTTCACCTGTTTGGTTCTCTATTCCACCAAGACCAGGGCTAGAATTAACCTCAAGCACAAGTGGCCCACGGCTAGATCTAATAATATCTACGCCAGCGATAGGTAGGCCAAGTGTACGGGCGGCCTTAATAGCGATGTTGGTTTCTTTCTTGGTAAGGCTGACGGGTAGTGACGTGCCGCCCTGGTGCAGATTGCTTCTAAATTCGCCTTCTTGACCTTGGCGCATCATTGCTCCTACCACCCTATCGCCAACAACAATAACCCGAACATCAGCAGCGTGAGCTTCTTCTATAAATTCTTGAATAAGTAAGTTGGCTCCAAGCCCATAAAAAGCCTCTATAACAGATTTTGCAGCTTTGCGTGTTTCGGCAAGTACAACGCCAATACCGTGAGTACCTTCAAGTAGCTTGATAACAACCGGGGCTCCACCAACAAGCTCAATTAGCTCTTCGGTACCAACAGCCTGACGGGCAAAAACAGTTTTTGGAATACCCACGCCAGAGCGCGCGAGTAGCTGTAGACTACGCAGCTTATCGCGTGAACGAACAAGCGCGAGTGAGCTTACTGGAGTATAGACTCGCATCATCTCGAACTGCCTAACAACAGCTGAGCCGTAAGATGTAATAGACTGGCCAATTCTAGGGATAATTGCATCAATATTTTCAATCTTTTGGCCCTTGTACAAAATTCCCGGCTTATTGCGCTCAATATCTACGCTACAATTAGCGTGATTTATTATAACCATGTCATGGCCACGTTCTTTACCGGCCTCCATAAGTCTTTTTGTGCTGTAGTTGCCAGTACCTTTTGATAATATCGCAATTTTCATTATAATCTCCTATTTTACCCTGACGACAAAATTGCCATCTCTTAAAAATCTTCGGCCTAATAGCACTGGGTTACGCATGCTCTTGCGATTAGAAAGAGAAAACATAACTTTATACTTGACCCTATTATATACGATAGGTAGCTCAACAGTATAGCGTTTTTCTGATTGACCATTTGAGCTTTTAATTTCGTCTAAAGAATAGTACTTTGTAGAAAAAACCTTATTATTGTATTGCGGGTGTTCATCGTCTAGTAGTGTAAATGACAAAATCTTGGTAGCATCATCAATCATGAAGTTGGTTGCATGAATTGCACTTAGACTAGCGCCGGTATCAATTTTACTTTTTAGGTCAAAAATACCAAGCTCTGGTATGTCAATGCTAGCGAAAGTCTTGATGTGCCTTTTCTTCTTAATAGACTGGCCTTTGCTAAAATATTCGGCTAGAGCAAGGGCCTTGTTTTCGGCAAAAGTGCCGGTATCTATTTGTGGGGTATTGTTGACCTCAAGTACAGAAATCTTTTGAGTGTTGCTGTTTATTATTAGGTCAACTCCAGCTATTTGGCGCTTTAGAACTGCTGCGGCTTTAATAGCTAGCTTCTTGAATTCGTCATCAAATTCAACTGGGTCAATAAGGGTAGCAGTAGCATCTTGAGAAGTATTGTTGAGGTGAGTCTTATCGCT
>JBAXNA010000084.1:0-1653 GCA_037133995.1 Candidatus Saccharimonadota bacterium
GCGTATATCATCTTTAAGGTGTGCCGATATCGAGCTGCCATCTAGTAAAGCGCAGCCTTCAATTACCTTAAAAAATGTTTGCAGCGGTGGTATTGGCAGCGGCTCTATAGTTTCTGAAGATGGCTATGTGGCCACAAACGGACACGTAGTGACCGTCAGCACTACAGACCTGCTGTCTGGATACATAGTGGAGTCGAAGAGCAAAGAAGAGGCCAAAGCTCGAATTAACGAACTACTAACATACCTTGTAAAATCTGGCTATTTAAGCAAATTCGAGCTAGATTCGCTATATGACCAGCTAGAATCTGGGAAAATAGATATCTATCAATTCATTGGTGCATTTATTAAAAAAATACCTGTAGAAGTTATAAAAATTAATAAAGATGAGCCCCGCTACTATGTTCAGCTTGGCACAGAGCCTATGAAAATTAACAATCAAAATGATCGTCTTAGTATTCAAGAAAGCAGTACTATTGTACCTGCAAAATATATTGGTCAAGATTATGTGCCTCAGAAAGGCGAAGAGGGTTCAGGCCAGACTGATATTTATAAGAGCACCTCTTCTGATGTAGCATTATTAAAAATCGAGGGCAAATATCCGGTTGTTAAAATAGGCTCAATTCGCGAGATTAGTGAAGGATCAGAACTAACAGCCATGGGCTACCCTGGTTTTGTAGATGGTGGTCTAGACACCAAGGACATCAAAACCAAGCCTACGGTCACCCAAGGAGTGGCTGTAGCTATTGAAGAAATTAGTAATAAAGTTCTGTTACAAACAACTGTACCGATTGCCCAAGGAAACAGTGGCGGCCCTGCATTTAATGATAAGGGGCTTCAAATAGGTCTTAATACTTATGGCACACTGGAGTGTCCCGATAATAAATGTTTTGGTTCTGGCACCGCCCGAGATATCGCCGATCTCACGGCACTAGCTGCCAGTAAAAAAGTTAAGTTCGACGACACTAGCAAAATCACAAATCAATGGTCAGATGGGCTAGACGCCTATCTAAATAGTAACTATAAATCGGCCGTATCATCTTTTAAGGCTGTTCAAAAAGACTACCCGGCACATTATTTAGCTGCCAACATGCAGGCGCTAGCAGAATCAAAAGTTGGCTCAGCAGAAGACAAAAGTGCTAGTTTTGATTCTGCCTCTACGCTTATTTATGTAGGAATATTTGGTTTTGTAGTGTTAGTTTTTGCTGGAGGTGGCTTAACTTTCTATCTTCTTAGGGGTAGTCACAAATCAAACAAACAGCTTGTCGCAGATACTGGTAACGGCCCTCAGGCGCCACCAAGCCCTGCAGTGGAGCCAGCACCACTCCCACAGCCACCAGCAACACCTCAGGTCTTTGCGCCAGGGCCAGCTGTTTCAGCTGCGCCCACAGAAATATCGCCCGTTCCTGTTCCTGTACCTGTACCTGTACCTGTACCTGTGCCGCCTCTCACTGCAGCCCCCGTCGCACCTCAAGTCTATGCACCAAATCCTGCTGCCCCTACGCCAGCTCCCGCCCCCACTCAGCCGCCAATTGAACCAGCTGTAACTCCTCAGCCACCTATAACCCCAAATGATAACAATACGGTCTAGAAGTTAGTGGGGCACCTAATCACATTAGAATAAGTATCGCGTTGACTTACGATATAACTCATAAG
>JBAXNA010000085.1:0-1540 GCA_037133995.1 Candidatus Saccharimonadota bacterium
CTGAGCTGGCCTAGGGTGTCAAGGCCGGCTACTACAGTCTCTAGAGAGGCATTGTAGCTGTCATCAATTATCTTAGATCCGTTAAGTCCTTTTAGCATATTCATTCTACCCGGTACAGAGCCAACTTGTGTTAGTTCAAAGCAAATTGCCGAAAAGTTCATTTCAAGCTCGTTAGCCACGGCTGCGGCAGCCAGCAGGCTATATAAGTTCTGGCGGCCAAGCATCTTGGTCTGTATTTGCCTTTTTTGTTTACCTATCTGTAGTTCAGCCTTCAAAAAGCCAGCTTTTGAGCGTGATATTTTATTAAACTTGATTGCTCCGGCTTTGAGCCCAAAACCAACCGTACCATTTTTAAAAGCCTTTTTTCTTAGAGCGTCGTTGTCGGCATTATAGATAATTGTTTTGGCATTTGCGGCTATTACCCAGTTATCATGAAGTACTGTACGCATATCGTACATTTTGGCCATATGAACAGGTGCAATTCCAGATATAACACTTATATCAAGCTTGACTATTTTTAGTACCTTTCGCATCATCGCTAGTTCGTCGTCGGCTAGCTCTAGAACAACGGTGTCGTATTTATAGTTAGCAATCTCATGATCTATTTCTTTAAACAGTTTTTGCCAGGCTCTAGCGTCCCATAAATGGGCCGGAACTTTAAGGCCAAAAAGACTTAGCGGTATACCAATATCGGTATTGTAGCTATCTTGAGAGTAACGAACCTTGTGAGAGGCAGCAAGAACTTCACCAATAGCGTGTTTGGCACTAGTTTTACCAACACTTCCAGTTACGCCAATAACAGTAATTTCATTTTTAACAAAAAGATTTTTTAGCTTTGAGTTAAGCCTGCGTATGATTATATTCTTAGCGAAGTGTTTCATTGTTTTTAGTATATCACTTAATAAATATAAGAACTGCCAAAATAGCCGTATGTGGCATTATGGGCTTACAGAACTTACTTCTTTTTTTTGGTCTTAGCTGATTTTGTTTCAGCTTCAGCTACTTTTTCGGCCTCATTGTCACGTTTTTTCTTATCTATATCAATCCTGTCTAGCCTCAATACCTTAAAGCCAATGTATACGACAAGAGCAACTACCGCAAAATCTATAAGTGCGCTGACAAAATTACCCCAAGCAATTGTAACTCCGGCCACCTGCCAGCTTGCGGTAGAGATATTAGTTTTTCCTAGCAAAATTCCTAGAAGTGGATTAATGATATCTATTACTAGAGAGTTGACAGTCTTAGTTACCGCCGCAGCCAGAATAAAGCCGACTGCTAGGGTCACCACACCTTGCTCGCGTATAAAGTCTAAAAAGCCACTAGCATGCTTTTGAGCCTGACTTTGAGCCTTCTGGGCTGCCTTTGAACTGATATTTTTTACTTTTTCCATTGTGCCCACTATACTACCGGAATTATGCATATTTGTAAATGCTAAGTGCCTGTTAATAACAATAAAAGCACCCTACTAAATTAGGCTGCTTTTATTGGTGGAGCATATCGGGTTCGAACCGATGACCTCATCCATGCCATGGATGCGCGC